>CAYRHG010000133.1:0-31165 GCA_964424025.1 uncultured Dehalococcoidales bacterium | reverse complement strand
GTCCCAAAGGGGTAGTCATCGCGCAATGCGTCGGTCATTTCGAAGGTTGTATGAGACGGGTTCTCAGACGAGCTCAGTAGCGCCGCCAGTTCACCTCTCTCAACTACGATCAAGCAAACGAATCTCGCCGGGTTCGTACCGCATGCGTTTGAGACATTGATTCCTTGACGACAAAAATACGAGTTTCTCTGACCTACATAACTAACTGGCTTGACATACATATTGGCGAATTGGGTCTGGGCTCTTCCCAAATGATCCTTTAGCGTCACGCCAATCCGAACAGCAAATGGTTCATTGTTTTCAACACATTTGATCAACGAATCGAGACCCTTTGGCGACCAAGTTGCGTTTTCCCATTCGGCTGCTGGACCGCGCAAAGGTTGGAGGACTCTGGCGTGCGGTTTCGGATCGCTTGACGCCCATAAACCTAGGCCAATAGTGTCGGATAACTCTCGGTTTGAGCTTGCCTTGCCGGAACGGCGAGTCTCAGAAATTAGGTATTCTCGATCGATGTAGTGTTCCGGCTCGGTCGACACATCCTCCTGTATCTCTACAACCAAATCTCCCTTGAGGATTGGCCAAAAGTAGTGTTCAGTCACTTCGCGCCGCAGCATTTCCACGGTGAATTCTTGAACGATATGCGGGATTACGACAGAGAAACCCGACTGACCTGTCTGACGTTCGATGTGGAAATTCCTCCCGAACTCCCGAATTGCATCAGTGTCGACAATGGGATGCGGAGTGTTTTCAGACCATCGAGCGTAGTAGCCATAGGGTTCGTACTGGATACCTCCAACTTGATGGGACTTGATTACGGACATACCCATCAAGTGGGATTCTGTCTCTCCGAATCGATTGGTAAGGCCTAGAAACGTGTTTATACGACTCGACGCAGGAAACACGGTTTTTCCGAGTCCCCAAGTTCCTAGCGTGCCTTTTGCCTTCCCGGTCCGTGCGACGTTGCGCCAAAAATAGTAAAAACGGTTTTCTTCTTCGGTGTCTGTGTCGGCGATCTGAGTCGTATCGCCGGTCAATCCATAGGTCCCAAAATCTTCAATGGCGAGGAATCTCACGCCGTCTTCGGGCCCAGGGGGATTGTTCAGACCGTTCCTAGGCGCTTCGAGGTGACGCTTCAACCCAGCGTACAGTCTGAACGACGGAACATCGGAGAGCTCGCCAAAAGTAAACCTGACTTTGACCTGCTCACCGTCTATCTTGGCGTCTAACGAGTTCTGGATCGATTCGCGTACAAGGTGCTTCGCTGTCCTTTCATCGTCCTCTTCTCGGAAGAATTCGCCCTCGATGGGATCGCGAATCGGTTGGCTGGGGATGTGTTTAGTGAATTGCCACATGCCGTGTTGCCTCCGAATCGTTGAACAACGTCACTAAACGCTGCGCTATGAACTCAGCCAGCAATGGTGGCACGGCATTACCGATCAACCTGTATTGGTGGGTGCGTGCGACGGGGAACTGAAAACTGTCTGGAAAAGTCTGGAGACGCGCGGCTTCTCGCGGCGTAAGTGAACGCAATTGATCGGGATGTATGTACATTAGTCCGTCTTTGCTCATGTGTGCCAGTATGGAACGGCTTGGTCGTTCTTTAGACAACCGCGTATATTTGTCGGTGAAAACTTTTCGATTATATGGGAATTCCATTTTTTCACCCCTGTCCAGTGCCTGTTTTGAAGTTTCCCCTTCTCTTAGTCGGGAAAAATCCCTGAGATCCCTATCGTTGTGCGGTCTGGCGATATGGGCTGTCAAAATATCACTATCTTTTATTTTACGACTGAATATGCTCTTTGGATAAATCGTTCTATGTGCTTCCCGCCTCTCATGATTGAAACTCGCAGGGTCTTGACCTTCTCCTGCAACTAACGGTGGAAGATCACCAATCGCCTCCCACAAAGACACGGATTCAGCCGCATCCGCAACGGACACTTCGGAAATCATCCGCCTTGCAGCATCGACATAGTCACTTCTCGAACCGATGAACAGAAGGCGCCTACGGCTTTGTGGGACGCCGAATTGGGACGCTTGGATGACCAACGAATCTATTTCATACCCAATTTCACGGCTAGATTTGATCATGTTGCCGTAGTGCAATCCGCCTTCCGCGCTCCGCATCCCTAACACATTTTCCATCACAAATAGCGCCGGACGATAGTGCTCAACGTAAGACAGAAAAATTTGGTAGAGAGTTCGCCGACTGTCATTGACCAGTCTAGAGCCATTGTTGGCGCCATCGCGTTGCCTCACGACGCTAAAACCCTGACAAGGTGGACCGCCGATTATGGTATCGACGCTTGAAATACCGGTTCGAAGTTCAAATTCGGACGGCTCCAACTTGGTTAGGTCTTCGCAAAATACGTGTTTAACGCAACGCAGATTCGCACGAAGCACCTCGATTGCCTTCGGGTCGTTGTCGATCGCCGCGAGTGTATCGAAACCCGCTCGCTCGAATCCCAATGACATCCCACCGCAACCCGCGAATAAGTCTATGGATGTTGGGCGGTTATCCAATCTTTGGTCGAAACTGAGGTGCGCGGTTCAAGTAAGTCGGATTATATTGGGGCCGGAATCTCCGCTTCAACAAAGTCGGTTACGGTCACAAACCATTCGGGAAACAACCGTTAGCCCAACTTTCGCAATGGTTTGACTTAGGCGCGACGGGAATTGTCGCGCAGACAATCCGGATGTAGCGACGTCCGCCTACTCGCCGTCTTCCACCGCCTGCGCCTGTTGCAGGTACTTGAACAGATCAGCGTCGCTCTCTAGAACTATGAGCGCTTTGTCGTCCAAGATCTTCTCGTAGGTCTCTAGTGAGCGGCGGAACTCGTAGAATTCGGGTGCGAGTTCGAGGGCTTCGGCTAGGATCTTGATGGCTTCTTCTTCGGCCTCGCCGCGGAGTTGTGCGGCGGTACCGTTTGCAGACTCTAGGATGATTTGGACGTCGCGGTCGACTTCGGCTCGGATCTCGCGGTCTCTTTGGGTACCTTCTGCTCGAAGACCTTCGGCGATTCGGGCACGCTCGGCTCTCATGCGGGCGAAGACGGAGTTCTCGATCTCGGTCGGGAAGTCGGCCCGTTTGATGCGGACGTCTACGATTTCGATGCCGAGTTCGTCGACGAGCGGCTGGAAGTAAGCGACCGTAGCGTTACCTAGGACTGCGGGTTGTGCCTCTCGGCTCAACGCGTCCAACTCCTCGTTGGTCGGCGGTCTGCCTCGTGTAGCTATTCCTTCGTCGCTGATCTCGGTGACTAGGATCGTAAGTCGAGGGTCGCGAACGTTGTTGTTGAAGAGGCTCATCGCGTTATCGCGACTGATCTCGGACCGGTTGCTGGCCTCGGCGATGCGGCGCATGACCTGCTCGCGGGTTTCGGAGATGACTTCCGACTGGGTGTCGAGAGCGACTTCTCGGCGGAGTTGTGAGTTGACAATGTCGGAAACGCGGGAGACGGCTTGCCCTTCGGTTTGGAGCCGCTGGAAGAACTTGAGCGGGTCGACGATGCGGTATCTGGCGTAGGCGTCGATAACGAGGTTGCGCTTGTCAGATGTCAGTAGCGAAGCCGGTTGCGCGTCGACTCGAAGCAGACGGCTGTCCATCTTACGGACGGTCTCGACGAAAGGTTGCTTGACGTAAAGTCCAGGGCTCCGGTAGTCGCGTTGGAATTCGCCGAAGCGAGTGACGATTGCGAGTTGTGTCTCGTCGACGGTGAAGAGGGCTTGCGGGATCAGTATGAACGCCGCAACGATGATGATGACTATGGTGATGATCAGGCGAGGCATGGTTTACTGACCTCCGCCTGTCGTAGCTGCGCCGCTTGTCGTTCCTCTCGAAAGCGTGCCGAGGCTGTCAAGCGGCAGTAGCGGCAACGGGTCTGAACCAGAAGGAAGGACGATCTTCGATTTGCCGGCGAGGATACGTTCCACGGCCTCGAGGTAGAGCCGCGTTCGGGTGACGTTAGGAGATTCTTCGTAACCCGCTAAGATGGCCTTAAATCCTTCGGCCTCACCACGCGCGCGCTCGATACGACCTCGTTTGAAACCGTCGGCCTCTTCCACGATCTGGGCTGCCGAACCGGTCGCTTGCGGGATCTGCGCGGCTTTGTATGCCTCCGCCAAGTTGATGTCCCGTTCCCGGTCTTCGCGAGCCCTGACAACGTCTTCGAAGGCGTCTTGGACTTCGGCGGGCGGGTTGACGTTTTGCAGCAAGACTTGAAGAACGTCGATACCGGTGTTGTAATCGCGGGCCAGTTCTCGCATCTTCTCTAAGATGCTGGCCTGCACCTGCTCCTTCTCGGTCGTCAACACGTCGTCGATATTGCGTGCGCCTACCACCTGTCTGACGGCGGTTTCGGCGATGTCGCGCAACGTTTCGCCTTCGGGCAAGCCCGGTGAAATCTGTCGATCAGGGTCGCCTGGGTCGTCGACTTCGAATAGGAAGTTGCGGAGGTTCGAGATGCGGTACTGGACAACCATCTGCACGTCGACGATGTTCTCGTCGCCGGTGATCATCTCAGACTCGCTTTGGACTGGAGTGGTGCTGGAGCCGTTGGCGGCGCTACGGAAACCAAGTTCAAGTCTTCGCGTTGTCGTGACTTGCACAACGTTGCGTGTCCCAATGGGACCCGGCCAGTGCCAGTGAAGACCTTGATCGGCGATCGCTACGAATCTTCCGAATGTGCGAAGCGCGGCTTGTTCTTCAGGGCCTACTGTGTAGACGCCAGTTGCTAACCATGCGATTGCGGCGATAGGGATGAGGGCGAGGACTACTGCGCCGCCTCTACCGGATGCGCTGCCGCCACGGCTTTCACCGTCGTTGCGGCTAGATTCACCGCCGCCACCGAAACCTGGAATACCAGCAAAAGCTTCCTTGATCCGGTCCATGATGTCGCCGAGCGTGACTTCGGGTTCCTCGTCACGTTCGGGCGGGCGATACATCAGCGATTCGTCCGAGCCTTTGTCGGTGGCTGATGCTTGTGGGGAGTTCGACATGTAGAGAAAATTCGGGCGATTACCGCGATTGGATCACGTCAACGTTAGGGTGATACGCCGTTGGAGATGACAGGGTTCTATGTTGCGATTTCGATCCGTGTGCGATTTCAGAGGGTTTGCCCTTACCGAAATTATAAACAACCGCAACCCGCCGAAAGTCGGACTTCACATGACCTACATCAGCTGTGCAATTCGCAGAATTTCGATTGACGAACGCGTCAACAACCCAAAACTCCCCCTACATCGCGTAGGGGGAGTTGGTTCATCCGAGAGAATGAAGGTCGTTACGAACCGTTCTCAGATTCGAGCGCGCTGACGATCCTGCCGGCGTTCATCGGAGTTTCCCGTAGACGGATACCGATGGCGTCGTTGATCGCGTTGCCAACCGCCGGAACCGGGGGCACGATCGGAACTTCCCCAACGCCCCGGACACCATACGGGTGTACCGGGTTCGGCACTTCGACGATCACCGTCTCGATGCTCGGGAGGTCGAGCGACGTCGGCATGCGGTAGTCGAGGTAGGACGAATTCGACATTACGCCGTCGTCGCCCATGTAGTACTCCTCGTTCAACGCCCAGCCGATGCCTTGCGCCGCTCCACCTTGCATCTGTCCTTCGACGTAAGACGGGTGAATCGCCCGTCCGGCGTCTTGAACGATGGTGTAGCGAACAACGTCGGTCTTGCCGGTTTCAGGGTCAATCTCCAAGTCGCAGATGTGGGTGCCGTAGGCCCCACCCGCTGCTTCGAGGTCGACGCTGCCGGTTGATGTAACTGGACCGCCGGTGTCGTCGAGTTTTCCGGCGAGATCCTTAAACCCGATGCTCAACTCGGAGTCGGACTTGGAGGAGAAGACGCCGTCTTCGAACTGCACGTCCTCTTCGTCGATGCTCCAGAGCCTCGATGCTCGGACCTTGAGTTTGTCGATCATCTCGATCGCCGCGTTGTAAGCGGCGTAACCGGTTGCGTATGTCACGCGACTGCCGCCCGTGACGGCCGTGAAGCCGACGGTATCGGTGTCTACGACTGTCGGGTTGACGTCTTCGGCGGAGATGCCAAGGGTTTCCGCCGCCTGCATGGCGATGGAAGCTCGGGTCCCACCGATGTCGGTTGAGCCTTCAACCAGTTCGACCGTACCGTCGCCGTTCAACGAGAGGTTGACAGACGATTGTAGGCCGACGTTGAACCAATAGCCGCTCGCGAAACCTCGGCCACGGACCCGGCCAGGCGATGCTTCGCCGATATCCGAATTCCAGTGGTCGGTCTCCTTGGCCGCGTCGAGAACCTCTTCCATCCCGATGCGCGGGAAGATGGGTCCGTCACCGCGTCGGGTACCTTCTTTGGCGGCGTTGTCGCGCCGGAACTGCCACTTATCGAAACCTGCCTGTTCACAGAGGTCGTCGACAAGCGTTTCGATCGCGAAGGCAACCTGAGGTGACCCCGGAGCGCGGTATGCAGCGACCTTGGGTTTGTTGACCAAGACGTCGTAACCGACGATGCGCATGTTCGGGATGTTGTAGCAGGCGTAGATGCACATGCCTGAAGCGCCGACCAAAGAACCGGGGTAACCACCGGCCTCCATTCTCAGCACTGAGTCTGCTGCGGTGAGTTTTCCGTCGCTGGTCGCGCCGAGTTTCAGGTGGATCTTGCCTCCGGCGGCAGGTCCGCTTCCTTCGAACACGGAGCGTCGCTCCATGATCATCTTCACAGGAACGTTTCCGGCCTTGCGAGACAAGGTAGCGGCGACTGGTTCCAGATAGATCGGGATCTTGCCGCCGAAACCGCCGCCGATTTCAAGCGGGGTCACACGGATCTTGGACTCTTCCATCTGCATAATGGCCGCCACCTGCTGCCTGACGGTGAACGCGCCTTGAGTGCTGGTCCAAATCTTCAATCGACCGTCTTCGTCCCAGACAGCGGTGGCGTTGTGCGGCTCGATGTAGCCCTGGTGAACCATCTCGAGGCTGAACTCACCTTCGACGACGTGATCGGCTTCGGCCAAAGCGGCGTCTGGATCACCGAACTCGTGCGTGAACTCTTTCACATGGTTGGGGTGGCCGCTATCTTCTGCGCCTGGCGAACCGACAAACTCATCAAGGATTGCGGGCATGTCGTCAGCGATCGTGTCGTCGACATTCGTTGCAGACTTCAACACTTCGTATTCGACTTTGATCGCCCGCGTTGCCTCCTCAGCGGTATAACGGTCCACGGCCGCGACGCCAGCGACCGCGTGGCCGGCATAAAGGACTTTGTCGCTCGCGAGGATGTTGTCGACCGCCCATTTCAAGTTGGTGGCACCTTCGCCGAGGTCAACCATCTTGTTTTCTGCAACCGGCAGATCGGCATTCGTTACAACCGCGTGCACGCCATCCATGGCCTCGGCCGCTGACGTGTCGATTGACTTGATTCGAGCATGGGCGTGCGGGCTGCGCAGCACCGCGCCCCAGATCATGCTCGGCAATTTGATGTCCGCGCCGTAGATGGCCCGGCCCGTCACCTTGTCTAAACCATCGTGACGAATCGGCCGAGTGCCAATTACCTTGTATTCACTCTTGGGTTCAAATGTTGCAACCATTTTCGGGTCCCCTTAATTGTGGTTGGCGATCAATTAACGAAACAGCCGACCTTTGGCGTTTGTCCGCACTCGGGTCGGCTGCGTATTCGTGTCTTTACGACATCTCTGCCGATGCCTTCTGCACGGCTCGAACGATCTTGTCGTAGCCGGTGCAGCGGCAAAGGTTTCCTGCGAGCCAATGTCGAATTCGGTGTTCGTCTGGCGCAGGTTCGTTGTCGAGCAAACCTTTGGCGGCGACTAAGAAGCCGGGCGTGCAGATGCCGCACTGCAGCGCTGCCTCTTCTAGGAACGCCTGTTGCAGCGGATGCAATCCTTCGGGCGTGGCCATTCCTTCGACGGTCTCGACGGATTTGCCGTCGATTTCGGCGCCCAGCACCAAGCAAGAGTCCACGATGCGACCGTCAAGCGAGACTGTGCATGCGCCGCAGTTGCCGTCTAAACATCCTTCTTTGGTGCCGGTCAGGCCGACGATCTCTCGTAGCGTATCGAGCAGGCTCATGTAGGGCGGCACAAGAAACTCGTGCGCGTTGCCATTGATGGTCGTCCGAACGTGGACCCGAGATGGTCCTGGTGTTATTTGGGTTGTCATCTGCTTCTAGCCTCTCGCTCGCTCTACGGATTTGTTGATCATTCGTCGGGTCAGCACAGTCGAAAGATGCTTGCGCTGTGCGATGGTTCCACGCATGTCGCTGATCGGAGATGCAGCATCGCCGGCGGCTCGTGCTGCCGCTTCAATTACGTCGTCGCTAACCGAGTTGCCAACCAAAGCATCTGCGGCGGCCGGAACCACGAGGGGAACCGGTGCCACTGCGGCCAGTGCGACGCGCGCGGCCTCAAAAGTGTCGCCTTCGGCATTCAAACGGACCGACACGCCCGAGCCCGCGACCGCGATGTCCATCTCGTTGCGCGGGATGAAGCGCTCGTACGCAGCACCAAAGTTGTCGCCGGGGTTGGGGAGAACGAGACTAACGAGTATCTCGCCACGGCCCAAGACGTTTGAACCGGGTCCCGTGCAGAAGTCTTCGACGGCGACATCTCGATGGTTGTCTTCGCCGCCTGGTCCAGCGATGTGGCAGACCGCGCTATACGCGATCAACGGGCAGATGCCGTCCGCACTTGGCGACGCGTTGCAAAGGTTGCCGCCCAACGCCGCTCGGGATTGGATCTGGATGCCGCCTATCATCTCGACGGCGTCGATGATGCCCGGGAAGCTGTCCCGTATCTTCTGGTCTTCGTAGATCTGGTAACACGGTACCGCCGCGCCGATCGCCACGCTACCGTCCGGGTAGTGGCTGATCTCGGTCAACTCGGGAATGTTTTTGACGTCGACTATCGCGTCGAGGTCCCACCTGTTCGCCCGCGCCTGTACCAGTACGTCCGTCCCTCCGGCGATCGGTCGTGCTCGGTCGCCATGCTTGTCCAGCAACGCGACTGCTTCGTCGATTGACCCGGGGGCCTCATATGCAAAGGGATGCAAAAGCTCGCTCCTTTAGCCTGTTTGCCTATCAGCTTGACCCACCGAGTATTCGACCAGATGGATACACGCCGATTTTCTCGCATATGAGTTTAAGCGAGATTACACCCAACTGCAAAATGTTCGAAGAAAGTCAGTTCAATCAAACCGACATTTCATCGGCAAGGGCGGAAGGTCGGTCACTACAATCGCCTCAACGCAAACTGCCAAACCGCCAATGTCGCAACTATCGCCATCACTCCCGCAACGACAAACGCAAACGGTGCACCCCACAGTTCGGCTAACGTGCCCATCAAAAGCGCCCCTACCGCCTGCGCGCCCCAAGTAAAGTTCATCAGGCTCATCACGCGGCCTCAGAACGCATCCGTAGTCAGCGTCTGAACAACGGTCGTGCTCATCGTGCCCTTAACTACGGATAACCCGCCGATCGCGCCGACGATGATCAACGCGAACATGAAAACGTCGATCGCGCCGAAAACGATGTAACACACACCGACTGAAACACCGCCGAGCGCCATGTAAAGTGGTGGTTTCGAGCGCGTTCCGATGAGGGTGACGGTGAACGTGCCGATCAGACCCCCGATGCCAACGGCGAGCAGCAACCGACCGTACGTGGCGCTGTCGCCGAGAAAAACCTCTTCGGTCACTACAGGCATCAGCGTTTCCATCGGCGTTGCGACGATGCCGATCAAGATGCCGTAACCGATGATCGAAGCGATCGCGGTTTCTTGCCTGACGTATTTCACTCCCTCAACCATGTCGCGAACCCGCGCTTTGACCTTGGAAGTCAACGGGACGACTGGAGGTTCGGCCACGATCGCGGAATCCACTTTGTCGCGGATTGGTGACAGCGACCTTCCGGGTTCAGAACTCACCTGATGTAGTCGGTGATCCATCAACATCAGCGTCAACACAGTCAGGACATAGGATGCCGAGACGATGAAAAACAGCCCTTCCATCCCAACGGCTGTTACTAGCGGATGGAAAAGCGACGGGCCCAATATCGCCGCACCTCCGAAAACTACGGAATAAAGCGATATCGCGCTCGGAAATTGCTCCCTTGGCACTAATGACGCCACCATCGCGCCACGCGTCGGAATATCGAACGACAACATGACGCCTGTGACCGCGGCAATGGTTAGCAAGTGCCACGCCTCAATGGTGTCCGTCGCAATGAGCACCGCCGTAACGAAACCCGCCACTGCGAACAAAAGGCGCGTGAATCTCAACAACCTCAACCGGTTTACTGCGTCCGCAACGACACCGCCCCAAACGGAGAAAATCATCACCGGAGCCATGGTCGCTGCAGTCAACGATCCAAGCAAAATCTCGGAATCCGTGAGCGTCCGCATCAACCAAAGTCGACCGTAGATTAGCGTCCACATTCCGACGTTCGAGAACGCCGCGGCGATCCAGAAGAGTCGGTACTCGCGGTAGCCGAAGACGGCGAATCCGGTGCGTCTCAGCACTCGACGATACCGGCTACGCGGTCAATCTCTTCTTGGAAATGTCGAACCTTTCCGGTTACGACATCTTTGATTTCCACCGCTCGGTGCGCCTCGCCCGATTCCATGACGCTGTATGCCAGCGCGAGCGCGGCCATACCTTCTTCGCTGCCGACCTCCGGTAATTTGCCTTCCGTTACCGCACGTGCCAAGTCCATGTACTCGATCGCCAGAATCTTGAAGTCGATCTGGCGGAAGTCCATCTCATAGGATGACATCTTCCTTTCGCCATCCCAAAGCGTAGATGTGATGTCATCGAGCTCGAAATCCGAGACAAAACCGAGCAACTCGTCTCCGTTAACCTCGGTACTGTCGCCTCGCACTATGCGCGGACCTGTCCCGCTGCGGCTGGGCGGCCGGTAAAGCGTCCCTTCGCTACCAATTACGACCGAGTCGCCTAGGTTGTATCCATACGATGTGTCCGTGATGATCATCTGGCCGGCGGCACCAGACGCGAAGCGGATTGATGCGAACGCGGTGTCGACCGCGTCCTGTTCGACGATGTCGCCTAACTCTTCGCCCCCGGCTTCCCTGCGATGTCCGTACATCCGTGCCAAACCAGGCGCCTGAACCGACATCGGCCGGAGAACGCGTTGACGTTCATTGACATCGGTCTCTGCGAAAACGCGTACGGCAGGCCCCATCAAGTAGAGCAGCAGATCGGCATTGTGCACTCCAGAGTCGAGGACCGTGCCGCCTGCTTGATCCCGTTTTGCGCGCCAAACCGTGCTGTGCATTACACCGCGATCGGCACTCCCGACGTTGAAGTCCAGAGCGAAATACGGCTTGCCGATCACACCCGCTTCGATCAGGGCCTTAGCCAAACGGTTCATCGGATCACGACGGAAATTCTCGGAGATCGACAGAGTTTTTCCGGTGCGTTCTGAGCACGATGCCATCATTCGGCAAGCGGTGAGGGTAAGCCCCATCGGTTTCTCGACCATCACGTGGAGCCCGGCTTCCATCGCTTCGATCGCCAAGACGTGATGGGTAGGCGTGCTCGTCACGATGTCGACTGCGTCGAGCGAAACATCTGACGATTCGATGGCGTCACTTAAGCTCGCAAATGCCTTAGGACTCTCGTCTGTGCCTTCGGCAATAACGGCGGCCACAGCCTCAGCGGAGTCGACGTGCGGGTCGCACACGGCGACGATCCTCACGTCGTCGAAATACTTCCTGAGCTCGACGTATCCATTGGCATGGCGCATCCCCATGCCGCCAGCGCCGACTAGCGCGATGTTGATTGTCATGTCTGAGTTGCGTTCCGTTCAGGTAGGCAGGGCAAGGGTTCGCACCAACGGTTCGGTGGAGGTGATATCAGCGATTCGTGGTTTCAGGAGAGGATTCTAAGGCGCGTTACGAAATTTGACTTGGGGGTCGCCCACGTGTCAGACAAGAACGCCTCATTGTTAACAGTTTCGCAATTTTCACGAAACGAATACGTAACGGTTTTTCCTAGTCTTTGGGTCAGCTACACGAATGGAAACACAGCCACCTCATTTCTCACTGCCATGGGTGAAAGTGATCTGAAAGGTACGGGCACCAAATTTATGCGCCGGAGTTCGAGCGAACGGCGTTGATCGGAAACGGTCGATGCCGTGGGTGGACGCAAAGTCCTTCACGACAAGCTCGTACTGACCGCTGTCAACCCGCTGCGCATGCCTCCGTTTGGCGGGTTGTACTCGGACTACGGCGCTATCGTTCGGAGATGGGGTTCACGTTGCCAATCTGTCCGCAGAAATCGCGCTGATATCGATCTCGGACGCGCCGGTCGTGATTAAATCGCTAACGGCTTTACCAGTTAGGGGTGCGTAGTGGACGCCCTCGGACCAATGGCCGGACGCAATGAAGACGTTCTCCGAGCCCGGAGCCTTGCCCACATACGGCTTGCCGTCCGTCGGCATTGGTCGCAAACAAGCGGTGTGATGGGTGACGGATTCGCTGGTGATCCGATTGGTCAGCCGTTGAACTTTGGGCAGGATGAACTCCCATGCATAGCGCGACGGTTCCCGGTCGTAACCTTTCCCATCCTCTTTGGTCGCGCCCAATACCGTGCGGGAAAGTCGGCGCGTCAGAATCACGCCACCCTCATCCATGTTGTGCATCGTCGCCGGCGGCCTGTCTTGCTCAATACCTTCGGCCTCTTCCACGGGCAAATGCATGTATAGCAGTTCACCCTTCTGGGGGACGACGGGGACTTCGTAGCCCAACCAATCGCCCGCCTCGTTCGTCCAGGGCCCCATCGCCAAAACTGTGGCATCAGCATTGATCTGTGAACCATCGGCGAGCACAATACCATCGTCGGACAATCCGCTGACCTCAGCTACGGTGACTTGCGCCCCTTTGGCTTCAGCGGCCTTGAGGAGTGAAAGGGTGAGCAGCTGAGAGTCCACCGTGGGTTCAATCTCCGTAAAACATGCACCCTCTACTTCCGGGGTCAACCAGTCGCAGACTTCGCGCGCCTCGTCACCGTTCAACCATTGGGCGTTGAGACCTTCAGACCTGCGATCTTGTAAGAATTGCCGGGCTTCGGCGTGTCCGACATCGCCGAATGCGCATCTCAGGTACGGCTTGAGGTCATAACCGTGGTCAATGCCGGTTTCGCTTGGCAGATCTTCCGCCAATTCGGCGTGCAGCTCCAACGATGCCGCCGAAAGAGAGAGTAATTCCGGATCGTTGGAACCTGAATAAGGCGTCAGAATCCCGGCTGAATATCCGCTCGCGCCTGACGCGACATGATCCCGTTCGACGATTAATACGTCAGAAATACCAGCGCGCGTCAGATAGTAGGCCGTGGCGCAGCCAATGACGCCGCCGCCGACGATGACGACGCGCGAAGTCGAGGTCAAAGCCGACGTCACGGCCCAGAGCGGGAGCCAGACGTGAAGATTTCACGTCCGGTGGCTGCTTGTAAGGGACGGTTGTTTGGGCCCGTCAGTCCTTGCAACGCGTCCACCTGTTCCTGTGAGACAGTTCCGATCTCGAGCATCAGGAACCAGTCGACCGGTTCAGCGCATGGGGGCGTGGTCATCGATCCCTTGTAGGAGTAGTACCCAAGATCCTTTGTCATGTAGCCCCGTGCGTTCAGCGCACCGGTGATTTCGGCTTTTCCGACTTCAGACGGCGCGTTGTCGATGATTTCTTGGACGAGGGAGTTTGCATCTCCGATGTCGAAGAGCATGGAGATGACGGCGACGTCGCCGAATACCTGGCTGTGTAGGAGCTGTAGCTCTAGGGGATAAGATTTGCCGTCGATGTGGTGCTCGCTAGGTGTTCGAGGGGTGACGGTCTCGAGTTGGTAAGTCCGTTCTCCGAACCCGAGACGGTTTCCTGTCGGATAGTTGACTGCGATCGACGTTCCGTTGTTGGATATCGCTTCGGCCTCTTTGCGGAACGAGAACGATAACGGCGGTGAGAGATTTCCTTGTTGGTAACCGGTGACGTCGATCGGCGATTGTTGTGTACCGCTGCCGCATCGTTCGTTATCGGGAGAAAGCGATGCCCAGTTCGCGGGCGCGCCCTCACCCGAATAACTCCATTCCACGGTTTCTTGAACCTCTTCAACAACCTCTTCTCCGCCACACGCGACCAAAATCAGCGGAACTGCGATGGCAGTCAAAACAATTAATCCGCGAAGATACCTTCTTGCCGATCTCAATTTCATTCTGTCCTTGGACTGGTCTTTCGCCCCGCGCATTTGGATCCCCGCCTTCGAGGCAAGTACGGGGTTTTGCGCACTCTCGGTAGATTCTAGGTTAGTCGTCGGGACATTGAGAAACGGATTCTTCCGAAAGCAGTCGTTCAACGCTGAACAACGACATATCGTAACCCGCATCACCCTTCGTGGCCATATCGGCGACGATCTCTCCAACCACTGCGGAGAACTTGAATCCGTGACCGGAACAAGGGCTGCAGATGATTACGTTGCGATGCCCCGGATGCCAATCAAGCAAGAAGTGATAGTCGGGGGTGTCGGTATAGAGACATACCGCGGACTTCAGCACTCGTCCGTTGAGCTGCGGAAGGATATCTGAAATCTCGTGGCGGAGCGATCTCTCGTCCTCTTCTCGAACCGCTCGATCCAGATTGACTGGTTCATCGAACATCTCACCGCCGTGGTGGAATGCCGTCTTCACGCCACCGCCGAAGTCGGGTTGAACATACAAGCCATTGCCCGGTTTGTATTCCCACGAATGGTTGGGACAATTCTCCGGTTCGAAAAGCTCTGGGCTACTCGCCGGTTGGAACCAGAAAAGGACTTGACGCTCAAGTCGCAACGGCAATTTGAGCTTCGATAAAAATCCTGGGTTCCAAGCTCCGGCTGAAAAGACGATTTGATCGGCGACGTATTCACCGCTATCGGTGAAAACTCGCACGCCTTCACCATCGGGATGCCATCGCCGTACCGGTTCGTTGTAATGGAGGTCCGCGCCTTCCTTCCTCGCTTGCTCCAAGTGCGATCCAACACATTTCTCCGGGAAAAGCACGCCCGATCGCGGATCGAACCCGCCAATCTGGTTGTCCCGCGGTTGAAACTGCGGCCAACGGGCACGAATCTCTGAGGGATCGATTATCTCGAACTCGAGGTCATGCTCTTTCGCCGCTCGTTTTACACCAGTGATGTTGTCGCTTTCGTCCGTGCCGACAGTCAATCCGCCCACGATGCGCAGCAACTGAGTGGAATCGCCATCGTCTGCCAACGCCTGTTCCAACTCGCGCCAGACCTCGTATCCCCGACGCATAATCGGGACGTAATCAGGATGTTCCGCGTATACAAGTCGAATCACGCGCGTGTCGCCGTGACTCGAACCTAGCGTGTGCGGCGGTTTGAAGGCGTCGAAGCCGATAACGTTAACGCCGCGTTTCGCGAGTTGCCACGAGGAAGCGCTGCCGTGGGCGCCTAAGCCGACTACGATGACATCTGCGGATTTGTTGCCCATCGGCGCGATTCCTTTTGGTGGGTTCCCGCACGCGCGGGAATGACGGCTGTGAGTGTGTCAGTTGAGTGAGAGCGGAGCTACTGCAAATACTACTTGGAACGGTTTGCAGTAAATGACAACGCTGTGTTGATCGTCCACGTTGACGTCGTCCGGAATGGGGTAGTTCTGGTTGCCGATGTTGCCCTTCAATTTGCCGAGTTCAACATAGGTAACGTCGTCGGCATGGACATCGCCGCGTCCCATCGGATCGGGATGCGTAGTCAGCAAGACTCGCAGGTCCGGACCATTGATCACGTTGAAGTCCTCGAAGCGCAGCACGAATCCATCGGTGCCTAAGTCCCAAATCGTGGCGTTGCCGCTACCTTTGTGGAAACTGTCTCCGTCGCGGAACTGTCCGACCTTCACCGCATCGGGTGCCAGCATCGCACCCATCGCCTCCATCATCTCCTCTTCGACCATGGTCTCGTTATCCATCACGGCTTCCATGGTCGCGTTAGCCTGAACCATCTCCATCCCTTCCGGGACGATGGCGTTCATCAATGCCGGGAACTCCTCATCGACAGTCTTGTCAATAAACAACGGCGAACCGAGCCACCACGCGAGCGCAAGACCAGGAACTATGATGATTGCGGCAATGATCGCTGTGAGCGGCTTGTGATTTTTGATCCAATCAGTGACTTTCGTCAAGGTGACATCCTCATGCTCTAAGGTGGCGAGACTTATGGCTAGACGGGGGGATATTGATACCTTCGCATTTTAGTTTGATGCCACATCGCATGCAGTGCAATCGACTGAGCAAGGTAAAACGTCCCCTTATGTGAAGAGATACGAAACGCCCCCGCATACCGTTTTCGTGGGCGCACGCGGTTAAACTTGCATAATCGCTTCTCCCCGCGCTCCCTCATGTCTTTTTTAGACGTTAATCGCCTCGTTCGCCGCGCCAGAATCGGCTCTCGCCGACGTTTCTACGGGTGGAACGTGGTCGGAGCGATGTTCTTCGGCATGTTCCTCGTCTTGGGCACTCGCCAAAGCTTCGGCGTGTTTGTCGACACGTGGGAGCGGGAATGGGGCGTCACGACGGGCGATATCTCTGTCGCCGCCGCGATCGGATGGATCATCAACGGCGTCTCGCAACCGGTACTCGGCAAAATCGTCGACCGATATGGCGGAAAGGTCATCGTAGTCATCAGCACCATCGTGCTCGGAATTGCTTATCTGCTGATGGCATTTATCGAAGGCGTACTGATGCTGGCGGTGCTCTTCGGCGGCGTCATCTCCTTTTTCGCCGGCGGAGTCTCACCCGGCACGTCTGGAGCCGTCATCACCCGATGGTTCCAGCGCAAACGCGGCATGGCCATGAGCGTCGTCGCCGCCGGAGGTTCACTCGGCGGGCTCGTAATGGTGCCGTTTCTTGCGCAGCTCATGTTGGCGACCTCGTGGCAGACGACCTTTGTTGTGTCCGGGATTATCGTCCTTGCTTTGGGTGTGCCAGTATCCGTGCTGATTCTTAGGAACAGTCCGGACGAGCTGGGCCAGTTGCCCGATGGCGAGATCAGATCGACCGACAAACGCGCATCGGCCGAACAGCGGTCGCGCGCTCAAGCATTGATGCGAGGTGGACCGCTCGGCGCAGAGCGCTGGACAGAATCATTCAAATCTTGGCCCATGTGGCAGCTCTCGATCGGATACTTCGTATGCGGCATCACCACGGCGAGCATATCCACCCACTTCGTGCGCTGGGCCATCAGCGAGGACATTGCGCAAGCGGACGCGGCATGGGCTTTCGGAATCCTCATGGGGATAAATGCTGGTGGAGTCGTACTCATCGGACTGCTCTCGGACTACATTCAACGGCACTATCTTTTGGCCCTCGTGTACCTGGTCCGCGGAGTGGCATTTGTGACGTTGATCGTCTTGCCGGGCGCCATGGCGATGTGGGCTTTCGCTTTGATCGGTGGAGCTTCGTGGCTGGCAACCGTGCCACTGACGACAGGATTGACTGCCGACGTCTATGGCGTAAGAAACGTCGGAATGCTGGGCGGGTTGATCAACTTCTCGCACCAAATGGGAGGCGGCGCGGCCGTCCTGCTCTTCGGATTGACGTTTGATCGGTGGGGCACCTACGATCCTGCATTCGCAGCTGGTGCGTTGTGGCTACTCGTAGCCGGCATCGTGATCTTGACGATCAAAGAGAAAAAGTATTCGGTCAGATACGCGCCGGCGAGCGCAACCGCCGCTTGACGCACGATGCATCTGCCTATCGTCGAACTCGATACCCGCGATTCGGTGCACATGCACCATTCAGAATCGGTCGATCCGACGTTAGCGCAGTGGATCAACAACCTTTTGCACGACCTTCTGGGTTGGGGCCCGTGGACGTTTGTGGTCGTCTTGGGGATCGCAATCGCTGCGATACCTGTGTGGCTCATCTACTCTGCGTTGAGACACCCAGACGTGCATGAAGAATCGAACGACTCGGACGACTGATTGGTACCCCGTACGGGATTCGAACCCGTGATCTCCGGCTTGAAAGGCCGACGTGCTAGGCCGCTGCACCAACGGGGCGGGGAATACGCACCAATCCGCACTTCACTACCGCTTAAGGATAACATTTCGTGCTGATCTCGCCGTTGAACTTCACTCCAGCATCGCGACGGTGACGCCATTCCCTCCGGCGTTCTGTGGTGCTGGTTGGAAGGTTTCTACGTGAGGCTCGCGGGCCAGAATGTCGCGCACAGCATGGCGCAGCGCTCCGCTACCTTCGCCGTGAATGATCCGAACGCTGGTCAGTCCTTGCATGAACGCCCTATCGATGAACTGCGGGATCATCGATTCGACCATATGGACCCGCGAGCCGCGAACGTCGAGATCTCCTGCTGCGTCAGCAACATGCGCCAATTTGGGCTGTACACGCGCCTGTGCATGAGTTCGTTCGGTTTCTTCGGCGTCAGCCCCTGCTTTGACGAGCGTCATCATGTGCGGTCGCGCTTGGAAGCGCATCGTTCCAGAAAGTACGACAGCACGATTGTCTCGGTCCAACTCCACGATCTCACCGGTTATGCCGAGGCTTTCAACGCGCACGGAATCGCCGACGCTGAACACCGGCGTATCGTCTGATGGCGATCGTCCGCCGCGACGGCTTGGCCGGTCGGCGCTCGCCAACCAATCCTCACTCCCAACATCACGCGCGATATCCGCAGCCGACTGTCTCGCCACTTGCCAAGTCTGTTCCCGTTGAGCCTCTCGCATCAATCGCCGCAACTGGCGACGCACGCGTTGGGCTTCACGTTTGAGCTGATCGCGCGCCTCTTCGATCGCTTTGTCGCGTTCCCGTTCAGATTCGGCCAGATTTGACTGCGCTTCGATCCGCAATCGTTCGGCTTCAGCACGATCTTCCGCGGTTTGCTGTTGAACTTCGCGGACACGGTCCCGCTCGGTTTGCAACGACTTCAATAGGCTCTCAGTTTGAGAACGCAACGGGTCGAGCATCGATTCGGCATGTTCGACGATCGGCTCCTCCAAGCCCAGCCGCTTTGCGACCTCCATCGCGTAACTCTGCCCGGGCAGTCCCATGATGAGGCGATAGTTTGGGAGCATAGATTCGGGGTCGAGTTCAACGGAAGCGTTCGCCAGATGTTGGTGTGTGGCGGCATACTCCGATACCGGACGATGGTGAGTGGTGACACACGTCCAAACACCATCGCTCACTAACCGCTCCAATATCGCTCGAGCCAGAGCGGACCCCTCTTCAGGATCGGTCCCCGTTCCTAGTTCGTCCAGCAGCACCAATGATCGATCGGTCGCCTGCCCGATGATCCGAATTACTCGTTCCATGTGCGAAGAGAAAGTAGATACCGAACGATCAATGCTCTGGGCGTCACCGATGTCCGCGAACACCCAGTCGAACACCGGTAATTCCGAAGCCTCACGCGCCGGGATCTGTATCCCTGATTGGTGCATCAACGCCATCAGTCCCAAGGTCTTGAGCGCGATCGTTTTGCCGCCGGTGTTCGGGCCTGTGATGACGAGGCCACGCCGTTTCGCATCGAGGTTCATCGAAATCGGGACCACATCTTCGCCGATCAGGGGATGACGGGCTTCGACCAAAATCAAGCCGCCCTTATCGTCAGGAGACGAGATCCCTCCAGTTTTGGGTCTCACGCCGCCTATTTTTAACGACAAACGACCCCTCGCCACAGCTGCATCAAGGCTTGCAGCCGCCTGCATCGACGCGAGAGCGTCTTCTCCACGAACTGCCACCGATCGCGACAGTTTGCGGAGAACGCGCTCCTCTTCCTTCTCGGCTTCGTACGCTGCTTCACGCCAATCATTCGCCACATCCACCACCGCGAATGGTTCGATGAAAGCGGTCTGTCCGCTCGAAGAAACGTCATGAACGATGCCGGGCACGGACATGCGATGCGAAGATTTGACCTCCAACACCAAGCGATCACCACGCGACGCAATCGCGTCGGACTGCAAGTATGGCTTAAGACTGTCGCGTCCCGCGAGGTTTTCCATGACGCGCATCGCCCGCTGATATGCGGTCCGGGATTTCGCCCTTAGTTGTCCCAGCCGAGGCGTAGCAGTATCTAAGACGTCACCGGAATCCGCGAGCGCGTCCACAATGCTGGAACGGACTTCTCGGAGATCGCGGATTTGAGAAGCCATTTCGCAAAGATTAGGGACATCTTCCGCCAACATCATCACCGTGGATCTGGCGACCCACATCGATTGAAAGATCGCGCAGAGCAATAGCAGTTCTGAACCGTTCAGCATCCCGCCCAACATGGCGCGGCGCAGAGGATCGCGCGGATCGCGCATGCCCGCCAACCCGATGTCGCCCTTGCTGTTGAGGAGATCAACCGCCTCCGCGGTTTCATCCTGCAAACGGATCACGTCTTCCGGATGGCGCGCAGGACGAGATTCGCGGACGATCTCTTTCGACATGTAAAACCGGGCTTCCCCGGCCAACAACTCCCGAACGCGGTCGAACTCCAAGAGGTTTTCAGCTTCGAGGAGCATGGAATCTGACGAGGAAACCGATTCAACTGGGGTTCGATCGGAATCGGCCGTCCGATCGGTTTGTGTAAGGGATAATGACATTGAACCCCAATTTTAGACGTGACGAATAAACGGTTCTCGCCGAAATGGCGACGGTTAGATCATGGATCACGCACTACAGCCCGTTTCGCTCGTCGGCGACGACAGCATAAAGAGAGTCCGCGCGGCCGGCGATCGTTTAATGTCGCTTTCAAACTTGCGGTACGAAGGTGCCTTCGTATCGGTGGGAGATTACGAAAACGTGCACGTGATGGAATTCGGTTCCGGTCCTTCGGTGCTGATGGTCCACGGCGCCGGTAGCGGAGGCCCGGCATGGCATCGGCAGATCGCCGCATTGGCCGCCGAACATCGCGTCATTGTCCCTGATGTGCCAATGTTTGGGCTATCCGGGATGCCCGATCGGATTCACAGTCCAAGAGAGCAGATCGCCGATGTGATACTGGGAATCATGGACCTGATGGAAATCGAATCCGCCGACATCGCTGGCCATTCGATGGGGGCTCTGGCATCGCTCGGCGCACTGATGCGTTCACCAGATCGTTTCAAGCGCGCAGTCCTATTGTCTTCGCCCGGATTCGGACGCGGATTGAACTTCGTGCTTCGTCTGGCTTCGGTTCCGGCGCTGCAAAGATTCGTAGATTACGGGTCAAGGCGCGCACGAAACATCTATTTCGATTATTTCGAAGCACAGAAATCTGGGCCTTCGGACGAGCGAGAGTTGTGGAAAGAGCTTCATTTCCAAGTCGGCAACCGCGACAACGGTATCGAGACTTTTCATCAAGGTCTGACAAGCTTTGCCAGTATTTTGGGTCAGCGAGATGTCATTGAACCACAAATGGCGTCTAGGATCAAAGCCAGAACATTGCTGATATGGGGCGATTCCGACCTGATAATCCCGACGCGTCACAGCAAACGCGCCAACGAACTGATTCCTGACGCCCGATTAGAAATCATTGACAACTGCGGCCACATCGTTCAGCTCGAAGCACCGGATCGCGTCACCGCGTTGATGTCCGACTGGTTCCGAGTCAGTTGAATCGGTCTCCAACTGAAAACCCTATGTCGCCCGCCGCAGATTTAGGGCCGCGGCCGACGCGCACCCGCTTGATCGTCAAGGAGCCTCCACCGACCGCGATCGTCACACCTTGATCGCCGGTATCGAGTACCGTCCCGGATTGCTGTCCACTATCACCACGGTTTGCGATTGAGCAGCCGAAGAAAGCAACCTTTTCATCGTTCCAGGTTGACCACGCGCCCGGTTGGGGATCGCATCCACGGATCAGGTTATGGACGGTTCCAGCGTCTGAAGACCAGTCGATTTGCGCGTCATTCGATCCGCACCACCCTTCGTAAGTCGCCTTCGATTCGTCTTGTACGATGTGTGGTGCGTCCCCGCGATTGACTAGGTCTACGGATTCCAAGATCGAATCGACACCCATCGGATATAGGTGGTTGAAATAGAGCGAGCCCGCGGTGTCGTCGGGACCGATGTCGACACGCTTCTGCATCAGGATCGGTCCCGTGTCCAACCCTTCGTCCGGCCAGAATATCGACAGTCCGGTTTCGGTGTCGCCATGAATCACCGCCCAGTTTATGGAACTAGGGCCTCTGTGGAGCGGCAAGAGAGAAGGATGGTACTGAATTGTTCCTTGCGAAGGTGCGTCGATGATTTCCGCGGGCACGATGTCTGTGACGTATGCCATGACGCACAGGTCGGCATCGAGCGATCTAAACGCGTCGATGCACTTTTGATCTCGCATTCGATCGAACTGCCAACACGGGATACCCAGGGCTTCAGCCGCGCTGGCCAACGGTTCGCGGCTTCTGCGTCTGTCTGGCGCGGCAAACGCACCGACGACTTCGTGATCATCGAGGTTGTTCAATGCTTCCAGTACCGATTTTCCGAAAGCGGATTGACCGATGATGGCTAGTTTCATGCCCGGGCTCTTATCCTTGTCTTGGTGTGGGTGCAAAGTTTAATCGGTGGCAAATCTCTCCACACAACGGTCAGGCAATCATTGACAACAGAGCCAACAACGTCGGCTGAATACTTTGCCCGAGGACTGAAATCGGCTCAACTGGGGCAGCCCGACGCGGCGGCGCGAGATTTCGAGGAAGCCGCGTGGCTAGATCCGGAGAACTCAACCATCCAGTTCAATCTCGGCACCGCGTATCTGAGCATGGGAATGTTCGAGCAGGCGGTAATCAACCTAGACCGGTCGCTGGAGTTGGAGCCAGGCAATTCTGACGCATTAGGCAATCGCGCCGTTGCCAGGACCGCTTTGGGTCAGGATGAACTCGCTGCAGAAGACATCGAAAAGGCGATCGAGCTGGGCGCTCCTCCAGACGGGATTCACGCAGTCGTGGAGTACGTCAAACAGCGACGGAAACCGTCTGAATAGAGACATGAGACGTCTGGCTTGGCCGTCAAGACCTCATTTCGTGACAATGATCGTTAACTGGGATTACTACCGCTTACGCCACCTAACCAGCAGATGATGGCCACCCCGGCGGCGCAACGCGTCGTTGATCACGGTGATGAGTTGCCGATCGGTAATGATCTTCGATTTTTGCAATAACCGAGCTTCCTCTTCTTTGGAGTGCAAAAAGGTTTGCGCAAGTTCAGTGACGTCGTGCCTCAATTCGATCTCTAGTCCGTGAGCTTCGGCGATCTCTTGGGGCGGCGTTGCGTCTAACCGGAACAGGGCGCTAAGCAGGAATCGTCCGCCCGGCTTCAGAACTCTGACAACTTCATCGATGTCGTAAACATCTGTTGAGACCACCAGGTCGCAGGAACTAGATTCGAGACCGGTATTCTCAACCGGTGCGACGATAAAGTTGCATCGATCCTCGACGCCTTCGATACGCGCCAAGTCTGTTGCCGTCGAAATCGCATTCTGGTCGATGTCGTTGCCGAAAACCGTGCAGCCGTAGAGCGACGCGAGCCAACGCGCGTTACCGCCAACGGCACATGCCATGTCCAATACGACAGAATCGCGGGTTGGTTCGATATCCTGCAGACCGACTTTAAGGATGGTCTGGTTGGCGCCCAGATGCATGAATTCGCCGAACAGCAGGCTATCAGCGGTCGCCGTCTCGTCGTACCAATGTTGTAAGCGTTGAGTTTTATTCATCTTCGAGTTTCGGCCGAGTTGGTTTGGTAGATATCCTCAATTTCAACACAGCAACGCGTGTATATGCTCCAAAGAGGTGATGCGGGGATGCGCAGAGAATTCTTTGTGCCGTGAATCCCTATCGAGCAACACGGGTTGAATGCCCGCGGCGAGGGCTCCGTTGACATCGGTTTCAATCTGGTCGCCAACCATGACGGCGTTTTTAGGCGGTGTGGAATCGGCCCTTCGGAGCGCTTCAGCGAAGATCTTCGGGTCGGGTTTTTCATAACCGACTTCGCTGCTGGTCACGGCAAAATCGATGCTGTCGGCCAGTCCGAGTTGGTCTGCTAATTCATCTCCACCGCTAGGCACATTCGACACGATACCAACGATGTATCCATCAGCTCGTAAAGACTTCAAGTTGGCTAACACGTCGTCAAAGAGCACGAGTTCGTACTCTTGCTTCGCCACTTCTTGCCATACCCTGTCTGCAAGTTCGAGGTCGACCTCAATCCCACAACCTCCCAACACCATCTGCTCGAATTTCGCGAAGAACTGGTCTCGTTCTTCTTGCGTCATCAAACGGATCGGCGCCGTCGTGTTTTCGTGGGTCATGTAAGCCTCAGCAACCGCGTAACCCGCATCAATACCCTCTTTCGTAACTTCGATCCCGAATTTCGACGCTGCTCTTTGATGGAGCACGAAACGGTCCGGATACCAAGTCGCCAAAGTACCGTAGACATCGAAGAGTATCGCTCTTACGTCGCTGATCATCGATTATTCGTCCAAATGAAGGGTTAATTCACTAAGATCTACGCCTCGTTGTCAATCGTCTCTTTGGCGAAGACCATCGCTGAGACTCTTCTTGCTCCGGCACGTTTCAGCGCCGCGGCGCAATTCATCAAGGTGTTGCCAGTGGTGCAAACATCATCTATGAGTAGAACGTGGGCGTCGTCGAAGTCGAAATTCGCCGCGAACGCACCTCTTAACGATGTTGCGCGTTCCTGCTTGGTGAGATCGACTTGAGACGCGGTGGCGCGCGTCTTGGACAGGGCTTCCGGAATGAAGAGCAACTGCCGACTTCCTGCTAAGTGCTCAGCGAGCAACGCAGCCTGATTGTAGCCACGCTCGCGCAATCGTCCAGTGTGGATGGGCACCGGCGCAACGCAGTCGATCCGCGCGTTCCCTGAATACGGATGTTGAGAAATCAGGTCCGCGATGACCGGCGCGATCGCCGTGATGTTCCGATACTTCAACGCATGCGCGGCGCTTCGAACCGCGCCGCCGTATCGATATACCGGGACCAATCGATCCAAGGGTGGCGGCAGTGCCGCACATTCGCCGCAGCGGGATACGTTTTCAAACGTGGGTTCGGCACAGGTGACACACGTGTTGCTAGGCAACTTAACAGCTTCGCCGATGCACGTTTCACACAACAACGATCCTTCGACCCCGCAATGAACGCAAGCGATCGGCATTAAGAAATCGACGACGGTGTTGATCGTCTTGCTTGCGGACGGGATCATAAGAGTACGTTTCGACGTCACGAAAAAAACGTTTATCCCCTGTATTCGTAGATCGTCACGGGACCCTCAGAGAACACCGGGTAGAGATTCAATTCGGGCTCGGATGCAAACTTCTCTATGCCACTTGGCGGATACGCGCCCCTTTCAAGTTCTCCGACGTAAACGTATCGCACATCAAATTCGTCGAGGAAATTTCGCGCTTCTGAAACGTCTCTAGTCGTATAGAAGTTGTTGATCGCAGCCCGACGCCGCTGGACCTCCCAACGATACTCGTGGCGTTGCTGAGTCTGGTGCCAGTCCCAACCGAGAACGGTCGGCAAGCCCGTGTAAATGGATATACGGTTCGCCCACGTGTAAAGGTCCCATTGCGCCTCGACTACCACAGGAGCACCTTCGACATGATTCCTAAGCCATTCGATGCCGGGCCGATCTGTCGCAAACTCCAACGTCATGCCTCGGTTGCGATAAACGGCATCTTCCAAATAAGCTTCGCCGTCGATGCCTGGGCCGATCCCGTTGAAGCGATCATCGAGCCGAACATCCGTTGCCATCACCGGGTACACCAAAACTCCCACAGCCAATACGGCGAAAAGGGAGATCCATAAAGTCTTCATTCCGCTCATCCGACGCGTGACAAACGCGCCGACATCCCAAAGCCGCCAGATCGCGTAAGTCGCGGCGAGCGCCAGCAACCACCAAGCTTGGATGTAGAACTTGAAGATGGTGTTTTGTCGTCCGATATCGTTTTTGACTGTGATGAGGTCCACACCAGCGGCAATGAATAACGCCATCAACACTAGCGCGGACGTGATGATGATGTAGCGCTGTCCCGGGTGACGCCGGATGTACGCGAACCATCCCGTAAAGGCGACCACGGCCGCAGCCGTAAGTGTGCCGAAAACCGTGATGAACTGCGGATACGAGTAGATCACGGCTACCCAAGCGATACCTGCGGATCCGATTATCAGCGCCAGCGTCCAAGACGGATATCCGTAATCGACCGTGAGTTTTCGATTGATGTCGCCGAAACGGAACGTGCCTCGTCGCCACTCCAGAACGACCCATGAGCCGATCGCAAACACGAACAAACCGTGGATGAGTAGGTAACGCCAAAGTGCGGTCTTGAACTTGCTGAGTTCAACCCCGTTGTTGAAAAGTTCGAAGTTCTGATGGAATGGGAGATAGACGATGTATCCGACCGCAACGACAACCGCGATTTTTCCCGCCGCTTGCACGATCCCCACTAACTTGCCCCGGTGACCGTACAGAAACTCGCCAACAAGGATGAAACCCGCCGCGAAAAGCAGCTGCGTCGGATAGTCCCAAGAGTTGATCAAACGCAATGAGCCCAACACAACACCCAGCACGACGAGCGTTAGCAGCGATTCGAGTTTCGACAATCGTTCCATTCCAGATCGCAGGAACGCGACGATTGATAAGCCCAACGCCATGACCGCGAATGGAATGGCGATCATATGGGCGTGTAGATCAGCGTACAAAAACGTAAAGAACGGGAACTCGGTGATCTCGTTCCCGCCGGTTCCATGCTCGAAAACGCGCGTGCTTCGCCAATAGTCGAAGGGGGGAAATTCCTGTCCCCTGATAGCGGAGTCGTAAAAACCCGTCGCGACTTGGATCAAACCGTCTACATTTGCGGCGATAACTGCCAGCACGGCAGCCAAGATACCGAACATAACCGGCGCCGATCCAAGTCTTACCGCGCCTCGCGCACGCATCGCCAACGCGACGATGTTGTAAGCCACGGTGTAAACAGCACCGGCCGTCAGCGCGAATACGAGCGGCACCGCCAAGTTATAGGCAACCGACGGGATGATGCCGGTGATGCGTATCAACGTAGCGATTATGAACTGGCCATAGTAGTAGTAATTCAGATAACCGCCTGCGAACCATGGGTCGTATGGCGGCATGATCGTCGAACGCGTGATCGCGTTCAAGTAAGCGAAATCCATCGGCTTCTCCCCACCTCGCCAAGCGTGCCAAAGGTCAGGGTTCGCAAGCCGAATCGCGAGGAAGGCCAGAAAAGCCAACAGGAATATCAGTTCTGCCACTGCGATCGTCTTCCATCGAGCTTTCATGAAAAAGACGATCTCGTCGCCTACGTTCCAGAAGATGACGAACGATACGATCGCCAACGATATGATCCCAATGCCGATGCTTACAGGATTAAATCCGATAAGGCTGAAACTCGATAGCAACCAAGCAATCGTCGCCACGATCAGAAGACCCAAAGGCTTGCTGAACAGATACCCACGGTCATGAAACGGTCTGAAAATGACGTACGTCAGTGGCCACGCCGCCAAAGCGATCAGTTGCACTGCGATCAACCACACCAACCATGCGTATTCGTTGGGCAGATCCCGCAAAAAATAAATCGCGTTCCAATCTTCGCCGGTTCGTTGGATCCTCGACTGACCATCGTCGTAGACCAACCCCACCTGAGGATTGATCACGCGGTTTAACTCGTCGGGCGGAATTCCTTGGTAAATCCGGTCGAGCAGCTCGGCTTGAGAAAGTTTGTCGACATTTTTGAAGACCAGCGCGTGGGGATGTTCGTAAACGGTGAAACTCTCGTCTGCCCAACCGAACCAGTCCCAGTTGTAAATTTCCCCACGGGGTTGGCTGTAGCCATCTGGCAAGCTGAAGGGAACTCTGGCGTAAGGGTCGTCCCAATAGACCACACCCAAGAATGTTGGCACTCGGACGGAAGAATAAGCGAGCTCGTAACCTAACTGATCTTCGAAAAGCAGTTCGTAAAAACGTGAAGAGATCGGATACCGTTCAGGCAAACGCGGTAACGTAGCGGCCAACCTATTGCTGAATAGCACGAAATAGTCGGCGTCTTCCATGAGCCGCGCCACAGTCGCGAATTTGGCTCTGGTGTCCGCTTCGTACATTGGCAGTTTCTCGTGCATTCTGAACGTCGGTATGTGCGGAATTCCTTCTTCCCAGTGTTCTTGGATCACCACCGTCCCCGCATCTTCGCGCTCGCGGAGCCAACGCGAAACCTCTTGCGCGGGATGCGGGCCTGTAAAGACGTAGGTGTAGGCAACCGCGTAATGGGCTAGCAACAGAAATCCGACAATCGCCAACGAGTATCCGGCGATTCTGGCGAATCTGCCGACACGAGGCATCAACGATGTATGCGCCCACCAGATCGCACATCCGGTAAACACGATAAGCAACGGTGTCGCCGGCAACATGTACCGGAGGAACTTGACTTCGAATTGCCCGTTGATCAGCAGATATGGCAGCAGAAAAGATAGAACGACCACAAGCGCCAAGTCACGTTTGATCACCGTGCGTGCGATGGCCCAAATCAGTCCGATCCAAACCGCGACGCCCAGGGATATGCCAAGCCCCCAAGTTGAAAGCTGGCGGATCTGATAGAGAAAAGCGGGGGTATCGATGTACTGCCTTGTGAACGGGAAATCGACTACACGGCGAACCATTTCGGATTGGCCGTAGACGTGGCCAACGTACGTGTCCCAATCGATGATCATGTACGGTTGGGTGACTAAGAGCGCGATGACGGCGGTCGCGCCAGTCAACACGACGTATTGCAATCCCAGTTTGACATCGCTCGGATCGATCTTGCCGGTTCCGCCTTTGATGAACGTCGGTCCGATCATCAACAGCAGATGAGCGGTGCCTACGGCTAGAGCGACGGGCGCGGCGGAGAATTTGGTCGACATGGCCAGCCCGAGCATTAATCCGGCCAAGATCGCGTCGGAAGGCTTCTTGTCCTGCACCATTCGGACCGAGAAATAAATGGTTGCGACGATGAACATCGTCATCGGCGCATCGACTGCGGTGTAGTGAGCGTTTTGTATTTGAATAACAGCCAACGCGGAAAGCAGCGCCGCTATCAATCCGGCGCGTCGATCACCGGTTAACCGGGACGCGAGGAAGAAAACGAAAAGGACCGTGATCGTGTCCGATAGGGCAGCCAAATTCCGTCCCGGAAATCGGAGATCGAACAGGTTCCAGTCGCTCTCAGTAAACGGCGACGCCAGTGCTTTGAAGCCAGACAAAACGTACAGCGGCATACTGCCGTAGTTGAACCACCTCGGGTTGAGCCTGGATTCCACATCGAACAGCCCCGGTTCGCCCAATTGAGAAAAATCTAGCCGTTCGGCTCGGCCCAAAAAGTCCCGTTCGTCAGGGTGGTAGAGCCCACCTTGATCCCAATCGGTGCCGATGACCCTCAAAAGCAGAGCGAGAACGAGAATTACGGCGAGGGCCAAGTTCACCGAATCAAACCTCGAGGATTCGGTGGAGCGTACGTTCACGGCATCGGATTTGGACGGTTTCGGTTGAGATTCCATCAAATTTGGCGATTCAGGCGGGGTGATGGGCAGACGACGCGCCCGTCTGTCCGAGAGCTTCGCACGGGCTGTAACATAACTCTAGACGATTGATTCAGCGGAAAGGTTCAATGGTATGTCCACTGGCCGCACAAACGAAAGAGTGGCATATTTCAACGGGGAGATCGTGCCAGAGAGCACCGCATTGGTGCCGTTCCGAGACCGCGGCTTCAAGTATGGAGACGCAGTGTTCGATATGACTCGCACCTTCGGGCATCGGATATTTAAGCTGGACGAGCATTTGGACCGTTTTTACAACTCGCTCGACTACGTTCGCATCGATCCCGGTATCACCAAGCGAGAGATGCGAGACGCGACAATGGCGGTCGTCGAGGAGAACTTGAAGCTACTTTCGGATGACGATGACTATTGGGTCGGGCAACGCGTATCCCGCGGAGTCGACCTCGTCGGCGGTGACATGTGGGCTACAGACGGCGGCCCGACAGTCATTATCGAATGCACCCCGTTGCCTTTAGGGCCGCGCGCTCGCCTGTATCGCGACGGGATAGATGTTTGGATTCCGTCGACCCGTCGAATCGGTCCGGAAGCTTTGAGCCCACGAGCCAAATCCCACAACTATCTCAACCTGATCATGGCCGATCTGGAAGCCAAAGAATATGATCCTGAATCTTGGGCCATTCTGCTCGACGGTCGCGGCTTTTTGACCGAGGGCATCGGGTCCAACATCTTCGTCGTCAAAGACGGTGTGGCTTATACCCCTAAGGCGCAGTTCGTGCTGGGCGGCATTTCACGCGAGACGGCGATCGAGCTCGCAGACGAGATCGACTTGGATGTTGTCGAGGCCGACTTGGACATGTTTGACGCGACTACTTCGGACGAGGTGTTTCTGACATCAACATCGTTGTGCATTTGCCCGGTTCGTAAAGTTCAAGGATCGACGGTGGGTGATGGAGATGTCCCCGGACCGGTGACCAAGGCATTGATGGATGCCTATGTGGACCTCGTCGATTTCGATTGGGTCGGTCAGTACCTGAAACGGTTGGAAGACTGACCTCTCAACCAGAATCGGCAACCGCTCGAACTCCTCCCCAACGCGCCGACCGCCGAAAACCGCTCACGCTCGGGGCTGGCGGGTTAGCGTTCATGCTCGCCTCCCTCTGGGGTGGGCTTCCAGTAGCCGTCAAGGCAGGGTTAGAGGATTCGCCTCCGTTGCGAATGGGATTCTTAAGGTTCGTCCTTGGGATGGTGGTGGTTTTGATATGGGCGATCGCGACGCGGCAAAGTTTGAAGTTCTCTCGCGACGAGCTGTTCCCTCTGTTCGTTCTAGGGATCTTGTTCTCGGTGCAGACCGCATTCATGAATCTGGGTCAGTACAACACGACCGCTGGCCACACCGGGGTTTTGATTACAACCTTCCCTCTATGGGCCGGAGTTTTCGCTCATTTCCTAGTCCCAAACGACAAATTGTCGAAGCGCCGCGTGGTCGGCGCGTTCATCGCATATGCGGGCGCGGCAGCGATCTTCGTGCGCAGCATCTTCGGCGGCGTTGAAGCCATCGACGCATTGAATCCGTGGTTGGGCGACCTGCTGATCATGTGTTCCGCGGTGCTCCTCGGCCTTCGGCAGGTC
>CAYRHG010000132.1:0-24861 GCA_964424025.1 uncultured Dehalococcoidales bacterium | reverse complement strand
CCCCTCACCCTGGCCCTCTCCCACGTGGGGAGAGGGGATGTAAGCGGATGGGATTGTTGTCGGGGATGGGTTGGATCAGCGGTTTGGTTTTTTCTGGCCCCTCCCGTCCCCGGACATACCCCGCTCGCGTCGCGTCGCTTGCTCGCGCCCCTTTCGTGGGACGAAAGGGGCAGTGGTGGTTTGGCGTCGTTGCGGTGATGGGAGTTGTGGTTGTTTGGTTGGCGGGGCGACCGCGGGGGATCGTTCATGTGGGGTATCTGCTATGTCCAGATGCGGAATTCGGGTGGTTTGGGTGCGGTGAATGCGAGGGTTAGGGCGTCGGCCTTGTCGGGGCTGGGGAGTCCTGAATTGCGGATCTTCTCCTTGTTTTGCATTTGGAGTTGGCCGCGGGAGGTGAAGGTATAGGTGAGAGATGCAAGTTGGGAGATAAGTTCTGGGTCGTTTGGAATCGCGATCTCGCCATCGACGAAGCGTTGCCTGAGGCCATGGAACATCTCGGCGCGGAGGTTCGCGAAACGTTCCGAATCGCGGGCTTTCAGTCCGGCATTGACACCGACGACGCGTGTTATTTTGAGTTCGTTTAGGCGGTCTGCGACTCCGGCGCCGATGCCGACTTGGTCGACGAAGATGGTTTCGACTTCGTGTTGTTTTGCGAGTTCTATCGCCCGACCTGCGGTTTCCATCAATTCGGCGGCGGGGAACTCGCGTAGTTCGACGACTTGTGGTCCTCGGCGTACGATGGCTATGGTTTTGGAATCACCGAACCGGGCGACGTCGAGACCCATTACTGCGTCGTCTTCATCGTCGGGATCTAAACTGCAGTTGGCGGCTTGTTCGATCCATTTAAGTGGAATCAGGGTGTCGTCAGCTTGAGAGGGGAATTCTCCAAGGACGTGGATCTGGTACTTACTGTTTTCCTCACCAGCGAAATTTGCGATCTCGTCGACCCACTCTTGGGTGAGAATACCGGGCGGGGGCGGTTGGTGGGGAGCTATCTCTTGGGTGAAAGCCGGCGTATCGAAGGCGGAGATGTGAATGGTCTCCCACTTCGATCGATTCTTGTGGAAGGCGTCGTAGAAGGTGCCCGAGAGGTTTTGCGGGTTACCGATCATGAGGAGCTTGGCATTTGCGGTGGTCAAGCAGCTGCGGATGGCGTCGAAGATGGGTTCTTTCACTCCGGAGGCTTCATCGACGACGACGAGGAGGTTCTGGTTGTGAAATCCTTGGAATCGTTCGGTGGTGTTGGTGGAGAATCCGAAGGCGTATCTTTTGGTGGACAGTTCGAGGCGGTTTGCGGCAATCTTTCCGCCGATGAGATCGCGGTTTTTGAGGTACAAGTCGCGGATCTCATGCCAAAGCAGGTTTTTGACTTGTCGCTCGGTGGGAGCGGTGGTGATGACGACAGCTTGGTCGAAAGCCATCAACCACCAGATCGAGGCGATAGCGGCGGTGAATGTTTTGCCCGAGCCGTTGCAGGACCTGACGGCGACGCGGTTATGGTTGGCGATCGCTGACAGTATCTGCCGTTGCTTTTTCCATGGGCGAACGCCCAAGTGATCTTTAGCGAACAGGACCGGCTTGCGTTGCCAGGATTTCTGTTCTCTGGTACCGATTGCAGAGGCCAATTGTCGCTTCGACATACACTGCTTCCCTCCCTCGTCGACCAATTAGCACTTATGTACTTGTATTTATCAGGTTACATGGGTGGGGTGGGTTGTGCAAGTGGGTGGTGGCGGAGGGGCGTCGATCTCGGGTTGGTCAGGACCTTCGAATGAGCCGAACGGACGACCTAGAATGAGGATGAGAAATGCGTGAAACATTCACAAAGTGGGACGTTGTTGAGCATCTTCAGACTGAGGGGGATGTGCGCCTCTATCTTGAGGCGTGCTTTGAGGAAGATCCCGGCGATGGGTCGCTCATAAGGGCTGCGCTCAACGACGTGGCTCGGGCACAAAACATGGCGCAGTTGAGTCGCGACGTCGGCATGAGTAGAGAGGGTCTATATAAGGCGTTGTCCAAAGACGGGAACCCGTCATTCGCTACTGTTCTGAGAGTGGTGCGAGCTCTTGGTATGCAATTAAAGGTTGGTGTCTAGTTGTTCCGGCGATTAACCAAGTGATCTGGGCGAACGTCGGGCTTAAATCGGCGGCATCACAACCTTCCTTGATTGGCGAGTTCGACGAAGCGTTCTAGGGAGACGATGTTTACGAGGTCGGCATTGACTAGGAATGTGTTGAGTCCGCCTGAGAGGTAGAAGTCTTTGAAGCGCCATCCTTCGCCGCCGAGGACTAGGTATGCCTTGAAGTACTCTTCGTTGCGCATCATCGCGTCGGCGAGGCATACGACCTCGAAGGGGATTTTCTGCTCGGCGGTGCCAGATACTTGCTGCCACTTGAGGGAAATCAGATACGGGCGGCCGAAGTGGTCCATGGCGAATGTGTCGACGTTGTGTTTCGAAACTCCGAAACGCATCCCGATATTTTTCTGGCGCGTTACCGTGTAGCCGCCCATTTCGAGTGCAGGGAGCACCATTTGCTCCATGACTTGACCTGTGCGTGTGTTCCTGGGTGACACAGTTCAGCTCGTTTTCTCGTCCAAAAGCCGCCCAGCGGCAACTGCGGTTGGTTCTTCTCCGACCATGTATGTCGGTTCGGGTTGGCAATCTCGAAGTCGTTGCAGGCCGATGTCTAGGAACTCTTTTTCGACTTCGATTCCGACGAAGCGACGGCCCATGTTCAAGGCTGCGACGCCGGTGCTGGCGGTGCCGGAGAATGGGTCTAAGACGAGATCGTTTGGGGCGGTCGATGCGCGGACGCAACGTTCGATCAATGAGACGGGTTTCTGCGTGGGGTGCTTGCCGTAAAGCTTTTCGTCGCGTCCGGCGGCGGTGTACCTCCAGACCGTCTTCATCTGTTTGCCGCCGTTTTCGGCCTTCATGTCGGCGTAGTTGAAGACGTAGTTGGGACGGTCGCCTTTTTTGGCTTTTGCTGCCCAGTAGACGAGTTCGGTGGAATGGGTGAAGGTACGGCAACCGAGATTGGGAGGCGGGTTGGGTTTCTCCCAGACGATGTCGTTCAACAGCCGGAATCCGCTCTTGATGAGCGTCATGCCTGCGATGGGATGGAAATGGAGGGTGCCGCTGACCCAGATTGTGCCAGTCGGTTTGAGGACCCGATGGCACTCTGCCATCCACTCCTCGGTGAACTCGAGGTCCTGCTCCCAACCTCGGCTCTTGTCCCATTCGCCTTTGTCGACGCTCACCATCCGACCAGCATGGCAGGTTATCCCACCATTGGAGAGGAGATACGGAGGGTCGGTCCATATGCAATCGAAATGATCGTCCGGAAATGACGTTAGGACATTGATTGCTTGACCCAGAAAGTATTGCCACCGAAATGGGCAGGATTCATCTGAACCAACGTCGGAAAAGAATACGTGGCCATTTTGATCGCGGCGATCCATTCAGCGATCATTGATCAAATCCGAAGAAGTGTCAAGATCGATAAATTATTTAGATCGCGTGATCTAATTGAGTTTCTCGATGCGGTTTAACGCCGCCTCGAAATCGGGCAACACGCCGCGCTGGGTTGATTCTTCGCCGTGGATGATGGTGCCGTCGGTGTCGATTATGAAGAGGGAACGGATCGGCATGCCTCGTTCCTCGTTGAAGACGCCGTAACTCCTGCAAACTGCGCCGTGGGGCCAGAAGTCGGAGAGGACTAGCGGGGATTTGGAGACCTCATGTTGCTCGAAGTTGGCGGTGACCCACGCTAGTTGCACGGGGACGGAGTCGCAGCTGATTTCGAGCATCTCCGCATCCAACTCCTTGGCCCGATCGCGGATCCCACCGAGGACCCCGAGTTGCTTGGTTCAACCGCCGGTGAATGAAGCTGGGTGGAACGTAAGGATGACTCGGCGACCAGAGGCTAGGACGTCATAGAGCTTGACGCGCGTGGAGTCGTGTGCGGTTAATTCGAAGTCTGGTGCTTTTTCTCCGGCGCTTAGAGGTGCCATATTGACTTTGCCTTGTGAATCAAATCCGGGAACTATCTTGCAATTTCGTGGGCGAAATCGTCTATCCAATATATGCGATCGGCCCATGACTGTAGTTCGGTTGCGACGCCGGCTCGGAACACTGCCAGTTCGATCTCTTTTCCGGAATCGCTGACGAAGCGTATCGCGTCCAGGAGGTCTCCGTCGCCGGATGAGAGCATCAACGTGTCGTAGGAGTCAAGATGGGTCAATGCGAGCGAGGCGATACCTACGTCGACACCTTTTTGAGACCTGCGTGTCAGGGGATGTTCTTCGGAAGAGTATCCTGCGGCTGGACATTCGAGTTGGACGGTCGTGCCGCACTCTCGACAGTACGCGTGGCTGGCGTCAGAATCTCGGAGGTTGTAGAGCTTGGTGATGATTTTGGGGCCGCTAGGAGGTGCGGACTGCAGCCAGGAATGGAAACGCTGCATGCCGTCGTTTCGATCGCTGTCCGGCTGCAACGCGTTGAGGTAGTAGGCTCGCCACAACGGACCGACCATCTGTTCGAGTCTGGTTTTGAGCAGCAAGTAATCGAAGTTATACCCCTGCCCAACAGACGATTGTGTGCTGAATAGATATGCGCCGTCAATCAACCAGAGTCGTTTGCTTTCATCTACCGTCCCGTAATCCGGCGGTGTATCGGCGTATCGGTCCGCTACTCGATTTCGCATATTGTCCTTCCCAATTCGTTATTCATGGTTCAACGGCACGTTGCCGAGCTAATGGTCAAATGGTCAACCACAATTTGTATATTCATCGGTCGCGCGAAACAAGACGAGTGCGAGACGTGCTTGGTCGCGGTAAACTGACGAGACGGATTTTCGATCTAGGTTCGAAGGCAAGTCGACATGCGTTATCAATCGCCTCATGGGAATATCGGTCAATCGTTCCGTCCGCCGCGGATGGGTACGAAGGGTGCGGTGGTTGCGAACCACACGTCGGCTGCTCAAGCGGGGATTCGGACTCTGCATCGTGGAGGGAATGCGGTTGACGCGGCCGTTTCTGTTGCGTTCGCGCTGGGAGTTGCGGAGCCGTCTGGTTCGAGCATCGGCGGCGACGGGTTCGTGATGACATATATTCGATCCAAGAATTCCATAAAAGTCGCTAATGGAACCGGGGCCGCGCCCGCTCTGGCGTCGCCCGATCAATATTCGAATGGTATACCGCTGACGGGGATTCTGGGCACTTCTGTGCCGGGCATCTTGGATGCGCTGCTGTCGACGCACGAGGCTTATGGCAGTCTGCCGTTGATCGACTGTATCGAGCCGGCGCTGGAGTTGTGTGAGGATGGCGTGCCGGTTTCGCATCAGCAGGCGGCTTCCGCGATGCAGTGCGCGCTGTTGCGGGATGCGCCTAGCTCGGCGGAGGTGTTCGCGCCTGGTGGTGAGTGGTTGAAGCCGGGGGAGTTGCGGAGGAACCCGAATCTGGCGAAGACGTATCGGACCATTGCGGAACAAGGTAGGGATGCGTTTTACGAGGGTGATATCGCTCGAGAGATCGCGAGGTTCAGCGAGGAGTGCGGTGGTTTGTTGAGATACGAGGATTTGAAGAATCACAAGGTGCAGTGGCAGGACCCGATATCGACGACGTATCGGGGTCGGACGGTTTACGAGGCACCGCCGAATTCGTCGGGGCATGTGCTGTTGCAGGAACTGAATTTGTTTGAGAAGTTTGACGCTGCGGGTCTTGGATACCTTACGGCGGAAGCTGTGCACGTGATGACGGAGTGCAAGAAGTTGGCGTTTGCGGATCGGGAAGCGTACATGGCGGATCCCGATTTCGTGGATGTGCCGGTAGAGGGGATGCTCGACAAGGAGTATGCGGCGGAGCGCGCGGCGTTGATCGACTTTGAACATGCTCTATCGGAGGAAGAGGCGCGGGAAGGTGATCCTTGGGCGTTCATGGACCGCGGGCCGGACAGTTCTAAGAAGTATCGGCGTGATGGGATGATTCATTCGCCGAACGGTTCGAGCGTTGTTCACGATGCGTTCGCTTCGCCGGGAGCCGCCGGATCGGACACGACGCACTTCTGCGTGGTGGACCGATGGGGCAACGCGGTTGGCGAGTTGCAGAGCATCCAGATGGGTTACGGTTCTGGGCTGATCGCAGGGAATACGGGTGTGTTGTTGAACAACCGGATGACTTATTGGCATCTGGACCCGGATCACATCGACTTCTTGCGTCCGGGGCAGCGTGTGCGTCACACGATGAATCCGGTGATGGTGTTGGACGAGCCGGTTGAAGATGGCGGGCGATTGGAGCTGGTTTGCGGCACGCCGGGAGCGGACACGCAGGTTCAGACGAATTTCCAGGTTGTGACGGGGGTTTTCGATCATGGGTTGACGGTAGCGGAGGCGATCGAGGGTCCGCGTTGGACGCATTATCAGGGCCGGACGTCGTCAACGTATCCGCATACCGAGGCTAACCACTTGGATATTGAGGACCGGGTGGAGGATGGAGTTGTGGATTCGCTACGGGCGCGTGGGCATGAGGTGAATGCGATCGCGCCGTTTGCGGGTGCGGGGAGTGAGGGGGCGATTCAGGTTCACCATGAGGCGGGGACGATGTCGGCGGCGTCTGATCCTAGGAGGGATGGGGATTCGGCGGTTTGGTGAGGGCGGCGAGTGAGCGGAGGCAACCTGGCCCCATGGCCACCCCGTTCACCCTCACCCTAGCCCTCTCCCATCAAGGGAGAGGGGATATAGCGCTACCCTAGTCCTCTTTCATCAAGGGAGAGGGGATATTGCTTCTTGCCCAGCGGGCTAGGGCTTTGTTGGGGTTGGTGATGTCGTTGAGGGTGGTGTAGTAGGAGTCTTGCCAGGTGTTTTGGGGGAGGCCGGTGAAGATCATTAGGTTTAGGGGGTATTCTTCGCATTCGGTGACTTTTCGGTGGTCGTCGCGGAAGAGGAATGTGGGTTTGTTTAGGGCGATGGCGGCTCCGAGTTCGACCATTACGCCTTCGTCGGGTGGGATTCCGTTGAGGATTGCGAAGATGGCGTCGGAAGCTGCTACGTCTTGGATGTCGGCTTGTCCGATTCGGTATGCCCATCCGGGTTGGAGGGGAGATTCTTGGTTGTTGCGTTGGAAGGGTTCCCAGACTTCGAGTCCGAGTGATTCGAGTGCTTGGACGAAGAGCGGGAGGAGGATTTCGCGTTGCTGTTGGGAGAATCCGTATGGGTTGGCGAGGTAGATGGTCTTGGGTGTTTTGGTGTTTTGCATGGGGAGGTTTAGTGGGTTGATGTTTTCGTTGCCAGGGCAACCATAAGGGATTGCCCGTGCGGTTGGAACTGAGGGTTGCTTGGATTCCGCCTGCGCGGGAATGGTAGGTGTTAGTGGATTTGGGCGTTTTGGATTATTAGTTCTAGTACTTCGTGGCTGGAGATGGAGCCTACGAACTCGTTGGATTGGGTGTCTAGGACTGGGAGGACGGACAGTGAGTTTTCGGTCATGCGTTGGAGTGCGTCTTCGACGAATTCGTCGGATTTGGCAACGGGGGAGTTGCTGCGGAGCACTCGGTCGAGGAGGGCGTGTTCCCATTCGCTGCGGGGTAGGTAGCGCATCATGCTCAATGAGACGATTCCGGCGAATTTGGGTCCGTCGACGACGACGTAGTCCTGTTGTCCGGGTATCAACCAATGGTCGGCGAAAGCTTTGACAGTTGTTGACTGATCGGGGTAGCTGCGCGATCGATCGAGGATGTCGCTTACTTTGATGCCATCTAAAGCGAAGTGATACAGGGAAGGGGGGAGTTGATCAGGTTCGGCTTCGGCTTCGGCTCGATCGAGCTTTCTGAGAGCGAAACTAATGACCATCGGGGTGAACAGGATGTAGCCGAACATGACGGCTACGAGCAGGGAGAAGACACCTTGGCTAATGGCGCCAGTGTGGAAGAGCAATAGCAGCAATGCTATTTCTGCGACGCCTTTCGCCATCAGTCCCGAAGCGATTGCGAAGGGGTGTTCTATGCGGACGATGTAAGCGCCGAGGAAAGATGCGACGAACTTTCCGATGAGCGGTATCAGGGCGAGCACCAGTATCGTCTGCGGGGGTAGTTGCAGGAAATCGAGATTGAAATGCAATCCCGCGGACGCGAAGAACAGCGGGACGAAGAATCCTTCCGCGGTCCCCCTCATGCCGGGCATGATGTCTCTTCGGACTTGGTAGGGCAGTGTGGAGAGTGCGGCGCCGAATAAGAGTGCGCCGAGCGAACCGTGCAGCCCGACGACCTCGGCTCCGACCACGACGAGGAATAGACCTCCCAGCAAGAGTCCGAAAGACAGTTGCGGCACCTGCAGGAAGCGATGGAGAAATACGATGATCTTGGGCAGCAGCAAGGTGGAAAAGAGCCAAATCACGACTGCGAATCCGATGATTTGGACCAGCAGCGTGGCGATGCTCGGCAGATCCAACGTAATGTCTGTGCCTTCGGATGCGAAGTGTTCGCTGATGGCAAATCCGACCACGAAGAGGGCGATTAGTTCTGCGATGATGACGGCGGTGAACATTTGAACGCCGACACGTTCTTTCAGTCGCCCTTCGTCGATCAGAACCTTGGCGACGACGCCCAGGCTAGATAACGACAGCACGCCGGCGAGACCTAGAGCTTGTTTGAAGGAAAGGTCTAGTTCGAGATCGATGATCAAGTCGGTTGTGACTGCCAGAGACACCAACATGGAGACGCCGACGGAGAGCAAAGCGGCTAAGAACAGTCGCCCCCGTATCCCGGCCACGAATCCTCTGATGTCGATCTCCTCGAGACCGACGAGGAAGAAGAATATGAATATACCGATGCCCAGAATGATCTCGACTTGCGCTCCGGAGTGCGCGAATCCGGTGATGGGGCCGAGGAAGATCCCGGCGGCAGCGTATGCGACGAACGCGTTGAGTCCAAATCGCTTGAAGACACCTTCGAGGAGTTTAGCGACGACGATCAGCAGCCCGATCGATAAAAGGGCATCTTGTAAATCCAAATCGCAGCTTCCTTACTAGAGACTATCGCTGGACTAGGGACTATCGCTGGTTTCGTTTCGACGCCCGCGAAGTGTCCAATCCTACCGCAGCGTTGCCATTAGGCATTTTACGCGGTGTTAATGCGGAGGTGGGAGGACGAGATTCTGATCGCTGAGAATTAAGGCGATGAGAAGTTGAGGTGTGCGACCCGGAAATGGTGAGGTGATGGTGGGCCAAAGTTGACGTTACGAAGAACCGTTTTCGAAATGGTGATTCCGATTTAGCCCGTCTATGCCTGAACTACTAGTCTAAAGAGCTCGGCGCAAAGTCGCACATGAAGTGCAACAATCCAAAACCCGTTTGTGTACTAGATTCCGCGGCGACCAAGAGACCACACTCGGCCTTCAGATTGACAGTGCGCGTTCAATCTAAATGGGAAGTACTGGATTGGCCACGAGCAAGGAAGGACGCTGTTTCGTTCGGGATTTGGCATAACCACTCCACAGCCACGGACATCAAGGACCTTGGTAACCGGAGTCCGGATATTGGATTCTCACCAGTGAGGGGCATGTACTGGCTAGAATCAGTTCGGGTGAAATCCATGTTGTCAAAAGACGAACTAACATCGTTGTTGGAAGAAGTGGTCCCAAGGGCAGGATTCTACCCGCGCGACTGCGGTGTTTTCCGACCACCTGCCTCGAAAATCCTAAACTCCGGGGAATACCGGACGGAGTTCGAGCGTGTCAAGTTCGACGCGTACAAAAGCCGCCGGATACCGACACCTTCGGAATTCTTTAGATCTGAACCCGACCTTGACCGGTTTCCAGAAGAACAATTCGGCCGACTGGTCGCACTGGTCGGGCAACTGTTGGACCCGTACACTGACCGCGACACTCAAAGCTTCGTAGCTGTCCTGCCTTCATCGCGGGTTCACGGAGACAACTTGAGCAATAATGTGGAGCGATTCTCGAAATCAATAGTCCGTTGTGCGACCCTGTTTGGCGTACCGGAGACCATCGACACCGTTCTCCGATTAGTCGATGGAGACACCGCGAAGTACACTCAGGTGGTCGTTCTCGACGGTGTGATGCCTTCCAACATACAAGAGGGGATCGATCTATGGCCCGGCGCCCGACTCATCGAGTGGGACCAAGCCTTCGGACACCGACTAAACGCATCGACCCTCGGCATCCCGGACGCAGTGTTGACGCAAGCCCGCAAAGTGGATACCAACACGTTCCGATTTGGTCGAGGCAATACGCTGTTTTGTATCGATCGGACCGGTGGTCCGATCATGAGACGCTCGGAAGACGCCGAGCCCGGCGCTGGCGGGCCGTACGTTCCCGTAAGTCCGCATCAACTCTCTACAGAGATAGCAATCAGCGCGCTTTCGTTGACCATCAATCACCCGATTTTGGAGATCTGCAGCTGGCATTGGTACGATGCCAAGGTGCAGGCTTTGCTAGGGTACCGCAACGAGTTGGCGCTCAATCAAAACATGGGTGGCCCGAAACTGATGCGGGGACGTCTGATGGGAGCCAACGACGCGCAACTTGCCCGCGACATCCATGAAGGGCTCTCCCGACAAGGAGTGTTTGAAAAGGTACGAGTACCCATCCAGAGATGGAGGCGAAGCCAAGCGGCGAGAAACGGTGTTGATTTGGCAATTGACCTGCGGATCGCCCTTGAGTCCCTTTTTCTCGACGAAAACAACAATGCGGAACTAGGCTTCCGCATGGCGCTACGTGCTGCATGGTATCTGGGAGTTGAGGGACCAGAACGCACCGCGGCGTTCGACGCGCTTCGGAAAGCCTACACCGTCGGTTCTAAGGCCGTACACACGGGAAAGGGTTACGGCGATATGATTCCGGCGGAGTTAGCTGCGGCCCAAGACATCTGCCGCGTGTCAATCTTGCGCAGAATAAGCGCGGGAGGCAATCCGCCAAACTGGAAGACGGTGGTTTTGGGGCATTAGAAAAAACGATTGAATTCCTACTCAAACTGGCGGAAGCTTGGACAGATGAGCTCGATCCCGACCGGCGACACGGTGCGGGCCCGCACGCCCGTGATTTCGACGGCTGGATTCACGGAACAGCCCGACCGCGTTTCCGATAGTATCTCCATTCGACCGGTTTCGTGAGCCTTCGCATGCGTTGTTTCTTACGGCTTCAATCCGAACGGTCTGGGGTAGCATGGTCGCGTGGCGGTAAGGGTACCCCGATCGCGAGCCAACAAAATCTTGAATAGAGGAGCGAAACGTGAGCGACAGTCGATCCGTTCGCCGTGTTTACATCGACTCGATGTATCACATCGTTCGAGCGGTTGAGCATTGGCGCGAGTTGAAAGACCAATTGACCGAAGATTGGGAAAAACGCACCGCGGAAATGGGCCGAGGCTTCGATCAAAAGGGGGATTTCGAGATCCATCTGCCGGACATGGAGATTGTGGGGCGAGCGCAGACCATGGTGGCCGATGTGGTCTGGCACTTGATGGCGGCGCTGGACAACATGGTTTTTCGCGCGTCGGTTGAGAACTGCGGCGACATCGACGAACGGGCGACAATGTTCCCGATCGAGACCGACAGCGAAGAGTTCGACCGGAAAGCGGACATACATCTCAAATACTTGTCGGATCGTCAAGTGAAATTCATCAAGGCGTTGCAACCGTTCAACGGCAACGGTCTTTTGGGTCCTATGAAGGATATGAGCAATTCGACCAAGCACAGAGAACTGCTCCCCCTGACCGATTCCGGCACCACAGTCGTCTACTACGCTCCGATGAGCGACAGCGGCAAGTTCCCGGGTCATCGAATCGTTCCTCAGGAACGAGGTCAAGCCTTGTTCATGAAGAAGGAAGAACCGTACCGCACATCGATTCGAGGTGAACACGATGTTGTCTCCGATCTAGAACGGATGGTCAACCACGTTCTTGAGATCATCGATAACGCCGAACACCTCGCGTTGCCCGACTTCACGGGAACAATCAACGTCCACAATGAAATGACGGGTGAGACGACTGAGATCTAGAGTGTCTCCTCAGTGGGATGACGGTGATGCAGTGTCGGACTGTTTGCACCAACTCCGCAGAGGTTGACCACAGTTCAGGCGATGGCGATAGTTTCGCCGTCGACGCGGCGGACCGTACTCTCGTGGAGCGGTTTAAACTTGCGCACGTCCTGTAAGGGTGGAATCGGCACCAGACGCCGATCGCTCACGCTGCCGTGGCAAGCTGCGTTCTCATTCGCCGTTCCTCAGCTTGAGTCCGCTTTGCACCAGACAGGTTCGCGTTTTCGCGTACAGATCCCGTTTCCTGTACACGCCTAGGACGTCACATGGCGTCCTTCCGGCGCAACGCCACATAAGGGTGGACACGGGTGACCTTTCCGTGCTGGTCAGCGACCGATTCGTCGGTGTGGGAGCGTCTCATTTATCCCTCGTTCGCGATCCGCGGCCCTCAGACATTGGGAGGTGGGTCGAACCTGTAGTCGCTTATGTGCAAACTAGCTCAGCGGGTATCATGGTCCAACGCACGTTCGTATGCGTCGACAGTCGCGCGACCGACTGACCGATGGGGAAAGACCATGGTTGATGAACATGCCGATTCTGTACTTTGAGGAGAGTGTGAATATCTGTCTCGCACTTGGGGCAAACGAAGGACTCTTCTGGTGAAGTGCTGCGTCTGCGTGTATCGCCAACCATCTCCGAAGCGCCTGAAATGGGAAAGAACCCTGAAAAAGGGAGCATGCAAACCAGGCTTGAGGAAGTACGTGGAACTGTACCGGTCGGGGTTCGAGCCCGGCGGCGCTTGCTTCTACGACTGGGGGGACGATCCCGGGTTCTTCGCGGCAGAGGAATTCCTGGGGAATGCGAATCGAGCAAGCTGGGGAGTGTGCCGCAGAGACGTGCGTCAGAAACTCCAGAAAGGGGATTTCGTCATCTTCTTCTGCGCCAAGGAGGCGGAAGGCAGAACTTGGGAGTACTACTACATAGGTCTAGGAACGGTTTCCGAGGCCATCGACCGTCGCATCATCTGGTCCGCGGAAGAGTACAGACCCTACAGGGAATTCTTCAATCTGCTCGTGGGCCCGACAGGTGAACGGCGGGAGTTCATCTACGACAAGCACGGCGATTGGCGAAAGTGGTCGGACGCGCCCTACATTCTGTTCGAACCGTCGACGAACTTGACCCGCTTCAATCTCGCCGAACCGCTCCTCGTGGCGACGTATCGACTGGGAGACCCTCCTTGGAGAGGCAATGTCATCGAGCATTGGCGTTTGGGTGAAAGGTTCGTGGACGAAATCTACAAGGAGATCCCGGAACGCGAACCAAGCGGAAAGAGGCTGAGAACAGGAGTGACGAACAGGTCGTACCCCCATGGATTCCAGAATCTCTCGCGCATCGGCGATGGAAGGCTCGATCAAAAGAGACGACGATTGCTGCAAATCTCGAAAGATATCGCCTACGGGCGGCAGTTTCGCTCTGCGCCTTGACGACCAGCAGGCAGGTGACTGTAGGGCATGTCACCGTTCGCGGCGATCACTTGGGTCTCGAAGACAATCCCCGAAGCATTGGCTCGCAACCCCTTGATCTCGCCTCGAAACTGTTCCGGCAGGTTTTCATCACGTATCGGTCAATTCCGACGGTGACCGAAGATGCGGTCTCAATGACCGTTGCAGGATGCTTGGTAGTCAGGCGACGGGCCAGGATTGCGGTGCAGCCGCCCTGGAAACCTGACTCTGCTCGGCGTAAGGGCGCTTATCTAGGATGCGGGCAATGACCGCGTCTCTCGCGCGCCTACTTGCGGCGTCCTTGGGAAATGCCGGCTCGTAAAGATACAACGCATCGGGGATGTGCCTCGGGCTGGTCGCCATCTCGGCGATGGGAACCATGAATGCCCAATCGGCTGCCAGCTCGATCCATCGCCCGTTGATCTGCAGATCTTCTAGGGCGATGGAGTCGAAGAGACGCTTTCTGAAGGTGCGCAGGTGTTGCCAGACGTTGCTGTCCCACAACCTTGGATTGTCGAAGTTGGTCGGATAATTGGCTTCTTTGTCCAGCCGCAGCATAGAACCCACCGTCACGTCGGCTCCGTCGGCGTATTCCGCCAGCACCCGGTCGAGAACATCATCGCCTATCAGCGCGTCGTCCGCGTCCAAAGTAATGATCACTGATTCGGGGTCTGTGCAAACAATGTTGACTGCTTTCCAAGTGTTGTGGAGAGTCCCTAGCCGGGTCTCGTTGCGGATATGGGTGATCCGGTGAGAATCGTTCGCCGGGAGCATCGCCGCGTAGTCTCCGAACCCGCTGGTCGAAGCGTCGTCCACGATCACCGCTCCCCAGTCTTCCCTGCGCTGGGCGATGAGCGATTGGAAGCAACGCTTGAAACGGCCGGGATCAACGTTGCGACCACATATGACAAAGACGAAAGGCTCGTTCCGCTTGGGGCCGGTCCAGTCCGCCAAGGTTCCGATGAGTTCGACACTGCCCATCTGAGCCGGCGGAATGTGACCCCGCTCAATGGCGTCGAGAACGTCGAGCCATCCATCAACATCGACCTTGCGGTCGTTGGGAACATGGATGAAAGCCGTCTTCGGGTCGCCGCCGCGATAGGAACGGTAACCGTGGGAGGCGACGAAGCGGTCGAAGGCGCGGTGCCAAGGAAGCGTGAACCGGCCCTCCTCCAGTTCATTGGATATGGGCAGGACGGCCTGGAGCCTTCGCCTGTCGAATAGGCACCCTCGCACTTCCACCCGCCAGTTCCCGTCGGGACCTTGGGAGGTGTAGCCAGCCGGTTTGGGAGCACAGATGCTCAGAGCCACGAAAAGAGCCTTGTCGTCCTGCCGAAGGACATCAGCCATCTCGGCCAAATAGTTGTGGTCTTCTTCAGCCCTCGCGATGAGCAGGTCGCTGTCCAGCTGGAGCACGTAATCGCCGACGCAGGAGTCGAATCCGAACAGGGTGGCGAACAACTGTTGACCATTTGCCGAGCGAGTTTCCACGGATTCTTCGCCAAACCATTTCCGGTAGGTCCGCCTTATCGAATCCTCGTCTCGAGGGGCGTAGACCACCCGGTCCACCACGCCGTCGTCGAGCAGACGCTGGGTCGCCAACCGGTGGGCATCCGCATCGGGTTGGCAGTGCTGGCGCGGGAAGGGGCCTTCCCACGTGTCCACCATCAGGACTTTCTCAACGAACTTCACCGGACCGTCGAGTTGCTCGACTTGATGCCTGGCTAACCTTTCGATCGCGGGCCACTCCATGAAGCAGGTCTTGATGAGCAGTGACACCTGCAATTCGTTGGCAGGCAACGGCCGCAGACGAAACACCAAGTGGTCCGAGGCCGGCAGCAGCGCCCTAGTGTCCGTGCCGTCGAACTCCCGAGTTTCCTCGATCTGGAATCCAGCCTTGGCGAAGGCCGTCCGATAGGTGGACCAGCTTCGGTGCACCTCGGTGCGCCGGTGTCCGTTCGCTGCCACGGTCTTGGAGTAAGTGAACGTGTCCGCGTATCTGGCTCCTTCCGGCAGGTGTTTCTCAGCCAATTCGGTAGAAGCGGTATGTAGATGGAATGAATTGCACACCGCGACGAAAGCCGCTCCGGAATCTGCCACCAGACGGCGCAAGTCCCGCAAAACCGCCTCCATTTCCTCGTCATCGGCAATGGAGCACAGCACCCGACCGCATACCACGGCGTCGAAACGAGCATACTCTGCCAGGAGTCGAGCCAACAGGTCTTGACCGCCATATTCGACCTGGCTGTCGTATTCGAGGCATCTCGCAATGCAAGTGTCGTCCGGGTCGTAGCCAGTGACATCGATTCCCCGCCGAGACAGATCTTCGGTTAAACGACCGTCCCCGCAACCGTAATCCAGGACCGACTGAGGCTCGGCGGCGGCCACCAGTTCCGCCATCGGCAAGTAGTAGAGTGTGTCCAATCCTCGGGGATCTACTGCGTGTTTGAACTGCTCCAGTCCGGATAGTTCGGGCAGATTCGCGTCGGTCAAGGCGCGGGTCATCAGGAGCTTGAGGTCGGATCGAAAGGAGAAACGGTACGTGAGGAATGCCCGACGGCACATCTGCTCAAACTCGGCGTCGTCGAATGGAACGATGTCGGACCCATAGTCTATGAGCTTCAGCCCTTGCTCGGTGGCAAGCAAGTTGTCCGGGTGAATGTTGCGGCAGGCGATGCCCGCATCGCGGCATTCTCGGAGCAACGTCAACAGGCCGTGCAGATTGCGTCCCTCGTATTTCGCCGCACGTTCGAACGGGTAGACGGCGACAATGCAGTCTCCGTCCCGTCGCACTTCTCGCAGGGCAGGCAGGGTTTCGTAACCGTCCAGTCGCCCGGCCAACGACTTCAGAAAGGCGATTCGGCTCTCCTTGGTCCGGGGGTTCCAGTAGTGGAAGTACTTGTAGACCGAACGTCCGTCGGTGAGCGCCACTCCTTCTTCGCCCACCCCAAGGCACGTCAGAGGACCCGTGCCGAACTCTCCTTCGACGTATGATGCGCCGAACCGACGCAGCTCTTCAACCGGCAAAGGCGTGCCAGTTCGATGCCGAGCCACGGTCCTGGGAAGTTCCATAAGGAATCGCTCGACGGCGCCGATGTCGATTTCGGTAAGCCGTCGCTTGAAACTCTCCAACTTTGCTTCCGAAAATACTGTTTGCAGCTTCTCGACAAAATCCCGCAACCTGTCTGCAGTCGTGGTGTGAACTGGTGCTTCGAGCCACCAAGGTGCCCAAGTGTCATTCGCATCCCGTTGCAGGAAGGGACGCAGCGCTTCCAGTAACCCCATCGTCCTGATGTAACTCAATTCGAAAGCGTCAGCCCATTTCCGGGTGTAGCCCTGCCATAGATCAACCGCCAGTTCGATATCTTCAGGTTCGAGTTGAAGAAGTTGCCGTCCGACTACGCTTTTCACATCCTGCGGGTAGCCTTCCGACTTTCGTGCGAGCAAGTCACACAGGGTTGATTGGAGAGCGAGAACCCAGATGCGCTGTACCAAAGCGTCGAGCTCGGGCGAGTAGTTGGGTAGCGCTCGTTGGATCCGGCGGACCGGCAGTGCAGACCCAACAACATCGCGGCCGCCCACTAATCTGTTGAGCAGGTTCCAGACCACGTCGCTTTGTCCCGCGTCGCCCGTTACGTCAAGAACAGTGCTTGGGAAATCGCGGAGCGCTTGTATGTCGAAGACCAAAGTGGCCGAACCGTGATTCACCGACGGATCTGAATCTGTTCCATCTTTGTCGGACTCGATCGGCAGCAAGGGCCGAAACACCTGGCGCCCCTTGAGAATACCCGGCAGGCGCGAAACCATTTCATCAAATGCTTGCCCTGTGCTCGAATCGGTTCGGGTTGGTTCGTACCAGAACGGCCGCTCAAGATGTCCGGTTTCATTGGCGGAAAGGTCGTGCCAGTATTCCCGCCACTTGAGCCGGGACGCCCGGTTCTCAACCTTGAGATCGGGGAACGGATCCCCGGGCTGCAATCTACCCATGAGGTGGAGATTGTGATGCAGATCGACCAGCTGGGTCCGGATGCAGCTTGGAAACGGAGCGGTAGGGTCGCCCGTGACTTGGCACAGGGCCACGCCGGCTCCGCCAGCCTTCAACCGCTGTATTTCCGAAACGTAATCAACGCCTTGGGATTTGATCGAACCGTCCGGGGCGTGGCTCGGTCCCTCCAAAACGAGATCGTCGTCGAGGATCCATACGACCGCCCCGGGGATAGGCTTGGCTGCCATGTAAAGGTAGTGCTGAAGCATGGTGCGGCTTGTGGCAGCGCTCCTTCGACCATGCGGCCGCGTCTCCAAGCCCGCGAAACGCCCGGCGGCGGTATCAGTCGCCTGTTGTTCAAGGGTCACCAGCACCACGTCCAGGCCCAATCCGGAAGCGTGGCTTACGGCGTCCTGTAATGCATCTCTGGCGGCAACTCCATGCCCACCGTTTTCCAGTAGGACGAGCTTGAGAGCAACGTCGTCACGGCCAGCCAGCTCGTCGGCCAGAGATGCCATCAACCTTGAGACCAGCGAAACGTCAGTGGAGGTGACTGAACCTGCCACCAGGTCCAAGCCGCCGTCCGGGATCCCATTTGCCGGGGTATCGCTGATGGGACCGCTCGCGATGCGTGGCGATGGCAGGTCTTCGACGGTTGGGTCGCAGTCGAACACCTGAATGCTCCGCTCGATGAAAGCCTTCTTCTGAGAAGCGGACATCCGGCCCCGGTGCTTTCTGAAAAAATACCTCAGACCCGATTTCTTCTTGTCCCCTCCTGGGTTGGACAGCCGCGGCCGGTCATTGTCCGCGTAGTGATGCACCAGATGCTCAGCTATGGTGCCATACCTGACCGTCCCCAGGTCGGCCAGCCTGATGCACACGTCCCGATCGGTCGTGCTCGCCATGGCCTCGTCGAATCCGCCCGCCTCCAGCAACTTGCGCAACCTGACGAACATGTTCGAACCTTGAATATGCGTGTTTCGCGCCAGCAGGTCGTCGGCATCAAGCGTCGGAGGGGAGTCCAGCGGTTCCCCGTCGGACGTTCCTGAAGCGCGGTAGATCAAACCGGCGGCGACCATGTCCAGATCCCTCTCAAACGCGGCCCTCTCGCACAGCTCCAGATACGCCGGTGCCCAGCCGTCATCGTCGTCCAGTATGGCGACGAAGGTAGCCGGGGCTGCAGCTTGCAAATGGGCTAACGCGGTGTTCCACGCGCCGGACGCGCCGGGCGTCCGGCTGTTCTCGATGTACCTGGCTTCCACACCTTCCGCCTTGAATCTGGCGACGATGCGAGCGTTGGCGCGCCGGACGTCGCCGTCCGAGTCGTCCACCACAACCAGGTGGTCAGGAGGACGAGTCTGTCGGGCGACTGATGCCAGCGCTCGGCTGGCGAGAAGTTCCGGGCGGTTATACGTCGCTATTACGACGGCTATCGAAAGCATTGCATCATTGCTGGTTCGAAAAGCGATTGGCCAATTATGCTCCGGTCGACGGTGGAACACCGTGTTTCGGGCGATCGGACCGCGCTCAGCGGATTGTAAAACCGGCGTGCGACGACGGCAACCTCGTCGAAGGACACTGATTCAACCTGATGCCGGGCAGCCAATTTCCCGGTCGGCCAACCCGTTGGTGGCAGTCCGATGCAGGAAGTCACCGATTCGATTTTCGTGGTTGCTTTTCTCTCCGTCATCACCCGGTTCTCCCACGCCAGACCAATTGTTGACCAGTGTCCGCATCTAGAACGCCGTCCAACTTGGGAGGATTGTCTGGATCTGCCCAGGCATCGTCTAGCTGCCCTTGAGTTAGACCGCGTGCGGATTCCCGATAGGCAGCGGATTTAGCATCGACTCCGCAAAAGTCAGCACCCGACAGATTCGCATCGCGGAGCATCGCGTTCGAAAGGTTCGCGCTCCAAAACTGAGCCTCGGACAGATCTGCATTGTGGAGCTTTGCGCCGGACAGGTCGGCTTGCCGCATTCTCGCGCCGGACAAGTCTGCGTGTCGCAATTCTGAGCCGGACAAGTCGGCCTTGGTGAGCCACGCGCTCGACAGCCTTGCCGATCGAACCTGCATGTAGCTCAGATCTGCTCCACGTAGATATAGTTTGAAATCTTCCTCGCGCTCGAGACAGATGGAAGCGGGATCGCGGGACCCTATCGCTCGCATTATGTCTTGGACATCCGCGCGCAGCATCCGTTCGTCTTCTTCTTCATCGCTGTCGGCGCGGAACTCGGTCCCGTCGTCCTTCGTCGGGTAACGCACGAACGAGCAGAACACCTGCATGACTTGGAGGTGATAGGAGTCTGCGTGCTCCTCTGAGAGGCTCCGCAACGCGTAGATGCCGCCTGTCCTGACAGACAAGGCTTCGCTACCGAGCATCTCGGCTCCCTTCTGGTAACGGTCGTTCAACATGCTGCCCCGTGCCGAATCGGCCTGCTGCTGTGCCGCCGATGCTTGCCTGTCCGCTACCAAGGCGCGCCAGACCGCCAAAGGGAGAGCGACCATACCGGCGACCACCAAACCTATGTTGCGTATCGTCGCACTAGTCGACTCGTCGTCAGACAGCCAATCCCACTGCACGGCCACGACAACGGCCGCGACAACGAAGACAGCAACCGAAAGTGCGATCCAGAACTTGCCGGACTTCAGCGGACGGCTGTATCGGCGGAAGCTTCCCATTCGTACTGGGAAGCCCCTCCCGCGATCTGTGCCGTCGGTTTTCCTGTCGCTGGATCCATCTTGTTCGACATGCATTTGCTTCTCGGCTTGCGCATTTCGTCGGAGTTTCCCGCCCAAATATCTGAAGACAGGAGTCAGCATAGGTCTAAACCCTACGAAGATGAGCATCACGAAACCCCCGATAAAAAGAACCGATGCCCACCATTGATCGAAAGGAAGCTTCAAGCTTGAAGACAACCAGCTCATGATGAAGGAGGTCGATACGATGGGCAACATGATCGGTGAAGCCGAACGGGCCGCGCCAATCCCGAAACGCTGGAGCGGAGTAATCAACGACGACGCGGCCAGGAACAGTGAGAAAGCCAACAGGCCGAACACGATGGTAATGTTCACCAGCTCCGTAGCGTCTGGAACGTTGAAATTGAGGAGCTTCGTGGTGGACTCCGAACCTGCCCACCTCTCCCATGACTGCCCTACTAGAAGCGAACCAAGGAAAGCGGTTATGGCGGAGTTGGCAAGCCAGTCCTCCTTGATTTCCGTCAACTCCGAACTGTTCATTTTCGCCTCCTTGCCAGCTTCAACACGTAGGTCCGGCCAGTCAGCGTCGGCGTCGATGCCGCGCTTCGGCCTTGTCGGTAACCGCTGCCTCCCAACCTCATTTCTTCCCATCCGGCATCCGGTAGCCGACGCGGGGTTCGGCGAAGATGTACTTCGGGTTTTCGGCGTCCTCGCCGAGTTTGCGGCGGAGCCTCATCAGGTGGGTGCGGAGAACGCGCAGGTTGCCCGGCTTCCCGGGGCTCCACACCCTTTTCAGCAGCCGGTCGTGAGGCACTATGCGCCCGGCATCCATCGAGAGGGCCGCCAAAATGTCGAACTCGGTGGGCGTCAGCGGCGCCGGGACCCCTGAGATCGTCACCCGGCGTTGGACGTAGTCGATGGTGAGATCGCCCAGCACGAATGGTTCATCTGGTTCGGGGCGTGGTGGTTCCTCGAACCGGCGCAGGGCCGCCCTAACCCTGGCGACCAGCTCCGTCGGCGAGAATGGCTTGACGATGTAGTCGGTGGCGCCCTGTTCCAAGACTCTGGCGACGACCTCGTCCTTGCCGTACGCCGACAGGAATATGACCGGGATGCGGGAGACGGCCAGGATGTCTCCCATCAGCTCCACGCCGTCACTCTCCGGCAGCATCATGTCCAACAGGGCGAGGCGGGGGTTGTGCTCCGCCATGAGGAGCAGCGCCTCCTTCGGGTCTCCCGTCACCATCGGCTGGAAGCCCGCGTTGGAGAGGACGTCGCGCACGGATTTGAGCACCATGGGTTCGTCGTCCACCACGAGGACCGCTACGGCGGTTCGCCGGTCGTCCTGAGAGCCAGCGGGGCGTGGTGCGGGTTCGGCTGCCTCAACCACCGGGAGGTTGAATACGAATCGCGCTCCAAGGCCCGGTCCGTCGCTCTCGGCACGGATGCGTCCGCCGTGGGCCTCCACTATCCCCTTGCAGATTGCCAATCCGAGGCCGGTGTCTCCAGTTGCGCCGCGGTCATCCCGGCGGGCGAACTTAGTGAACAGGTGAGGCAGGTCATCGGCGGATATTCCACGCCCTTGGTCGGTCACCGCGACCTCGACGTGAACGCCCGCGCGCGTTGCGCTCACCCTGATGGCCGAGTCTTCGAGCGAGTGCCGTGCCGCGTTGGTCAACAGGTTGCCGATGACTTGGGCGATGCGTCTGCGGTCGGCCATCACGAGGGGGAGGTCCGGCTCGATCTCGATTGCGAGATGGTTCCGGCCTCCGGCACTGGTGAAGGCGGTTCTGGCCCGGTCCACAAGAGTCGCCACCTCCGCCGGTTCCGGGTCCACCGGCAGTGTGCCGGTCTCGATGCGGGCGACGTCCAACAAGTCTCCGATGAGTTCACGCATGTGGTCGGCGCGGTCGGCGATGATGCGGAAGAACTGTCGCATCTCGGCCGGGTCCAGGTCCGCCGACGCGGTCAGCAGGGTGGTGGCGGCGCCCACGATGGAGGTCAGGGGCATGCGCAGCTCGTGGCTAACCATGCCCAGGAACTCGGCCCGCAGCCGCTCCTGCTCCTCCAGCCGAGTCATGTCCTGCATGGTGACCACCACCGACTCTATCTCTCCCTCGCTGGAGATGATGGGTGTGGCGTTGAGCAGCACGGTCACGCACCGGCCGTCGGGGACGCCCAAGGCGATCTCCTCGGCGCGCACCGTCTCGGCAGAGCCGAGAACTTCTGCTAAAGGCAACTCCATTAGGGAGACCTCGCTGCCGTCGGCGCGCCGGACGTTAATCAATTCCATGAGGTCTTCCGGCGTCTGGCCCGAGTCGCGCAGACCGTCGACGATCCTGCGGGCTTCCTGGTTGAAGGACACCGCTGCTCCGGTTTTCATGTCGATAACTACGACGCCAACCGGCGAGATGTCGATGAGGGTCTCCAGGCTGGCCCTGGCGCGCTGCTCCTCCCGGTGTCTTCGGGCGTTGGCGATGACCATGGCCGCCTGGGAGGCGAACATCACCAGCATCTCCTCGTCCTCCTGCGTGAATTCCCGGCCCGGCTCGTCGCTCCCCACGTAGATGTGGCCCGAGCGCACCCGTTGGTGCAGTATCGGGGCGGCCATGAAGGCGGTGAGCTTTACCGGGGAGCGGAACTCTACCAGACCGATCGACTCGGTGAACTCCTCCAGATGGCCCACCCGCAGCGGTCCCGGCAGGGCGTTCAGGTACTCGAAGAACATCTGCCCTTGTGGGGCCTGCCACAGCCGCTCCACGTCGCTGGGGTCGAAACCCAGGACCAGGTGGTCCTCCACCCGGCCCGAATCGTCCAGGGTGGTGATCAGTGCGTAGGGCGCGTGAGTCAGCGAACGGGCACCGTTCATCACCGCCTGTAGCGCGGTGTCGAGGTCGAGGCTCTCGTTGATTCGTAGGCTGGCCGCGCTCAGACGGGAGAGACGGTTTCCCACGGGTTCGATTTTCGGGATCGGCTGGCTGTCATTCTCCAATTGTTCATCTCCTCGGGATCGGGCACTTTTCGGTCGATTCTAACAATTTTCATCGAAAGTGACTGCTAAGTCATCACATTCGGGATCGTTGTCATTCAAAAGTGATCTCAGATTGCCTTACTATCGAAATCTGATGCATGTGGTTGGTACTTTCCGCGCATCGGCTTGGAAACCTAATCCGTGAGCAATCGATCGCTTAATGCCATGAATGGAGACGCAGCAACCGTGTTCAACGTTCGAAAGATGATGATCAGCCCCGCACCGCCTGTTGAGGGCGGCCATGCCCGTCAACGCCCCGCGAAGTTCGGTTCCAGTCTGGCCTTCCGCCGCCTCTCCACGTTCATTGTGCTGACCGCCGCCCTCCTCGCGGCGGCGGTGTTGTTCGTGGGCGAAACCGAAACATCGCCGTCCGCCCAGGCGCAGCAAACGCCTAGCGTTCTGGTGTCTAACATCGATCCAGAGTACAGGATGAGGCATGTTGGGATCGCCGGCTACTACTCCACCAAGGATGCTTCCTTGGCACAAGGGTTTCGCACGGGATCTTTCAGCCGCGGCTACACGCTGACGAGTATCGGCGTGATTGTAGGCGCAGACCTGACGAGCGACGCACACGGCAGCTTGATCAAGGCGCAGTTGTGGTCGGAGAACCCCTCGAGCCCGGGCAACCCAAAGAAGTTGGTGGCCGATTTGACGCCAAACCTGCCCGTCAATAAGTACGACATGATGAACTTCAGAGCCCCGGCGAACACCCACATTACGAAAGATACCCAGTATTACTTCGTGGTCTATACCGCCGACACGACCAACATGGATTTGGCCATTACAAACGAGACCGCCGAAACCGGCGCATCCGGCTGGACCGTCTCGGACGCGCTCCTGTTCCACGCAGCCGAGCCGGCCGAAAATGAGAAGTGGACCAAATCTGCGTGGTCGGATGCGATGGGCGACAATCAGCAAGTCTTGAAAATCAGGGTCAACGGCTATCAGTACCCGGCGTCCGCGTCCACTCCGACTCCCACACCCGCGATCCAGGGCAACATACTGACCGTATGGACGTCGACGCTGACCGTGGGGAACACCTTCCCCGCATCGAGTCCGGGACGCCCTGCCCAATGGTACGGGTACCGGGCAATGGTACCCGAGGGTCACAAGATACCCGAAGGTGAGGATCCAGCCAGCTCAGGGACGCTGACCACCACCGACTTCACATACGACGGGGAGAATTACTCGGTCACTGCGATAGCCGATATGGTTCACGGCGACCAATTCGCGTTCGTCCTCGATAAGCCAATCCCATTCAACCGCGGATCAGCCGCGACGCTGACCGTCGGCGACACGGAGCTCTCCTTTGCAGACGCGGCTTTCAGCTGGGGCTCCAGGCAGGCGAACTGGTTGCCTCCAGGCATACAGTTCGCGGTGGGCGACTCGGTCGATTTTACCCTGAAGGCTCTGGAGCCGCCGACGCGGCAGCAGTCGCCGTCGTCGCCGCCGGACCGGGTAATCTACGCAGACCTCATCGAGCTGATGACCGAGTGGCGAAACGACCCGAAGTGGTCGAGCTACAAGGCGCACACCGACCGCTGGGACCGGGCGCTTTTGGCCTTCGGAGTGACGGTCGAGGACGCGTCGCTGACGCCGATGACGGCTGCCGAGGCGCAGGAGTTCGTCGACCGGGGCTGGGGCGATCGCTGGGGA
>CAYRHG010000131.1:0-7653 GCA_964424025.1 uncultured Dehalococcoidales bacterium | reverse complement strand
GATTTGGAATACGCCGCCCGGAGCGTGCGTCGTAGATCCGCCTGTTGCGAACAGTGGTCCTTGGTCGAGGACGACGATGTCCTGCCAACCAAGTTTGGTGAGGTGGTAGGCGACGCTGCAACCCGCGATGCCAGCGCCGATGATGACGGCTCTGGCGTGTGTGGGCAGAGACCGATCAGTCATGGTTACTATGGGGTCCGTTGTCGGTCATCGTTGATCGGGTAATTCCAAATCTGGGGAGTATTCGATTGGATACGTCTCAGGATCAGCCAGTTCGCGATATTCGCGGGGAATCTTGAGCAGGTTGGACGCGACTCGGCGTCTCACCGTTTCTATCTGTTCTTGTGGCTCCAATCGTTGGCCAGACTTCATCACGGTTCGCAGCAATGGATGAGGGTAGTGTTCGGGTGCGGGTGAAGGCTGTCGCGCGATGATGTCGCCATTCATGAGGCCGTGTTCGAATCGCCTGAAAACCTGTTTGGCCCACGGAAGAGTGATTTTGGCGGAACTGAGTTTAGTTACCGGACGGTCCCCGATCTCGACTAATTTGTAAACCGAGTCGATGTACGGCGCGTCGGCGGATGTGCCGTAGCGGGTACCGACGCCGAAAGCGTCGATTGGCGCGCCTGACTTGACGAGTTCGTCGATGCTAAATTCATCGAGACCGCCGCTGGCGAGGATTTGGACTTCGGTTAAACCAGTAGTATCTAGCATCGTTCTGGCCGATCTTGCCAATGAACACAAATCGCCGCTATCAAGCCGGATTGCGTTAACGGCAGCACCTTGGGTTTGGGCGGCCTTGGCTACTCGTATCGCCCTTGCGACTCCTTCAAGCGTGTCGTACGTGTCTACAAGTAGCGTTGATGTCTGCGGAAATTCCTCGGTGTATGCAGCGAACGCTCGTTCTTCCTCCTCAAAAGCCTGAACGAATGAATGAGCCATCGTACCGAACGCCGGAATACCGAACATCGCAGCGGCTTTGACGTTGCTGGTTCCGGCGAATCCCGCGATGTATCCCGAACGCGCGGCTTGGATTGCAGCGTCCTCGCCGTGAGTTCGCCTCGATCCGAAATCGATGATGGGCCGTCCTTGAGCGGCTCGCACAAGCCGAGATGCTTTGGTCGCCAGGAGTGACGCCGCAGTGACGATGTTGAGTAGCATCGTCTCGACGATTTGAGCTTCGATGAGATTGCCAGTCACTTCGAGCAGCGGTTCGTCGGCGAAGACGATGGAGCCTTCTTCGACGGCGCGTACATCGCCAGTGAATCGGGTGTCAGCGACGAATTCAATGAAGTCATGATCGAGAGGAGTAACGTTTCGGAGCGCTTCGATATCTTGTTCTGAAAACTTGAAACCCTGAAGAAAATCCAGCGCCTGATCGATGCCCGTTGCTATGTAGTACCCGCGGTTCATTGGATATCCGCGGAAGAAGAGGCTGAAAGTGGCGCGGCCGTCGATGTCCCGCCGCCAGAAAACCTGCGACATCGTCAACTCGTAGAGGTCGACGCTCAATTCTGTCCGGTATGGTCCAGCCATTTGACTTTTGACGCTTTTCGCTCGTCGCGAGGGTAATCAAGGTGTTGGTGCATACTTTAATCCTGACTGCTTCATGCGTCGACATTTTGATGGCAATCGAGCGGAGGAACTAGATGTCTTTAGCTTTGGAAACCGCATTTGCGATGGATGCGGCGAGCATCAAGTTCGGGTTCGGAGTTACTGCTGAACTGGGTTTCGAGATGAAGCGACTCGGCGTAAAGCGCGCGATGGTCTTGACGGATCAATCGTTGCTCGAGTCGACCGCGTTGACGACGTCATTGGAGTCCTTGCGCGACGAAGGCATCGAATGTGTGGTTTATGCCGACGTCAGCGTGGAGCCTACGGACGATTCGTTTGCGGATTCGATTCGGTTTGCGGAGCAAGGAGAGTTCGACGGTTTCGTCGCGGTTGGCGGCGGTTCGGTGATGGATACGGCGAAAGCGGCGAATCTGTACGATTCTCACCCGGCCGAATTCTTGGAGTATGTCAACGCGCCGATCGGCCGCGGCACACCAGTACCCGGTGCGTTAAAGCCGTTGATCGCGGTCCCTACGACGGCAGGCACCGGAAGCGAGACGTCGGGCGTGGCGATTTTCGACATGAAGGAGTTGCATGCCAAGACGGGGATCGCGAACCGTGCACTGAAGCCCCACATGGGTTTAGTGGATCCTGAAAACACGAGGTCGATGCCGCGTAATGTGGCGGCATTCAGTGGATTCGATGTGTTGTGTCATGGATTGGAGTCGTACACCGCGTTGCCTTATACCCGGCGCGAGGCTCCTATCGATCCGGCGCATCGCCCGGCTTATCAGGGTTCGAATCCGATGAGCGACGTGTGGGCGGCGAAAGCGATCGAGATCGTATCGCAAAACATCCGTCAAGCGGTTGACAACCCGGACGATGACGAAGCGCGGGCGAATATGTGCTTGGCTGCGACGGCAGCTGGCGTGGGCTTTGGCACCGCGGGTGTCCATCTACCTCATGGGATGTCATATCCGGTCGCAGGCAACGCGCGTGATTTTCAACCCGAAGGGTACCCAGATGACCATCCGATAATCCCTCACGGGTTATCGGTGATTTTGAACGCGCCGGCAGTGTTCCGTTACACTGCGTCGGCGAATCCGGCGCGGCACTTGGAGGCGGCGAGGTTGATGGGCGCCGATATCGAAGGGATTGACGAACAAGATGCGGGCGAGGTGTTGGCTCAACGGATCATCCAACTGCTTCAAGACCTAGAGATGCCAAATGGTCTAGCCGGTGTTGGGTACGACGATTCGCATATCGAGGGTTTCGTCGAAGGCACTTTGCCTCAACATAGGGTGACGAAGTTGGCGCCTAAACCGACAGGTGCGGAAGAATTGCGGAGTTTGTTCGAGAACTCGATGGAGCTTTGGTAGCGTTCGTTGGCGAAAACGGGGTTGGTTGCTCGGGGGCTCGTGAGTGTTGATGGCGTGGGATAATGTGGCTCAAATCGGTCGAGGAGGTCAAAGATGGAAATTGTGCGGAAAATAGTCGCCGCGTATCTCGTACTGACAGGAATCGTCGTCGCGGTGCATCTAGCTGTGACCCCGCTCTATCACGATGGGTCGCCAGACTATCCGGTTTGGGAGATAGTGAACTACTTTATGGCGGTCGGGGTTGTAATCGTTTTGATTGTGGGCATTGTTCGTAAGCGCGCAATCGATGGTGAGGAGGTTGAAACGCTGACCTACTTACGGACATCATTCGTGTTCTACGGCGGAATAGTTTTGGCGAGTCTGTTTTTCTGGCAGTGGTTTTGGCAACTGAATCCGGATAGCGAGACTGGGTTGGCGGTCAACTCGCACCTGATTCATTTCCCGATGATGGACATGCTGTACACGGTTTTGACGTTGATCGTGGGGCGTCGGATGTGGGCTGGCACCGGGAGTTAGTTGCTGTTCGCAAACACGTGCGAGTCGCCAAATGAGCTTGAACTAAGCACAGACGCGCTTAAACTCGTACCGATGGTGTAAATCATGGTGCGAGTTGTTCCAACAGAGACCGAGGTTTTGCGTTTATTCGGCGCGCCCGTCGCGACGTGGTTCAGCGAACGGCACGAGACGCCGACGGAGCCACAACTCGAAGCTTGGCCCTTGATCAAAAACGGCGAGAACGTGCTTATACATTCGCCGACTGGTTCAGGGAAAACGCTCGCCGCGTTCCTGTCGGCGCTCGATGCGTTGTATTCCGACGTCGAATTGTCTAAGCGACGCGGCATCAGAACGCTCTACATTTCACCGTTGAAAGCCCTCGGCTACGATGTCGAGCGAAACCTGCGAGAGCCGATGCGCGGGATCGAAAACGCAGCATCGGAGTTGGGCGTTGAGATTCCTAAAGTACGTGCGGATGTGAGGACGGGAGACACGCCCAGTTCGGCGAGAGCACGGATGGTGCGCAACCCTCCGCACATTCTCATCACCACGCCGGAATCGCTCTACTTGATACTCACCTCGCCGCGCGCCAGATCGATTTTAGGCACGGTCGAGACCGTGATCGTCGATGAGATTCATACGTTGTGCGCGAACAAACGGGGCGTTCATTTGAGCATCACGCTCGAACGATTGGAACAAGTGGCGTCCGGATTCCAGCGCATCGGTTTGTCAGCTACTCAACGTCCTTTGTCTGAGGTGGCGCGTCTGTTGGGTGGGCAATCCGTGACACCCGAGGGTCCGAATCAGAGGGGATTGAAGGTTAGCTCACGTCCGGTTGCGATTGTCGATTGCCCTGGGTCGAAGCAGATCGAGGTCAGCGTGCACGGTATGGCGGAGGCTGCGCGTGCAGATCCGGGATCGATCTGGCCAAAGCTGATCCCGGACGTATTGGATGATATCGATGCGCACAATACGACGCTAGTGTTCACGAACAGCCGACGCCAAGCTGAAAATACCGCCGATCGTTTGAATGCTGAGAATGGCGCGCGCGGAAGAGGCGAAGTTGACGGCGACGCTGTCGGGAATGGTGTGATCGGATCGGGTGTTGAAGATGGTCCGTTCATGGCGCACCACGGGAGCCTGTCCGATACGATGCGCCGCGAAATCGAGGAGCAACTGAAGGCGGGCGAACTGCCCGCGTTGGTGGGCACTAGTTCGTTGGAATTGGGGATCGATATCGGGAGTATCGATCTCGTGGTTCAGCTTCAGTCGCCCAAGACGGTGACGCAGGGATTGCAACGTGTCGGCAGGGCGGGACACAGCGTTGGGGAAACCAGCATAGGGAAGATTTACGCGACTCATCCCGAAGACCTGATGGAGGCGGTAGTGGTTGCGAAGGGGATGCAAGAACGCCGCGTCGAGGAGGTCAAGGTTCCGGCGAATTCCCTTGATGTGCTCGCGCAACAGATCGTTGCAGCGGTTGCGGTGCAAGATTGGGTACTGTCCGATCTATACAGATTGGTTAAAGGGGCGTACCCGTATCGAGACCTGACGTACGCGAGCTTTGAAGGCGTGGTCAAACTCGTGTCGGGGCATTACCCGCGTGAGCTGTTCTCGTCGTTACGCGCTCGTGTTCATTGGGATCAGACGCGGGATGTTCTGCAGCATTTGCCCGGGACTCGGATGATGGCGGTGAGCAACGGTGGCGCGATTGTCGATCGGGGCGCGTTTTCGGTGGTTTTGCCGGACCGTAAGACACGGATAGGTGAACTGGATGAAGAGTTCGTGTTCGAGTCGGGTGAGGGCGATGCGTTTATGTTGGGCAGTCAGGTCTGGCGCGTTGCGAAGATCGAAGATGATCGCGTGGTTGCTGAACCGGCACCGGGCGCTGCTCCTAGGATGCCGTTTTGGCGCGGGGACTTTCCGTGGCGACCGTTGGATCTGTCGGAAACTTTGGCACGATTTCGCGCGGAGGCCGCGAAGCGGATAAAGCCGCACGTCGATGATGAAAGCGCTCCGTCCGAAGTGGTTCGTTGGTTGCGGGAGGAGTATCCAGTTGACGACGTGGGTGCGCGGCAAATCGTCGATTATGTTCGAAGGCAGGTCCGGTGGTCGGGTGACATATCGTCGCACAAGACAATCATCGTCGAGACTTACCAAGATTCGATCGGGGATCTTCGCATCGTTTTGCATTCGCCGTTTGGCGGACGTATTAACGGTCCGTGGTCTGTTGCGATCGCTCGCGAGTTGCAACGACGCAAAAAGGTGGAACCTGAAGTTCAGGTTTCGGATGACGGGATTATGTTCCGAATGCCGCAGTCTGACGACGAATCGCCCGCGGACTTCATTGGGGAGATGACCAGCGAACAGGCCAAGGAACTCATCCTAGATGGCATGATCGATTCGCCGTTATTCGGCGCTGTGTTTCGTCAAAACGCTTATCGAGCATTACTGCTTCCGAGTCCCGGGTATTTCCGTCGAACGCCGTTCTGGCTTCAACGCCTTAGATCGAAAGACCTGCTCGCGATCGCGAAGTCGTTTCCGGATTTCCCTATCGTGCTTGAGTCGTACCGGGATGCCCTCGAGGATTTCATGGACATGCCCGGATTGGAGCGCATCCTCGACGATGTGCAGTCCGGCAAGATTGAGGTGAAGTACGTCGAATCAGATGTGCCATCGCCGGTAGCCCGGGCTTTAGACCACGGCTTCGAAGCGATCTGGATGTATTCATGGGATACGCCGAAAGCCGAACGCGGATTGCAGGCGTTGAACGTTGATCGTGATCTGCTTGCCCAACTGTTCCGCGATCCCGAGGCTGCTGGTCTGTTGAGGCAAGAGGCGATTGAGGAGGTATCTTCGGTCGCCAACCGGTCGGCCTCTGGCATGAAGGCGCGAACTGCGACCGAGTTGGCGCAACTATTCGCCGAGATCGGTGATTTGACAGTCGATGAGATCGCTGAGCGATGCGAGGACGAGTGGGAGTCGTGGTTGCAGACCTTGGTTGCTGAGGATCGCGTCACAAAGATCCGGTTCGTAGTGGATGGCCATGGCGAAGACAGGTGGGTGGATGCGACGCACGAATCGGAATACCGCGGTGCGATTGCCGATCCTTGCGATTACGGGGCCGTTAGGAAGGTCGTAGCGCGGTTCTTGGCGCGTAGCGGCCCGGTTTCGATCGCGGTGTTGCAGACACGTTATCTAATCGATGCGTCCGCTCTTCGCGATGCATTGGACGAGATGATGTCCGACGCGAGCGCGACGAGCGGGTATTTCACCGATGCAGGAGTCGAAGAGTGGCTCGATCTCGGGATGCTTGCGCGGATTCAAGAGCGGACCTTGGCGATCCTGCGTTCAGAGGTAAGACCATCGGACCCTATTCATTACCAAGGCGCTTTGTTGAAAGTGCACGGGTTCTCGGAAAGCCAGAAAGGACGTGCGCCTGAAACAGCGGCCTCGGTGCTTGACAGACTGGCGGGAGTTCCTATCGCCGCGGAACATTGGACCGCTTCAGTTTTACCTTCAAGGATTCAAGAATTCCGATCCGTTCAAGTTAACGAGTTGGTCGAATCCGGTGAGTTCAGCTGGGTGTTCTGCGTTGATCCGTCTCGGGAAGGCCGAAGTATCGCTCTCGTGCGACCGGGTGAGGCGAGACAATGCCTTCCTGCCGCGACGTTGGAAGCGATATGTGCTGGTCCGGACGATTTGGTGGATGATGTTTTGCGGGTTTACCAGTTCGTCGTCGGCGAAGGCGTCGTCGATTCCGCGACGATCCTGTCTGGCGTCCCGGAAATGACGCCGTCGCAGTTGTCGACGGTGATGCGGGAATTGGCATTGAACGGCTTGATTACCTGCGACTCATGGCCAGTTGCAGTTGCGATTTCGAGGGCGACTGCGTCGGCGCCTCAAGATTTCGCAATTTCAGCGCCTTCTGTGCCACGCCAGCGTCAACATCGGATCCGACGTTCGTCCCGGAGGCAATTCTCGCATCGTTTTCGGGAGACACAGAGCGTCTTAATCCCAGAGGCGCAATGGTCCGCTACATCTCGTTATTCGTTTTTGGGACCTATCTTGAATGACGACGTTCTGGCTGAAAATCGCGCATTAACGTTGTTGAAGCGTCATGGCGTCGTTACAAAAAGGGCGATCGATCTTGACAGGTTAGGTTGGGAGTGGCGACCGATCTATTCTGCTCTGAATCTGATGGAACTTCGCGGTATCGTGCGTC
>CAYRHG010000130.1:0-4428 GCA_964424025.1 uncultured Dehalococcoidales bacterium | reverse complement strand
GACTTGGTGCTGTGGCAGCAGATGTTGGCGTGGGTGCGCGCGGGCGTGCTCTTCACCGCCGGTGCCGCTGCACAGTTCCCCCGAGTTTTCGGCTTGACCATGAAGGTCATATGGATCGGCACGTTGATGGCGGTGTCGGGTTCATTGGGACTATTGATGATGGCGGGCGGCGCGGCAGCGAGCATCGCGACCAAACGAAAAAAGGATGACGCCGATGCTGGCATCGTCGACGAAAATTCACCAACCGACGCTTTCGGCGATGAATCGGACCTTGATGAGCAACCGTCGCAATGGAACGCGGTCGGATCATATCCCGCCAGTCTCAACGACGACGAATTCGATGGCGCACTCGTTGTCGGTATGGGCGACACGATTACGGTCGAAGGCGATGATTCGCAGGATGACTTAACCGAGGAATCTTGGTTCTCAGCTGAAGCTAAGGATGCACCAGCAGTACCAGAGCCCAGTGTTCAAGAGGAAGACGGGTTGGGCGAGTTCATCGAGGTCGGCACCGCGCTACAGAATGAGTTCGACGAACACGATCCGACTATCGAGATCGACGTCGACGAAGACTCCGGCAGTTACCTGGCGGCCCAGGAAATCTCCGCTACGGTGACTGAAGAAGTCGTCGCCGACATCGAAGAATTCTCCGTCCAAACGGTTGTCGATCCGATTGGCGACGAAACCGATGAAGTACTGGAAATGATCACATCCGGTGCGGCGATCGAAGCGGCGATGAACGCTTTTCCTTGGCACCTGCCGCCCGTCGAGTTTCTCGCGTCTCCACCCAAAGGCGGAGTCTCGACAACTGAAATCAAGGCAACCAGCGATCTCATCGAAGAGACCCTCGCCGAACACGGCGTCTCGGTTTCGGTCGACCAGGTGCGGGTCGGTCCAACAGTGACGATGTACGGCCTGAAACCGGGTTGGAAGGGCGGCGGATCAAAATCGAAGGCGCCAGCTCAACGCGTCCGCGTCGATACGATACTCAACCGCGAGAAAGACATCGCGCTCGCCCTGTCATCGCCCAATATCCGATTTGAATCCGTGGTTCCCGGATCATCGTTCGTCGGCATCGAAGTACCGAACGCTCAACCAACCCCAGTTAACTTGCGTACCGTCATGGACTCTCCCGAGTGGACGGATTTTGCCCAGGATGCGGCCATGCCGGTGCCGCTGGGAATGGGCAGTGGCGGTGACCCCGTGATGGCGGATTTCGCGAAAATGCCGCACACCCTCGTCGCTGGAGCTACCGGCTCGGGTAAGAGCGTGTGTATGAACACGATCGTCACCGGATTGCTCCTAACCCGCACGCCCCTCGAGTTGCGGATGGTAATGATCGATCCCAAACGTGTTGAACTCACACCGTACCAAGGCATACCGCATCTATATACGCCAGTCATCGTAGAGCCCGAAATGGCCGTTAAAGCCTTGAAAGCGCTGGTCAAAGAGATGATGGATCGCTTCTCAACGCTCGAGGCAGCAGGCGTCAAGAACATCACTTCTTACAATGCAAAAAGCAACTTCAACATGCCGTATCTGTTGATACTGGTCGACGAATTGGCGGACTTGATGTTGACAGCGTCGAACGAAGTCGAACAGCTCTTGGTACGGTTGGCGCAGCTGGGCAGGGCCACCGGCGTCCACCTCGTGGTTGCCACTCAACGTCCGTCCGTTGACGTGGTCACTGGACTGATCAAAGCTAATTTCCCGTCCCGCATCAGTTTCGCAGTCGGTTCGCAAGTGGACAGTCGCACAATCTTGGATGCGACCGGCGCGGATCGGTTACTCGGCAAGGGGGACATGCTCTACAAACCGATCGATCTAAGCCAACCCGTTCGAGTGCAAGGCGCGTTCTTGGCTGAAGAGGAAATCGAGACGGTGGTTGACTTTTGGAAAGAAGTCGGAGCTCCTCCGATGCCTCAGCTCGACGTTGATGGCGATGGTGACGACGAGAGTTTTTCCATGCCGGGATTTGCAGATGAGAGCGGCGACGCACTGTTCATGCAGGCGTCGTCTATGGCGAAGAGTCAGAAAACACTCTCGACTTCGCTGCTCCAAAGACGATTAAGGATCGGGTACCCCCGCGCAGCTCGCCTCATGGACGAGTTGGAAGAAGCTGGTATCGTCGGCCCGGGCGAGCCAGGCAAACCACGTCAGGTTGTCGCTAACATCTGACCTCCACACTCCTCATCGCACAGGCACCGGTGTTTCACGTAGCGATGTAGTGTTCCTCCGGCCGAGCGATACCACGTAGCGGCAACCGTGCGCCAGTAACGCTCGGTTTCCCCGGCACCTTTACAATGCTGTTTAACGTCCTGTGTTCTTTCGCGCATCTGACGCGTAACGAGTCTTTTCGTGACGATCAAACCTCTGTATCCCGAATTTGGCGATGAGTCGCATGCCGACGATGGCCCGGATATCGTTGGGTTACCACCTCTGGATCTTGAGCACGAACACTCGTTCTGTCTCGTCTGCGGCACCCAGCTAGAAGGTTCCGAACTATTCCAACGCCTTAGGGTCTGTCCGAGTTGCGGTTTTCACTACAACATACCGGCCAGAGCTCGAATCGCAGCACTAACTGATCCGGATTCATTCGAAGAGACGCACCGTTGGATCACATCGATCGACCCATTGGAGTTTTCACCGCGGGTTTCGTATCAAGTTCGCGTGTTGAACGATCAAGTCCGAACGGGATTGTCTGAAGCGGCCGTCACCGGCGTCGCAACCATTGGCGGTTCAAGGTGCGCCATCATCGCAATCGACTTCGGGTTTCTTGGTGGCAGCATGGGACTGGTCGTCGGAGAAAAAGTCGCGCGAGCGTTCGAGCACGCAGCCGCGCAACGTCTGCCAGTGATCACATTTGCCACCAGTGGCGGAGCGCGGCTTCAGGAGGGAGTTCTGTCCCTGACCCAGATGGCCAAAACAGTAGTTGCCGCACGCTCGTTGCGTGAGCGAGGGTTGCCACTCATCTCCGTGTTGGCAAACCCATCTTCGGGACAGATACTCTCAAGTTTCGCGTCGATGTCAGACATAAGGATCGGTGAGCCGAGGGCACACATCGCGTTTGCGTCGCTTGGCGTTTTGCGGGAAGTCGAAGATCCACATGATCCCGACGATCGCAGCAGAGCCGAGGCTATGCTGTCACATGGCCACTTGGACATGGTTTTGAAACGTTGCGAGCAACGGGACCGTCTGGCGACATTGTTGGGCCTCTTCCGATCCGACATCAAAAACGATACCCACCGCAGGCGTTCGGTCCGATATCGAGCTTCTCGCCAAGACGCTTGGGATTCCGTGCGATTGAGTCGTCGTGCGGATCGGCCTAAGGCGTCAGACTACATACCGAGAGTATTCAGAAACTTCATCGAGCTCCACGGCGACAGATCCGGGGCGGATGATGACGGCGTCAAAATCGGCATCGGCTATCTGGGCGTATACCCTGTGATCGCGATCGCACAAGAGCGCGTTGACCATGCAGAGGCCGACCTCCCAGAACCCGAAGACTTGACAGCGTCATTCACAGAGCGTTTCGGGCACGCAGACTTGGATCGGGGAGGCACGACCGTCGCGGGATTCCGCAAAGCGCGACGGGCTGCGAAAATGGCGTCCGATTTTAGATTCCCATTGGTAGTGTTGATCGACACTCCGGGACCAAGACTCGGTATCGAACAGGAGCTGAACGGGATGGCGAGCGAAATCGCCGAGATGATCAGCGTAATGCTCGACATCGAGACGCCTATCGTCTCCGTCGTGATCGGCGAAGGAGGTTCGGAAGCGGCTCTGGCCTTCGGCATTTCTGATCGGCTGCTCATCTTGGAGAACGCAATTTACACACCCATATCGCCGGAAGCGGGAGCTGCTACTGAGCTTCGGGACCGAACCCGCGCACCAGAGGTCGCCAGATCATTACGATTGACCTCTTACGACGCGTTGAATATGGGCATCGCCGATAGGTTAGTAGCAGAGCCGGAGGGCGGCGCGAACGCAGACCCAGCTGCAGCCGCACGTGCCTTAAGACAGGTCCTCATCACAGAAGTCAGCCGGCTGCGCAAACGGCATCGCCGCGTGCTTGCAAGACATCGCCGAAAGCGCTACAGGCACATCGGTGAATACGGCCCACAGTTCCGCGCCGCCGTGAGATCAGAACTGAACACTTGGCGAACAACCGTGCGGGATCGGATGCGCCGTGTGTTCGGAAGTGGCGACGTCGGCGACGACATCTAATGCAACGTTGCCGAATGTCGAATGCGTTCGGCCAAATGCAGTCAACGGGCTGACCTCATCGGCTGAACGCCACCAGAATTGTGATTGGCCCAGATCCAAGGTGTTAAGATTACGGGCAACATCCGAGATCATCGCACGCGACCAATCGTCCGACGATGGCCTCTCAGGATGAGAAACCGCACGTGCGAATGTCCGGCGATA
>CAYRHG010000129.1:0-18309 GCA_964424025.1 uncultured Dehalococcoidales bacterium | reverse complement strand
CCTAATCGCCTCGAACGTTTTACACGCCACCCGCTATCTTGCGGAAACGCTGGGCCACTGTCTAGCGCTCATGGCCCCGTCGGCTCATTTGGTGGCGCTCGAAAACCTGAGGGGCCTGGGATGGATGGACCTTACATTCGGTCAGTTAGACGGCTGGTGGCGTTTCGCCGACGACTACCGTCCGCACCACGCACTTGCCGGTCCTTCAGTGTGGAAACGAGCGTTGAGCGATGCCGGGTTCGCCGACTCCGAAGTGTTGGGCGTCGACGATTCCTTCACTCACGAGATGTTGGACAAGGGCGTGATCGTAGCCCAAGGTCCGGAGCGAGTAACGGAACCTGCTGGCGTATGGATTTTGGCAGCCGATCGCAACGGCGTGGCGGAACAGCTAGCAGAGAAGCTGTCTGAGCGAAACCAGACAGTCGTAGTTGCGCGGAGCGAAGGACATCAAAACGGCAGGCAGATGCCCACCAACTCCGCGGTTACCGAAATGGTGATAGATGCAGGCAGTCGCGACAACTGGCGATCACTCATCGACGATCTGCCGCAAGACATTCCCTTGAGTGGCGTAGCACACCTACTTGCACTCGATGGTCATGGCAAACATGCGACTACCGAAGAGATCACCAGGGACGTGAAACATGCCGGCGAGAGCGCGCTTGCGCTTGCGCAAGCATTAGTCGAATCCAATTCGATCCCCGCCAAAGGCATGTGGTTCATGACATGTGGTGCGCAGGTTTTGGAACGCGAGAGTTCAGGAGAGCTTGCCGGTTCGATTCTTTGGGGGCTCGGCAAAGTTTTGGCGCTGGAGGCATCTCACCTCCGGCCCAAGATGGTCGACTTGGACCCCAACGCGACTGGCGAGCCGACTGAAATCGTGGATGAGCTGCTATTTCCAGACGAGGAAAACCACATCGCCTATCGTTCAAGACAACGCTATGCGGCGCGTCTAGTAAGGCATGAAGAAGGAGACGCGCGTCTTGATCTGCCGGAGGGTAACAACTGGGTATTGGCCCCAGACCCGGACGGGGATTTTTACCGCCCTGCAATTAAGCAGTTGCCACCACGTTCTCTTGAACCCAGAGAGGTCCGAGTTGCCGTTGGGGCGACAGGCCTCAACTTCTGGGACGTGTTCCGTTCGATGGGATTCATTGAAGAGGGCGATCTCGGCAGGGAGCTGTGCGGTCATGTTGTCGATGTGGGTTCTGACGTTTCCAGCATGGCGGTTGGAGACCGCGTAGTAGGCCTCGGATTCGGCGCCTTCGCCCCCGAGATGATCACCCATGAGGCCCTGGTGGCACCAGCTCCGGAAGGAATGTCAGTTTCATCCCTTGCCACCATACCGAGCGCGTACGTGTCCGCTGCTCTGTCATATCGATATTCGGGACTCGAGGCAGGCGACCGCGTACTGATACACGCAGGTGCCGGTGGAGTAGGCATAGCAGCCATCCAGTTAGCACAAGCCGCTGGAGCAGAAGTGTTCGCCACCGCCAGCGCGCCGAAACGCGATTTCCTGCGCTCGATGGGCGTCAAACATATCTTTGACAGTCGCACAACTGACTTCGGGAACGAAATCCTCGAAGTGACCGGAGGGGCAGGAATCGACGTCGTTCTTAACAGCCTGACGAGCGAGGGATTCATCGATGCCAGCCTGTCTTGCCTTGCGCGTGGCGGCAGATTCGTTGAATTGGCTCGTAGAGACATCCTGACCGAAGCGGAGATGGCAGCACTTCGTCCCGATGTGGACTACGCCATCTTGGAGCTCGACGTGCTTAAAAAAACCGAACCGGACTTGGTCGGGGAAGTTCTACGCGAGGTGATGGAGCAAATATCGAACCGCGAGGTTGCGCCCATAGTCCACAGTCGTTGGCCACTCGCAGAGGCAGGTACGGCGTTAGGCTTCATGCGGTCCGCCCGACATATCGGAAAGATCGTATTGACACCTCAGCCGCTAGCGAAAGGCGGGTTGCGTCAGGACCGCACCTACTTGGTGACAGGCGGACTCGGAGGTATCGGTCTCGCGGTCGCCGATTGGTTGGCCGACCATGGTGCTGGCACTATAGTGCTGAATGGTCGTCGCGAGCCCGACTCAGAAGCGGACGATGCCATCAGAACGTTGCGTAGCCGCGGCGTAAATGTGGAAGTTGAGTTAGCCGACGTGACCGACACGTCTGCGATCGATGCGATGTTAACGCGCATCGATACCAATATGCCGCCCCTCGGCGGAGTCATCCATAGCGTCGGCGTGCTGTCGGACGCCGCACTGACAAATCAAACCTGGGCGAGCTTTGAGCAAGTGCTATGGCCAAAAATCATAGGGGCATGGCACCTGCATAAAGCGACATTGGACCGCGATCTAGACCTGTTCATCCTGTTCTCGAGCCGGGTCGGGGTGATGGGGAATCCGGGCCAGTCAAACCACGCAGCCGCAAACGCGTTTCTGGATCAGCTAGCAGGGCATCGTCGCGCGCTTGGTCTCCCGGGTCAGAGCATCGCCTGGGGAGCTTGGTCCGAGATCGGCGAGGCCGCAGAACAGCGCGAGCGAATCGAGAGTCGACGCGCCGCCCTAGGTGGACGCTGGTTCACCCCGCAACAAGGCATTCGAGCGCTCGAACAACTCGTGAAGGAGGATACGACGACATCAGTCGTGATGTCGATGGACTGGTCAGTCTTCGAGGAGGCCGTGACAGAGCCGCCTGCATTGGTAGAAGAACTGATCTCCTCAACTTCGTCTGACAGCAAAGCCGCAGATGCTTCGTCTGAAGATCTGATGTCGCAGTTGAGAAGTGCTCAAACGAGCGAACGTGAAGAAGTATTGGTGTCGTTCGTGCAGCGGGAGTTACAAGCCGTTTTGCGGTTGACCTCTTCGCCATCGCCAACAGTTGGATTCTTCGACTTGGGAATGGATTCACTAATGGCCGTCGAGTTGAGGAACCGTTTGAACCGAGCATTTGATGGTGAATACGTTGCTTCGAACACCATTGTTTTCGACTACCCAAACGTATCTGAAATGGCTCGACATCTCGCTGAGGAGCTGGGCGACATCGGCGAAGAGAAGCAGGTATTCTCGATTGCCGTCGCATCGACGCCGGAGGCGCCTGAACCGACCGTGGATTTGCAGCGCAACCAAGACGGAATCGCCATCGTGGGTATGGCTGGACGTTTCCCGGGCGCCGACAATCTTTCGCAGTTCTGGGAGATGCTGGAAGCTGGAACGGACGCGGTTACCGATGGACGTCGGGATACTGGATCTTGGGAAGGCGCGGTTGGAGACCCAAACGCTGATGATCTTGCCTATCGAAGAGGTGCGTTCCTGTCCGATATCGACCTCTTCGATTCGAGGTTCTTCAGGATTTCTCCTATAGAAGCCAGGTTGATGGACCCCCGCCAGCGCATGTTGCTGGAGACGAGTTGGGAGGCGCTTGAGGATGCGGGGATTGATCCAGGCGGGCTGAGAGGGAGCCGAACCGGGGTCTATGCAGGTGTAGGCGGCAGCGAGTATCGAGATTTGATCGAAGCCAGTGGAAGGGCGGACAGCTATCTAGGAACGACGGGTAGCGTGACGGTAGGCCGAGTGGCATTCGCTTTGGGGCTAGAAGGCCCAGCGTTGCCAGTAGACGCGGCTTGTGCTTCATCGCTCGCATCAGTACATCAAGCCGTGGTCGGTCTGCAGCACGGAGAAGTAGACATGGCGCTCGCAGGCGGCGTCAACTTGGCTCTGTCGCGTCCGGTCTCGCGTTTCATGATGGATGTGGGGATGTTGTCGCCAACCGGCGTTTGTTGCCCCTTCGATGCCGGTGCCGATGGTTACGTTCGTGGAGAGGCTTGCGGCATGGTTGTGTTGAAGCGGTTGAGCGACGCCGAGGCTGATGGCGACCGCATCTGGGCGATAATTCGTGGATCCGGAGTCAATCAGAACGGGGCTAGTGCCGGTCTTACAGTCCCGAACGGACAGGCCCAAGAACGTGTGATGCGCGAAGCTCTCGTGCAGGCTGGGATCGCACCATCTGAAGTCGACTACTTGGAGGCTCACGCCACAGGTTCCCAATTGGGCGACCCTATCGAGTTGAACGCTGCCGCGTCAGTGTACGGTGAAGGACGCGACCCGAATCAACCGTTGCTAGTCGGATCTGTCAAGTCGAACCTTGGTCACACTGAGTGGGCGGCAGGGGTCACGGCCTTGATAAAGACGGTGCTATCGATGAACGAGGGTGTTATTCCCAAGCATCTGCACTTTGAAGACCCTAATCCACACGTCGAATGGGGTGAGTTGCCGGTAAGAGTGACAGCAGACAAAACGGAATGGCCCAACGGAACCGGTCGAGCGCCGATCGCTGGTGTCAACGCGTTCGGCATGTCTGGAACCAACGCCCACGTGTTGGTCGAAGGCTACCGGGATGCCGACGGGTCGAATGGCTTGGCGAAGTTGCCAGTTGGAATCCCCCGCAATATTTCGGTTTCAACCAATGGAGTGCCTCAAGAGGCTGCGGGGAACGACCAAGCAGATAACAAACCGCGGGCAGTTCGCCTTCTCCCGTTGTCTGGCCGATCAGCCGAAGCACTTCACGACCTTGCGATTCGTTACGTAGACCTATTGAAAACGCAAAACGAAGCGGTTTCGGACGGTTGGTTGTCTGATTTGGCTTGGACCGCAGGAGTCGGCAGGAGTCATTTCGAACACCGCGCTGGTGTCGTCTTCGACGATGTCAAATCTTTGTTGCGCGGGTTGAACCATGTGGTGGACAACAGCGTCGCCGATAACGGAAGTCCTGAACGTGCGGCTAGGAGAGTGGCCTCCATCTACCTTGGTGATGGAGCACGGCGTCTCGACATCGCCAAAGAGCTTTACGAAACTGAACCAGCAGTGCGTTCTATTTTCGATCGGTGCGAATTCGTGTACCGAGAACTACGCGGAGATTCCTTGCTGGATGTTTTAGTTGGTCAGTCCCAATCGTCGAATGTGGAAGATGATCCTACGGTCATAGTGCCTGCCATCTATGCGTTCGATTGTGCCTTAACGGCCCTATGGTCCAGCGTCGGAGTGACCCCGAGGCTAGTGTTCGGTGGTGGACTTGGCGAAGTGAATGCGGTGCAAGCGGCGGAGATGTTCGATCTTGAAGATGGTCTGCGACTGTCGGCCGCACTCGGTATGCTCGCAGCCGCGAGAGCCGGGGTCGAGTCGTTCGAGGGCGCGTCGGAAGCGCTGAATACAGTCTTGAGCCAAATCGCGTGGTCGGAGCCGATGGTCCCGTTGTTCAGTGCCTCAACTGGAAGGAGAATCGGGGGTGACGACCTGATGGATGTAAGACATTGGTCCAATCAACCCGATCAGGTGCTGGCGTCTGATGCGATTCGACGAGAGTTAGCCTCAGGACAGGTTGATTTGGTGTTGCAGTTCGCTCAAGAGATTGATTCGGGAGTCAATTCGGATTGGCCGGCAGTGATCGGCGCTGTGGATGTTTCCATAGACAGCGAAGAAGACAGACATTTGAACGGCGCATTCGTCAGTGCAATTGCAAAAGCATACGAATCTGGTCTCGAGTTGACGTGGGAAGGATTGTTCGCCGGTGAAAATAGGCGTCGAGTGGCACTGCCGCTGTACCCCTTCCAGCGTCGGCGGCACTGGTTCTAGAACGACATGCACTCAGGACGGTTCTCGCCGCGAACCAAACGGACAATACGATAGGCCGCAGGGAATTTTCAGGCGATAAAAGTGCTTAATCTCCTTTCAATTAAGAAGTGACGCAATTAATTGCTACAATCGCTCTTTAGCGCCAAGAAAATAACAGGAGGGTAAATACCCATGGCATCCACAGCGGATCGACTCCGTGCAATGGTGAGCAATAATCTGGAAGTTGACGGAAAGCCGGTCAATGTTGGAGACGATTTGAACGTCGGCCTTACCGACCTCGGCGTTTCGTCGGTTGACGTAGTGGCGTTCGCGAAACTGGCGAACGACGAGTTCGACTTGTCGCTTACAGTCGAAGATTGCGCGAACATCCCGACCTTGCAGGCATTGGTCGATCGGATAGACGGCTAAAACCGACAACCTGACTGAAATTCGGTCCGTCGCAACGATTAGCCTTCACCGATTTATGGTGTTGGTCGTCGCGACGGATCCGTATGAATTCTCAATATTGACTAGTTGATTCGAAGATATGATTCCCGTTGATGAGCGGTGGTGGCGGGAATACAGATCGATCGATGATGTGGTTGTCTACAAGGTGGACGTGTCGGAGGATGAAAGTCGCGAAGCATTAGCGATACGTATGCTCGACGAGGAAGAGTCGGAGCGATCACAAAGGTTCGTTTTTCCGGGTCCCAAACGCCGCTTCGCTTTGTGTCGGGCCGCTCTGCGTTCAATTCTCTGCCTACGCATAGGATGCTCGAATGATGATCTGAAGTTTGGGACGGCTGATCACGACAAGCCGTACGCGCTCGTCCGAAACGAACCCATTGAATTCGGGTTCAATGTCAGTCACAGCGGCGATTACGGTTTAATTGCAATGGGTGAAGCGCCAGCCTTGGGTGTGGACGTCGAGTTTCGTAGGCACCACCCAAACCTCGATCTACTGGTATCGACAGTCCTTAGCACCGACGAGAAAGCGCAAATCGCGTCGATCAGCGATCGCGGAGAAAAAAACAACCTGTTCTTCGATTTTTGGACAGTCAAGGAGGCGGTGCTAAAAGCAGTAGGCGTAGGGATGTCCGGACCAGAACCAAGCGAGATCGAAGTCCCTCGCGAGATGAGAGAAGGCAGTCGTAGTTGCATTACACAGTTCAGGCGGATCAGCAGGCGCAATTGGCGGCTGGTCAATCTGGGCACTGTAAAGTTTGCAGCCGCATTGGCGTATATGGTTGATTGAATGCAGCTTGATTCGGCTGTATTTTCAGTATCAGTAGATGACTACGAATTCCAACAAAGTATGGAACCTGCCTGAACCCCGCCAGACCGCGGATGTGCAGGTCGATGAGGACACGAAGATCACGTTGCGGCGGCACGGCAACCCTGACGGCCCACGTCTCGTCTTGAGCCACGGCAATGGTCTCGCCATAGATCTCTACTATCCGTTTTGGTCGCTGCTGCTCGACGATTTCGACTTGGTGGTCTACGACCTGAGAAACCATGGTTGGAATCGCGTAACCAGCATGAAGAATCACACGATGACGGACTTTGCCAGCGATCACGATCTTGTCGTTGACGGCATCGACAGACTCTTTGGAGCCAAACCTAAGATCGGGGTCTATCACTCAGTATCCGCTCTTGCGATGCTTTTGACCTCAAACAAGGGTGCCCGATTCGATGGTTGGGTACTATTCGACCCCCCGCTCTGCAAACCCGGACGAAGTTACTTCGATTTCGACGAAGTCGCTGAGAAGGTCGCAACGTTGGCCAGGCAACGCGCTGCTCGCTTCAAAACCTTGGAAGACCTGTCTTCAATCCTTCCATATTTGCCCAATTTCCAAAAGGTTGTCCCCGGTGTGCCTGATCTGTTCGTGAGGACCACGCTCAGAGCCACAGATGATGGATCCGGTTTCCAGCTGCGTTGTCCGAGAGAATACGAAGCACAAATCATCGAGTATGCCAGCGTGTATGCAGTCTTGATAAATTTCGCATCGTACAAGTGTCCGATGAAGGTGATCGGCGCGGACCCTACTTTGCCATACTCGTATTTGCCCACACTCGACCTCAGCGATGCGATCGGCGTCGACTATGACTTCTTGCCAGAGGCGACGCATTTCCTCCAGCTGGAGCAGCCCGAGGAGTGCGTCGAGACGATGCTTGAGTTCGTCGATCCTATCCTCCGACCATGATGGTCAGGATGTCTACATTTTGATACTTCTGATGTCTGACAGAAGACGCGTAGTGTCGTAGCAGGCGAAACGAAATATCGGATGGATTAACGGTTTCGGGTTCGTCTTCAAGATAGGCAAGACGGTCCTCGATATTAGCTTCATCCGAGACCGTTGTGAACTCCAATTCCACATCTCCGTTTTCTGCGCGCGCAGTGATAATCAACCGGGGCGAATTGTCGTCTTTCTGATCTGAGTGCGAGTTGGACAGCACTTGAATTGCCTCTTCGCCCGCGGATCGGAGTTTTTCTGTTGGTCCGGACTCCCAGCCCAGCTCGGATGCAACGCTTTGTAGAAACTCGTCGAGTTCCTTTAATGCCGACAATTGCAAGGTAGTTTCAAGGCGTTGTGGCCGTGCTCTGGAGAGGTCTACCAACGTGGTCAGGATAATGGCGGTGACAGTACCGACGGTAATGCCGTTTCCAAGCAACGTTCCCCACGGTTCCGGCAAGAAACCAGCCAAAAGATTTTCGTGTTGCATCCCAAGGCCTATCCCAAACGCGAGACCGACCACCATCGACTTCTGAGGATCCAGACCGGCTCGCACTAGGGTTTGTATGCCTTCGATGAATACGAGCCCCAGCGCGAAGACCAAGAAGCCCCCCAACACAGGGTTCGGAATAGTCAGCAACGCGCCGTTGATTTTTGGTAGGAACGCGATCAACAGCAGGATGCCAGCCATCGCATACCCGACGCTTCGCGTCGCAACTCCAGTTACATTGACTAGTGGAACTGTCAATGACGGATAAGTCGAAGTTGGTGGAGTACCAGCGACTCCAGACATCAAGATCCCAGTTCCGTTGGCATAGATCGACCCTTGAATCAGACGGAAATCGGTAGCCCTAGGCACCTTACGAGAAACACGTTGGACGATCATGCCGTCGCTGATGTTCTTGATAGCCTGTATCAACGTAACGATCAAAAACATCGGCAGCAGTGCCCAAAACTCGATGCTGGGCATCAGGTCTAACCCCGGAAATCTGATCTCTGGAATGCCGAACCACGCTGCCGAAACGAAAGCACCGGCATCGTAAATCCCCATCAGCGCCGCTGCAATGCAACCAGCGATTACTCCCAAAGAGATGGACCATGGCCTCCATAATCTAGGTGCGCGCAACACTAGGGCAACGGTGAAAAGAGCAGTTATACCGGCAGCAACCGTGCCTGCGTAAGGCGGCGCGCTTTCGGGGACTTCGTTGATCAGATCTATTGCAAACGGCAACGTTACCGCGGCAATCAGCATCAAAACAGTACCCGCCACTGTCGGCGTGATGATTTTGCGGAGCAATGGTAGCCACATAGCGATGGCGCAATAAAAAATCCCCGACAACACCACTAGACTCGCCACCATCGTCGGACCGCCCTCACTCAGCGCGATGACTGACACCGCGATGTAGTTCGTGGTCACCCCGCAGATCACTAAATGTCCGCCCCCCAACCGACCGATCTTCGCAGCTTGCAACACCATCATCAACCCGACGATGATCAACGTCGCGAATGCTGCCCAATTCAGAAACCCCGCATCCTGACCTGCTGATCGCACCGTGATCGCAACTACCAGAATCGTCGGTGCAAGCACCAACGTAACCCCTTGAAACGCAGTACCAACCGCGACCCAAGGTGGACATTTTTCGTCCGGCTCGTAGCGGAGTGTTGACATCTCAGAAATCGTTGCGAACCTTCACCGCATTGCCAGTGCGGAGCGACTCCCAGCATGCGAGCCCTGTAGATACCACTCTCGCACCTTCTCGCACTCCCACCCAGGGCTGTGTTCCGTTCTGGATACAGTCAGCCATGTGACGCATCATGATGACCATCTCTCCCGAGTGACCTCCGTGCGGAGGCAGATGAGTGTGATACTCGCGCTGGGGCAGATCGCCATCAGCGTCCAACGTCTTCACGTTGTCGCGGATCGTTCCCTTGGTTCCGTAAACCGTGAGACTGTTCGCCCGCTCACCTGCCGGATGAACCATGCCAAGCAGGTTTGCCACGCGTCCGATCTTGCCGTCCGCGAATTTGACGTTGATGAAGAAGCAGTCTTCCTGTGGATACTCGGGCGCGACTCCACTACGCAGGCCGACACAGTGGACCTCATCAATGTCACCCATGAACCACCGAAGGAGGTCTATCGGATGACAAGCACCACCCATGATCAGGTCTTGAGGCATAGAAACGCGCCACGGCGTCTGCTTGTATACGGGCCTCAGGTCATGCACATAGTGCGCCTCAGCCATGAACAGTTCGCCGATCTCGCCAGCATCGCATGCGCGTTTCGCGTCAATGAAGCCCAGACGTCCGCGCATCGATTGTGTGACTAGTAGCACTAATCCCGTACGGTCCACGGCTTCCACCACGCTCTCCACCTCGTCCATGGTGTAGACCATGCCCTTGGTTACCATCACGTGCTTGCCATTCTCCAACGCCGTGAGGATCTGCTTGGCGTGGAGCGGTCCGGGCGTGTAAATGCCGATGATGTCGATATCGTCACGCGCCGCGAGTTCGTCGAAATCGGTGGTGGTTGCTTCGATACCATGTTTTTTCGACGCCGCTTCGAGACGGTATTCGTTGATGTCGCACAGCGCGGTGACGCGGATCGGTAACTCATGTTCGGGGTTGTTGGCCTGTAACAGTGTGTCGCCGTGGCCCAGCCCGGCGAGTCCCAATCTAAGTGTGGTCACGTCCACTCTCCTTCAGTTTTTCAATCACGGCCGCCCAGCGTTCCGGCATGTCGCTCCTATTCATAACAGGTCGGAAACCCATTGAAAGATAAACGTGGATCGCCGGCAGCCTCCAGTCGTCGGTTCCCAGTTCGATCGTCGCACAACCACGGGACACTAGAAACTTGGCCACTGCCGTGCATGTGAACTTGCCCAAACCACGACCTTGATGTTCAGGGTGCGTGACCACGAAGTCTAGAACGCCGATGTTTGAAGGTTCGGCGACAACATTACCGGGATTATGGGTTTGGTTACCGAGCCTTGATGCGAAAGCAGCGGCTACGATTCGCCCACCGAACTCTGCGAGGCTCGATCCTTCTCTGCGCTCTGCGTCCTTCAAGTATCCCAGCACTTTTGCCTCGGTCCAGTCGGTGAATCCCCCCTGTCGGAGCGCGTCGGCCCAACTGTCAGCATCACCGGATCGATATTGGCGCAACACGTAGTCGGTAGACACTACAACATCGGGTAGCTGGCACACCGCTTCCTTGTCAATCACCATGCGGAGTTGTTGAGGATGAAGTGTCATGATCAGATGAAGTTGCCTCTTTTTGAACGTGCCCTATCCCAACGACATCACAAGATTCAGATGTTCATCAATGGTGCAGTTTGCGTCCGGGCCGACGAAGACGGTCGACTCCCGCTCTTCAACGATCGCAGGGCCAGTGATAGTCGCTTGTGGGTCGAGGCCATATCGATCAAATACCCGGCAATCGACAAACTCGTTCTTTTCGTTGAGGAATACGGGGCGCTCTCCCTTGATCGCTTCCGAATTGGTGTCTGATCTTCCAGATTGGAATCGTATTTCGGGACGTGGCGGAGGCTCAGAGGCTATCACGCGCCAAGTTATCGTCTCTACAGGAACTTCGTTCAACACGCGCCCGAACATGGCCTCGTACGTAGCATCGAAGGCCGCCGCGAGTTCGTCATGCGATTCAGGCCCGAGGCTTCCGTTGGGCACGGGCACCGCTATCTCGAATCCTTGACCCACGTACCTCATGTCCGCGCTGCGTTCGATTTTGATGTCCTCAGCTTTCACTCCAGCCGACTTGAGGAGGTCAACGGGGGTGGCTTCCATCGACTTGAAGATGTCGTTTACATGGTCCCAGCTCACGTCGTCGAGTTGGCTGATGTAGCTCTGCACGGAAGAGTACGATTTCGGAGCGACGAGCATTCCCAATGACGACATGACGCCTGCACCCAACGGGCAGATCGCCTTTTTGAGGCCGAGCAGTTTGGCTACTCCGTACGCGTGTAGCGGACCGGCACCCCCGAACGCAACGAGTGCGCTGCCTCGGATATCGATCCCTTGCTCGGCGGCGTGCATTCGAGCCGCGGTAGCCATGTTTTCGTTGACGACTTCGTGGATGCCTCGTGCTGTCCGGATCACGCTCATGCCCATCTGTAGCGCGAGTCGACCCTCGATCGCTGTCCGAGCGGCGTCGGGATCTAGTGCCATCTCTCCCCCGAGGAAGTAGTCAGGGTTGAGAAGCCCCAACACCAGATCGGCGTCGCTCACGGTCGGCTCTTTTCCGCCCAATCCGTAACACGCGGGCCCTGGGTCGGCGCCTGCACTTCGCGGTCCGACTTTCATCAGCCCCAAGGGGTCAATATAGGCGATGCTGCCGCCTCCGGCTCCTATCTCGATCATGTCGATCGCGGGGACCTTCAGAACGATGCCGCTTCCTTTCTTGAAACGATGCTCGCGAGCCGCTTCGAATTCATTGGTGCGCGACGGCGAGCCGTTGGTGATCAGGCACAGCTTCGCAGTGGTGCCTCCCATGTCGAATGACAACAGGTTTGGGTATCCGAGTGTCTCTCCGTAGTAGGCCGCGGCGATCGCGCCGGCCGCCGGTCCGGACTCGATGAGTCGGACCGGGAAAGACCGTGCGGCATCCAATGTGGTTATGCCGCCTTCTGAAAGCATCAAGTAGATGATGCCGTCGAAACCCAATGACCTCAACCCGTATTCCATTTCCGACAGGTGCTTGCGTAACGGTGGGGCCACGTAGGCGTTAGCGACGGTTGTGGAGGTGCGCGGATACTCGCGCACCTCGGGTGCGATGTCGGAGGACAGTGACACGTTGTACTGGGGATAGCGCTTGCTCAGGTATTCACGGATCTCCCTTTCGTGCGAGGGGTTACGGTACGAATGTAGTAGCGCTATGGCGATTGTTTCCACTCCGTCAGACCGAAAATCGGCGACTATCTGATCCAGCGACTCTGAATTGAGGGGCACAAGCACTTGACCGTCCCAACGGACGCGCTCCGGTACAGTCCTCCTGAGGTGCCGCGGAACTAGCGGCTCGGCACGTCTGGCGGTCAGGTCGTACATGTCGTACCGCTGCTCAGTCCCGGTTTCTAAGACGTCTCGGAAGCCTTCGGTGGTGATTAATCCGACCTTCACGCCTTTGCGTTCCAGCAAAAGATTGGCTACGAGCGTCGTTCCGTACGTGACATGTGCGACGTCGCTGACCTGGAAGCCGGAACGTTCTGCCATCTCGCGGGTGCCTTGGATAATCCCGACGGCGAGGTCTTGCGGCGTGGTGATGGTCTTTCCGACGGAAAAGGAGGTCGTATCCGAGTCGTAGGCGACGAAATCGGTGAACGTACCGCCTACATCTACGCCGAGCCGAACTTCGGGCATCTAACTACTGCTCCGTCGATCAATGCCGTAAATCTCTTTGGCCGCGGTTTCCGAGATTAGGTTGTTGCGGAGGTCATTGATCACCAGTTCCAAGTCGCGTTCTTCGGGTTCTCCGTAGCCACCACCGCCGGCGGTTACCAAATGTATGACTTCGCCCGGACCAAGTGCGGTGCGCCCCTTGGAAGGGAGTGTGCGCTCGTCGCTGTTTGATCCGTTCGCGATGCCAAAGGCCCCCGCTCGCCCTCCTGCTTTGCCACCGCTTAGCCCCTCAGCAGGAAAGTCCCAGCGCTCGGACATCACCGACAACTCAGAGCGTGTGGGCGAGTTGACCTCGATTACGACATCCTGCCCGCACCCACCGCGATAGCGCCCCGGTCCGCCGGAATCTGTCAAAAGCTCCTTCTTCCAGAACACGAGCGGTGAGACAGACTCGGATACCTCGACGGAACCAGGAACCGAGTTGGTGGGGAATGGGCAGCAGTGGACACCGTCTTCGGTGGTGCTTGCACCCATTCCACCGCTCAAGAACTGCATCAGGGAGAACGGACGCATAGCGCCGTCCACACCGGAAAAGAACGAAATGTATTGTGGCGTCGAACCAGAGTCGGCGAGCACCGTGTCAGGTATCACTGGTGCGAGTGCGCCGAACACCGCGGCGGTGATGCAATGTCCCGTAAGATGTCGTGACGACACAGCTCTTGGATAGGTTGCGTTGAGGATGCTACCTTCTGGTGCCTTAATGGAGAATGGTCGGTAGGACCCCTCGTTGCGGTATGTGAGTGGGTCAAGGACGCATTTGAGTGGGTAAGTGGTGAATGCCCATGTGTAGGCGTAAACTACGTTTACACCTCCTTGGTCCACTTGTTCAGAAGTTCCCTGGAAGTCGACCTCTAACTCGTCTTTGTCTATGGTGATGGCACAGGCGATCTGTATCGGATCGTCGAAGCCATCGAGAGAAATGGTGTGTGAGTATGTCCCGTCGGGCAGTTTTCGTATTGCCTGGCGCATTACATCTTCGGCCCTCGACTGGATATTCTGGCTCAACGCCTCCAGCATCTCAACGCCGTACTCATCCATGAAACTCACGAGTTGCCGTCCCGCAACTTCGCATCCAGCCACCATGGCCATGAAGTCGCCTATCACAGGTTCAGGGACCCGCACGTTGTAACGGATCATCTGGAAAAGGTCTTCGTTTGGTTTGCCTTCGGAGAAGAGTTTCATCGGTGGAACACCGAGACCTTCTTCGAATACTGAGCGGTTATCGGCGGAGAAGATCGATCCCCCTACATCGGAGGCGTGGGCGATGATGCCGGAGAATGCCACCAGTTCGCCGTTCAAAAACACAGGTGTTGCCATCGAAAAGTCGGGACGATGACCAGTGCCCATCCAAGGGTCGTTCGTGATAACCACGTCGCCTGGCTTCCATGTCTCGGGGGGGAAACGACGAAGAAAGTGCTTCACGGTGCGCGACATGGTGCCGACAAAGGAAGGGATTGAACCTCGATTCTCCGCAAGGGTGTCGCCGTTGCGGTCCATCAGTACGCAGGCGTAATCGTTGCTCTCACGCACGACAGTCGAGAACGAACTGCGTACGAGTGTAGTCGCGGATTGGTCTGCAATGGAGATCAAGCGGTTCCACAGGATCTCCAGCGTTACTGGATCGAACTCTTTCGTAGTGCTCATCGGCGTGACCTACCACCCCAGCTTTCGATTCGATCTCGTCGGATCTAATAAAAGGATGCGACTACCTGAATGAATGCCGCGCAGATTCTAGCATCTGTGAGCGGGGAAAAACCGGGATTGGAAGGGCTAGAGATTTCACTGAGATTTATTGGTAAGGATTGGGGTATGCATCATCGAATAACAATGCGCCTGTTTTGAATCAGAATATGCGCGTTACCGCGTCATTGCGCTGGTAGTGTCAGTTGATTCTGAGTGCTACCGCGACTTTCTGCGTCGGAGCGTCACATAAGTGACCACCGTTGACGTGATCAGGCTTAGGCATCCGCCGATGAGAATATCGATCGGTACCAGAATCGTAGGCCAGGTGGAGAGATTAAGGTATATCGGCACGATGTACGTGGCGTAAGCTGCGCATCCGAGGACAAAGCTGTTTCTCATCGCCTTGCCCAAGCTGTTCTCTTTGAGCGCGGGTTCGATCGCGAGATAGCTGTTGCCTAATGCGACCAGAACGAGGTTGTGTGCGCTCCGTGACTCCTGAAGCTGCATGAACCCATCCTAAACTCGTGAGACGCGGCGTATAATTCGTGCCGTGGCCGCTCGCAACGGAGCGCGTCTCAGGGTCTGAGTCGAGCGAAGAGGAATGAGATGCCCAAGAAACTAGACACATACCGACCGCCCATCATGGGCACTTCCCACATGGTCTCTGCGGGCCACTACCTCGCGGCAGCCGCGGGATATCGCATATTCGAAGAAGGCGGCAACGCCATTGACGCTGGCGTGGCCGCAGGTATCGCCATCAACGTGACGCTTCCGAGTGCTACGAACTTCGGCGGTGTAGCACCCATTGCGATCTACGACGCTGCGTCTGACGAAGTCATCACGATCAGCGGCCTCGGTCGCTGGCCACGCGCTGCGAGCATCGAATATTTCAAAAAACACCACGGCGGTCAAATCCCGACTGGTGTGCTGCGTACCGTCGTACCGGCAGCCCCTGACGCGTGGATCACCGCGATCGAAAAGTACGGCACGATGACCTTCGAGCAGGTTGTCACTCCGGCCATGGAGCTGGCGGCGAACGGTTTTCCGGTGTCGGCTTATCTTTGTGAAGGATTGCAGACGACCGAGGACGATCACGAAGGCGGAGTGGCGCTGTGGCCGTCGACGCGCGAGATTTACATGCCCAAAGGTCGTCCGCCGCGCCCCGGGGAGATTCTTGTGCAAGCGGACTTGGCGCGCACGTTCAAGCGATTAATCGAAGCTGAGCAAGGCGCATCACATCTGGGGCGTGAAACCGCGCTCAGGGCAGCTCGCGACAGGTTCTACCGAGGCGACATCGCGGAAGAGATGATCGCGTTCTCTGACAGCGAGGGCGGATGGATCACGATGGAGGACTTGGCTGAATTCTCGGTGAAGATCGAATCACCGGTGTCAGGAAAGTTCCGTGAGTACACGGTCTACACCTGCGACGCTTGGTGCCAAGGACCCGTTGTTGCTCAGACGGTGCAGATGCTCGAAGACGACGATCTTGCCGCGATGGGCCACAACTCGGCTGAGTACATCCATCTGGTAACGCAGGCACTCAACCTCGCATACGCTGACCGACACGCCTATTACGGTGATCCCGATCTCGTAGACGTCCCGATTGAAGGCCTGTTGTCAAAGGGCTACACAACGTCGAGACGCGCCGACATCGATATGACTAACGCCTTTCCCGAGATGCCAGATCCGGGCAACCCGTGGCCGTACCAAGGCGTTTCACGAAATGGCGCACCGGCTGTCGCCATGGCGGGCGCATCTGCTGGCAGGATGCAAGACACGAGTTACGTTTGCGCAGTCGACCAGTGGGGCAACGCCTTCTCGGCCACTCCGAGCGATCCACTCGCTCCCAGCCCGATCGTTCCCGGACTCGGCATTCAGATGTCGTCACGAGGCTCCCAGACCTGGCTCGATCCCGAACATCCTTCGTGCCTCGAACCCTGGAAACGACCGCGACTCACGCCGAACCCAGCGATCGCGTTCAAAGATGGAAAGCTGTTGATGCCATTCGGTACACCCGGTGGCGACACCCAATGCACGTCGATGGTGCAACTCTTCCTCAACATCGCGGTACACGGCATGAATCCGCAAAAAGCCATCGAAGAGCCGCGCTTCGCCACATGGAACTTCCCCAACTCCTTCTGGCCACACACTTACTTACCGGGGCGATTGGACCTCGAAGGTCGGATCGATGCAGCAGTCGCCGCGGAGTTGGTCGGCCTCGGACACGATCTTCACGTACTGGACAACTGGACGCCGACCGGCGGCGCGATGACAGCGATTACGGTCGACCACGAAACCGGCGTGCTGTCCGGTGGCGCAGACCCGCGCAGGGATAGCTACGCCTTCGGCCGGTAGTCCCGCCGTTATTGCCGAAAGCGATTCGAAATGCCGGAATCAGACGCAGATCTCGCCTTCACTCCCGCAACTGAACTCTTAACGCTCATCTCCAATCGTGAGGTTTCCTCCACGGAACTTACCGAGCTGTACCTTGCGCGCATCGAAGAACTTGATCCAAAACTCAATGCGTATGTGACGGTTACTCCCGAACTCGCGCTCGATCAGGCGGCGCAGGCTGACGAGGCGACAGCGCACGGCGAGAGTCTAGGACCGCTGCATGGATTGCCGGTATCGCTGAAGGACCTCCAGATGACCAAGGGGGTCCGAACCACAGGCGGTTCGCTGGCTTACAAAGATCGCGTCCCCGAAGCCAACGGCACGAGCGTTCAGCACATCTTGGATGCGGGTGCAGTAATGCTGGGAAAGACGAACTCGCCGGAGTTCGGACATTTGGGTGCCACCGAGAATCGCCTCGGAAAATCTTGCTGGAACCCGTGGAATCCCGAACGGACATCCGGTGGATCGAGCGGTGGAGCCGCCGCCGCGGTTGCCGCTGGTCTATGCGCAGTGGCGACCGGAGGAGATGGCGGCGGGTCAATTCGAATCCCGGCGAGTTTCTGCGGGACTTACGGGATCAAACCGACGCAGGGTAGGGTTTCCAGCTATCCGGGCTTAGACGGACCACCGACGGTCAATCTGTTGGCACAGCAAGGACCGCTATCGCGAACCGTCGCAGATTCCGCAATGCTGCTTCAGGTCATGTCTGGATACGATCCCCGGGACATCGGGTCGATGCGAGCGCCGGTACCTGATTTCATGGCTGCCCTCGGAAGGGACATCGCCGGATTGAGGATTGGTTGGAGTCTCGGATTCGGGTACGCCGTGGTGGATTCGGAGGTCGCTCAATCTGCCGAAGCTGGTGCCCAAGTATTCGAGGAGCTGGGATGCACGCTCGACGAATCTGATCTCGCCCTAGATTCACCGTTCGAAACCTGGATCACCTTTTTCGCATTGAACGCAGTCGCGGCCTACGGC
>CAYRHG010000128.1:0-27626 GCA_964424025.1 uncultured Dehalococcoidales bacterium | reverse complement strand
GCGGTGTCTTGCGATGACTTTGTCATGCTGGCCCATTTCGCCGAAGTCAGCTTGCCTTCGAAGCCATTGACGACGCGTCTTAAGACCTTGTACTGACGCTCATTGAGCGGAACATCTGCGATGTCGTCCCAGTACTGCACTTTGGCGATGGTGTGTGCGACTGTTTCATGCGCGACTTCGATTGCTCGCCCCAGACATTCCAAGAACCAGACCAGCCACGACGTGACGTCAAGGTCGCCTTTCTGCGTAGTTTCGAGCATCCGATAGTATTCGGCGCGTTCTTTGCGGATCTGCGCGCTCATGCTGTAGAACCGTTGCGCCATACCGTCGGAGCGCGCCAACGCCATGTCAGAGATCGCCCTTGCGATCCGTCCGTTGCCGTCAGCGAACGGATGGATGGTTACGAACCAGAGATGCGCGAGGGCGGCCTTCAACACGTCGTCGAGATCAGCAGAAGTGTTGAACCAACGCAAAAAGGTCCCCATCTCGGATTCGAGACGGTCTGCGGATGGTGCCTCGAAGTGCACCCGTTCTTGGCCCATGAAGCCGGATACCACACGCATGGGACCAGTTTCCGCATTCCGCCAGGCGCCGACGATTATGCGTCCTGTGCCGCCCAATCCGTAAGGGAACAGTTGAGCGTGCCAAGCGAATAGACGGTCTCTCGTCAATGGCTCATCGAATTGGCCGGTGGCGTCGATCATTATCTCGACGATACCGTCGACGTCGCGGTGCGTCGGTATGTATCCACCGATGTCGATGCCGAGGCGCGATGCTACGGATGAGCGGACCGCATCGACGTCTAGCACTTCTCCCTCGATCTCGCTCGTCTTGACCACCGTATCGGTGAGCGCGTCCAACGTCGCTTGCTGTTTGAGGTCGAATCCGATACCAGACATGCGGCCAAGTAACAGGCCCTGCTGGTATCTGATGTCAGCGAGCAGATCGGTCAACGCGTCGTGTCGCCAACTGAAGTTTGGCCATCCCGACCGGTCGTGTATGTAGGTTCTGTACCACATATGCGGTGATTATAGCATCTATTCACCGCAAATATATGGACGAATGCACACTAATCACCGCACATATGCGGAAATAGCGTGTGTATTCTCCGCAAATCGTGTGTGGGAGACGTTTCGAGCGAGTGAGGCCGCTAGCCGCGAGCCATCTCGTCGTGCAGGATCCGCATGATTTGATGGTGACTCATGCCGTCGTCTTTAAGTTGGGTGTAGCGCGCCTCGTCGACGTTGCTGCGGTCTAGGAAACCGCGGATGTCGTAACGGCCGGGTTCCTCCACGACGACCTTGCCTTCTTCGATCATCAGATCGAGCGGGTACTCCTGTTCCTCCATCGGCAGGTGGATGACCTTGTTTTGTCGAGCCGATTCGTACATCGCCATCATGATCTCTACGGTGTCGCGTGCGATGTGGCCGGCGTTGCGGTGTTCAGGGCCGCCGTCCAACCAGCGGACCAGTTCTTCGACCTGTTTGGCGTTCATGTTTCCGCCAATTGCTTGGTCGCCTTCTTGGAGATTTAGGTCGACATCGTGCCAACCGTTAGTCTCGGCATTGAAGAGTTTGAGGATCGTTTCGCGGACGTGCAACATTCCCTCGGTGCCGCGGATGAAGAACTTGCCGGCATCGCAGTTGTTGTCCCAGAGATCGGATTGGATGAAGAACTGGAGAGGGTCGTCGAACATGGCTAGGCCGATGCAGGAATCCTCGATTGGGGTGTTGCGCTCGAACTTGTCCGTTGTGCGTTGAACTGCGCCCATGACCCAGCGAGGTTTAGGGTCGCCAAGGATGAACTTGGCTCCGTCGATGGAGTGAGTCGCCCAGTTGGCGAGCCCTTCCTTGACGCGTATGTCGACCCGGAGCGGTATGCCGATCGCGCCATCTTCCACGAGCTCTTTCGCCTTGTTCCAGCCAGGCGTGAAACGCCGTTGGTGGCTGATGACTAACTTCGTGTCGTTGGCGTCGCACGCCTCGACCATTCGGTTAGCACGCCCCATGCCGATCGCCATAGGCTTTTCACAGATGATGGCTTTGATCGATGGATAGCCGGCGGCTTCCACGGTCAAAGGGTCGTGCAGTAGGTGCCACGTGCAGACGCTGACGATGTCAGGTTCGGCGTCGTAGGCGCACTCTTCCAAAGTGGCATAAGAACTTGGGATCCCCCAATCGTCCATGTACATCTGACGCGCTTCTGGAATGGGATCGACGCATGCCACGACATCGACATCATCAACCATCGAGTAGCCCTCCATGTGGGCGTGTGCGATGCCGCCGCAACCTACAATCGCCGCCTTATATCGACCGGTCATCTTTTGAAGCCTTTCGTTTGGTTCGGTTAGCGCTCTTGGTCTTGCGATGCGCTTCAAATAGGATATGCGAAACTTTAGCCAGATATTCAAGGTTGAAAACGAACGAGTCAGCACCGTGACCATCTCCAAAACCGCACTGATAGTCGTCGATGTGCAAAACGACTTCGTCGATCCCAAGGGCAATCTTTACGTGACCGGTGCAGAAACGGTCGTCGGTAATATCAACGCCAAGATTGCGGACGCTCGGTCCGAAGGACGGTTGATCGTTTACACCCAAGATTGGCACCCAGAAGTGACGCCTCATTTCGCGAAAGACGGCGGCATCTGGCCGGTACACTGCGTCGGCGATTCATGGGGCGCTGAGTTCTTTCGAGAGTTAGTGGTTGTACCGGTCGCGAAGTTCTTGAGAAAAGGCACTGGCGGTGAAGACGGTTATTCGGGATTCTCGGTACGGGATCCGGAGACCAACGCAGCAACGGACACCGCAATGGAGAACATTTTGCGGAGCCATGACATCGCTAGCGTGGATGTCGTGGGGATTGCGACTGACTACTGTGTCAAAGAAACGGCGTTGGACGCCAGCAATCGGGGTTTTAGCACACGCGTCTACGTGAACTGCATGAAGGGCGTGGAACTAGAGCTCGGAGACACGCAAGCGGCTATCGACGCGATGTCGAGCGCAGGCGTTGAGGTGCGTGAAGGTTAGCCGCCGCGCCGAAACAGCCTGAAGAATCTTTCCTGATACTCCTCGAAGAGTCCCCATCGCACAAGTTCTTCGTGGACATCTGAAGGATCGATTTCTCGACGACTCGCTCGAGCTAACAGGTCTTCGATGCGGAGACGCGCGTCGCGGGGCACTCCACCTTCGTCGTCCAACAGGTTCCGCTCGCTCAATTCGCTGAAATTGGATTTCGCCGATTCGTTGGTGAACTCGTAGATGAACTTCATCACCGAGACATCCCACAATTCATCCACACCGAGTAAGACCGTGTGCAATGGTTTGTCGTCACTCTCGATTTCATCGCGGATCTTGGCCGCCACTTGTAAAGGCTCGCCTGCAACAGTGTCGGTAGACTGCGGTTCGTTCTTGTACTTGTAAAGCAGACCGGGGGAATCTGAGCCGAAGCGGTTTATTAGGTGTTCCAGATACTCCGCGGCCTCCTGCCCGAAACCCTCAGATCGCGAAAGGTAACCGGGCGTCACTATCTGAGGTCGGTCTGCCCTGACTAGTCCGTGCCTAATGACGGTGTCTTTGTGTTCGTCTTCGAATATCCCTTCGTAAACCGGCTGAGAGACGACGTGATATTGGATAACGGTCGAACCGAACGTCGACAATGCCCTGCGCGGCGGTCGGATAATGCGAGTCATCGCGATCGCACGTTCGATCTGCGGATCCAGATTGTCAGGTTTTGGGGGTTGTAGCACTTTTATTCGTGGCGTATTAGGTGGTAAGGCAAGGTTACTTGACTGGTTGGCCTTCGGTGATTTCAATGCGCTGGTTGACGGCCACATTTTCGACGACTTGACCGACTCCGCTAGGCCATTCGATCCTGATGCTGTCTACGTTGACTGCTTTACCGAGCCCGAAAGTTAACTCTAGACTGTTCATCGATAGGAACGTTGTGCTGCCAGACAACTCCTGAATTTGCTCGGATTTGGTGCCACCGGCGTCAGAGTACTCGACCAAAACGCGTGCTCCGATGCCATCTGCGTTGCTGCCGGTGTCGCCCGTCGCCATTCCGCCGATGAGACGGATTGTCAACCAACTACTTTCGCCGCCGCCGTTCATCCACATGAAAAGGGGGCCGGCTTCCCAGTTGCATTCGTCTTGGCCCACCAATCGACATCCGTTGCTGTTAGTGCCGATCAGATCAACGTATCCGTCGCCGTTCAAATCGCCCTTCGCAAGGCCCTTGCCATTCTCGTGGAATGCAGGGCTGATGCGCTGTTCGACCCGATCGAATCTCGGGTCCTTCGGATCAAGCACCGAGTAGTCCACTCCGAGGACGTCCAACAGCCTGGCCTCCACTGTGATGTCCTGGAAATCGCCGGCGCCGTTGCCTCTCAACATTCGGCCTGCACCGGGGAACAAGTGACCGCTCGGAGCTTCGCCACGGTCAGACATTGCACCGAGCCAGTAAAGGTCTTGGTCTCCGTCGTTCTCGTAGTCGAAGAAGACTGTCCCGAAGCCGAAGTCGTATGCGGCTAATCCTGTGGGTACTTGCCAATCATCCACGATTTGAGTGGGATCGAGGGCCATCGGAGGCATCACCTCGTTGGGCGCGACGTAGGTTGCTCCTGCGATGTCGTTGAACACTCCGACTGTTCCGACGCCTTCAACTTCGCGTACGCCATCGTTCCGGAGCAAGAAATGGAAGCAAGTACCCCATCCGTATTGGTGCCCGTATGCACAATCGCCGGAAGGAGTAGTCGGCGCTTCTCGAGTCAGCGGGTGATATCCGATGTTCGTAACGAATATGTCGAGGTCCAGATCGCTGTCGTAGTCGCCCAAAGCGAAGCCCATCCACGCACCCATCATGTCTACTCCCATTGCGCGACTGATCTGAGTAAATTTCACGTTATTCCCGGAGGAGTCATTCCTGAACACCTTGAGCCTACTCCCGTCGTCTGCCAACCAGATATCTTGGTCCCCGTCATCGTCGTGGTCGAAGAAAAGCGCTGCAAGTGTCTGGCCCGTCGGTTCGCCAACGTATTCACCCGAAGCGTCGATGAGATCAGGGTTGTATCCAGGCACGATTTCGCCAGTTACAGGATCAGGCCACCCGATGTCATCACCGAAAGGATCGCGCATCAGAATCGGCCCATATATTAGCCCGGCCTCTTCAGTGATGTCTGAAAAGGTCAGGTCGCCGTTATTGAGGTAAAGGACGTTGTAGTGTCCGTGGTGATCGGGGCGATTGAACCAGAGGAAGTCTTGGTCGACGCGGTTGCTTACGAAGATATCGATCCAGCCGTCATTGTTCACGTCGCCGCAACCTACGCTGAAACCGGAACGGAGGTTGGCAGCGTCACCTAAAGCTGATTCGGTTATCTCTTCGAACGTGCCGTTACCGTTGTTCCTGAACAGTCGATCCTTGATGATGTCGGGTAGTTCGGAGTAGAACCGGGCGGCGCGGTAGTCGAGGTTGTCTCCGATGCGACCGTAGGACGCGACGTAAAGGTCTTGGTATCCGTCGTTGTCGATGTCGCATGCCGCGACTCCGGTGCTGTTCGCCCTGGGGAGATCGACACCTGCCCGTTCGGCAACTTCGGTGTACACGTGGTCTCCATCGTTTCGGAAGAGGCGGTTTGGTCCGCCGGTCGTATCAGGCAACAGTGCTTCCGATTCCGCCGACGTTACGTAGAAATCCATATCGCCGTCTCGGTCATAGTCGAATATGGCGACGCCAGGGTGTCGGTTTTCGATCATCCACAGGTCTTCGCCGGTCTCTGGATCGACAAGAACTAACGGCGCAATGTTGGTGAACGGTTCGATCGGTTCGGCCATCATCTCCTCCACGGTCGCGGCGCCGGTTTTCGCGGCCACGGCGGGTGCCGGTGGAACGGTCGCAAGTGTGGGAACGGGAGTTTCGGTTGGCGATGGTGTTGCGGTTGGATCAGCCGTGGTGCAACCGATGAGCAGCACCGCACCTAGTGTGAGCAAAGGGAGGTGACGAGCAATGATTTTGAGCGCGGCGCTCAAAAGGTTGAATGGATTGGGGATTTTCAGCATGCGCCGGTCCGATGCGTTACCAGAACACCTAGAGATTTCAGCGTACAACACACGACCTGTCTCATCGATACGACACGCAAGGTGATTCGGGTTGCCTCGTGGGGAGGCGCAAACCCGCGCTTGAGTTTGAATATTCGTTTGGAACATTTAGGATTGAAAAGTTGCGTTAACACGACGCGCCAGTTTCAATTGTTCGATTCTGGTCGAAGTCATATAAGTCCCAAAGACATCAAACGGAGGTCCCAGCTTGAGATTTAACGTTTCAAAGACGCGGTTGAGTCTGCTCCTGCTGCCGGTCGTGGCAGCGCTCGGTTTCGCTATCGCTTGTGGTAGTCCGGAACCCGAGACGATCATTCAGACGGTCGTCGTCGAGAAAGAAGTGGAAGTCAAGGTTGTCGAGACGGTCGAGGTTGAAAAGGTCGTCGAGGTTGAGAAGGAAGTCGTCAAAGAGGTCGAGGTTGTCAAGGAAGTCGAGAAGGAAGTCGAAGTAGTCAAAGAAGTCGAAGTCGTTTCGGCAGTTCCTCGAAACAAGACCGTCGTAGTCGGCACTCGATTCGGCGGCGGTGTTGCGCTTCGCATTTGGAGCCCCTACGCACTCGGCGGAACCCACCAGAAAGGCGTGATCTTCTTCCACGAACCACTGTTCTACGCTGACAGCTTGAACGGCAACAGCTATCCTTGGCTCGCCGAAGATTTCTCCTACAACGCGGCAGCGACTGAGTTGACCTATAACCTGCGCGATGGCGTGTTGTGGAGCGACGGGGAAGAGTTCAACGCAGAGGACGTGGCATACACGTTCAACACACTGGCTGAATTGGGTAGCGAAGTTCGAGGTGGCGGAGTCTTCCAAACATTCGTCAAAGAAGCTGAGATAGTCGACGATCTGACAGTGAAGGTCCACTTCAACTTCCCGGCGCCGAGATTCCATGCCGAAGTCGTGATCTTCAAAGGCGACTCCGGTACGTACATCGTCCCAGAGCACGTTTGGAACGACAAAGATTGGGCCGAGTACACCGCTTACAACGACGGCGCGGGTCCTGTTACGACCGGCCCCTGGCGACTGTCGTACTCCGACAACTTCCGCCGAGTCTTAGACCGCGTGAAGAACTGTGAAGACTACTGGGGTTGCGCCACTGGATTCGTACCGTTCCAAGAAGTTGAGCGCTACGTGCTCTACAACATCGACGACGACACTCAGTTCGCCCAAGCGATGATCACCAACCAGATCGACGAAACGCACGACCTTCGCGTTGACACCGTTGAGACGATCCTCCGCGAAAACGAGCACACTACCACCTACACCGGCCGCGACCCAGAAGGGGAGTACGGCATGGTTTCGTGGTGGCCGATTTCGTTGCACCTCAACAACTTGCAGCCGCACCTCGATAACCCCGACGTGCGAAAAGCGATCACCAAGTACATCGACCGCGACCGCCTCAACGCGCAGGCATACCTGAACAAAGGCCGTATCAACGACTGGCCATGGCCGCAGTACGCTGGCCTGAAGCACGTCAACGAGGCCATGGAGCCGCTGAGGCAAGAGTACAAGGTCGGTCAGTACGACAAAGATGCCGCGGACGCTCTTATGACAGAGGCCGGCTACTCGAAGAACTCTGACGGTTTCTGGGCCGACGCCAACGGCGAAATCGTCAAGTGCAACATCATCAGCTCCGCACACTTCACAGACCTCGGTCCGGTCGTGGCCGCGTTGCTTGAGCAGCACGGTATCGAGTCGTCCTGGGCGCAACCCCCGGACGTCTGGGCCCGCAACGGCAAGGGCGGCGACTACGAGTGCACGCTAGTCGGGCACAACGGATCGCAGTCAGGCGACATCTATCGTTCATTGCTGATGTTCACGACCGATTCTGGTGCTAACCGCTGGTCTTACTCGAACCCAGAGTTCGATTCAGTGGTTGCATCCATGGCGGAGGAGCCTGATGTCGACAAGGTTTTGGACCTTACCGAACAGGCTCTTCGGATCTGGTTGGAAGACCAGCCGGATGTCCCGCTCGTAGAGTTCTTTAACCGTGTGACTCGTAACGAGTACTACTGGGAGAACTGGCCGGGCGACGCTCCGGGTTACGAGCCCTACATGAACGGTATCCACCCGCACACCGGATTCCCGTACATCCTGAGCAAGCTGCAAGGAACCGGCAGGGAATAGCCCGCATCTGCGGAAGTAACTTTGGTTGCGGCGCAGTTACACCCGCGCCGCAACCGATAAAAACCTGCCAACCGGCGCCGAACCGAGCGTGTCGGATTGTGTCGAATCGATGGAGGTTCGTGTCGGGAACCCGGTATAGCGATGTGTCAGTGAAATGACGATAGATTATCTGGCGAGACGGATCGGAATGTTCGTGGCGGTGGTCTTCGTTGCTACGTCGTTGAATTTCTTTCTCCCGAGATTCACTGGACAAGATCCAATCGCAACTCGGTTGGAACTGCTCGCAGCGGAAGGTGTCACGACCCGGGCCGAAGACTACAAGGCACTTATCGAAACCTACAACGCCAAATTCGGCTTAGATCAGCCACTAGTCATTCAATATCTCAACTATCTCGCCTCCGCGATCCGCTTCGATTTCGGCGAATCCATTACCAAATATCCGACACGCGTCGGCGAATTGATAAACCAAGCGATGCCTTGGTCCATCGGGCTGTTAATCACTTCGACCCTCATCGCATTCGTCGTAGGAACCTTGGGAGGTGCCGTTCTGGCTTGGCAGTACGGTCCCAAAGCGGCTTTCGAACTAATATTGCCGCCGTTCTTCCTGTTGGCGGCGGTGCCGTACTATCTCTTGGGTTTGATACTGATATGGCTCTTGGCCTTCCAAGCCAAATTGTTGCCATTGGGAGGCGGTTACGGACCCACGACCCTTCCAGATTGGAGCGATTTCGGCTTTCTCTTCGAGGTCTTCAAGCACTCGCTTTTGCCTGCTCTCTCGATCGTCTTGGCCTCTATCGGTTTTTGGGCACTTGGGATGCGATCAATGATGATCACCATGCAAGGCGAGGACTACATGCTTCAAGCGGAAGCTAAAGGGTTAACCAAGACGCGAGCGTTCTTCCGCTACGCCGTCCGCAATGCCGTCCTGCCTCAGACCACGGCGTTGGCACTGACCCTTCCACACGTGGTTTCGGGCGCGATTTTGGTCGAACGGATATTCGGATACCCGGGAATCGGCAGAGTCCTTTATGAAGCGATCACCGGCTTCGACTACTTCGTCATCCAAGGGGTCGTGTTCATCATCGTCCTTGCGATCGCATTCGCTATGCTCGTGATCGACGTGATTTACCCGCTTGTGGATCCCAGAATCAGCTATTCATCCGCATAAACGCTATGGGGACTACAGCTTCAACAGAACCGTTGGCGCCGTCGAGCGGTGGCGCAACCGAAACGCTGAACCAAGCGGCCGGTGCGTGGCGCTATATGAAGCGCAACCCATCAATCATCGCTGGTTTCGTGCTCCTCGGGATAATTGTGCTGTTCTGGTCATTCGGTACCTTAATGACGGCTCCTGAAGATGCGAATGATCTCGCCTTCGCTCCGCCCAATAAGCGACCGTCCTTCGAAAATCCTCACCCATGTTACACCTCCGAAAATCCACGAGAACTCTGTTTTGCCTACGACGATGTAGAGCGCCAGCACCTCCTTGGTACTGATCGCCTCGGCAAAGACATCCTAGCGTCCTTTTCTCAAGGCATCCCGCAAACGGTCATGATCGGTCTGATCGCAGGATCGTTAGGTACGATCGTAGGCACGTTGCTAGCTTTCGTCGCCGGGTACTACGGCGGCATCCTAGATGCAGTAATCCGATTCATTGTCGACACGTTGCAGACCATCCCCGGCATTTTGATCCTGATAATCATCACGATCGTCTGGCGCGAAGTCGGCGGCGGCGAAATGACATTCATTCAGCTTGCTCTGATCATTGCCATGCTCGCGTGGCTGGGTCCTACAAGGGTCGTCAGATCTCAAGTCCTCGTCATGAAACAGCGCTCATACGTGGAGATGGCTCGACTTTCCGGTATGAACGGTCCAGAGGTCATCGTCAAAGAGATGATGCCCAACCTGATGCCCTTCATCGTCGCCAATTTCGTGCTCGCCGTGTCGTCCGCGATTCTGGCGTCAATCGGTCTCGAAGCGTTGGGGTTAGGCGACTTTAGCTCGAACACGTTGGGCATGATGATCTACCACAACATTTGGTACGGATCTCTCGTCAACGGATGGTGGTGGTGGTGGTCACCACCCATAGTCGTAATCGTCATCTTGTTCATCGGCCTATTCATGCTTTCACGAGGAATGGACGAGTGGGCCAACCCGCGGTTGCGGAGGCGGTTCTAGTTGGCGTTCAACTCAGCCACAACTAACTCCGTCGTGAGCGTCGAGCGTCCACGCCGTTCTGAGTTGCCGACAACGATCGATGAACTTCAAAGTTGGGGCAAAGGCGAATCTTCCTTACCGGCGATCGACGTCAAAAACTTGAAGGTCTACTACGATTCCGAAGCGGGAACAGTAAAGGCAGTAGATGATGTCAGCTTCGCGCTGCAACAAGGCGAACGTCTGGCCCTCGTCGGCGAGTCTGGCTGCGGAAAAACAACCCTCGGCATGGCGCTGCTGAAACTTACCAAAGCGCCTGGCTACATCGACGGCGGCGAGATACTGCTCGACGGTCGGGATCTGGTTCCCCTCAACGACGAACAGATGCGGCTCGCGCGTCTTGCAGAAATCGCATTGGTAACGCAATCTGCGATGAATGCCCTTAACCCCGTGATGCGCATCGAGGACCAAATCTTCGACGGCCTCATCGACCACGGAATCAAAGACTCCAAAGACAACCTGCGCAATCATGTCTACGATCTCCTCCGACGTGTTGGGCTGCGTGAAAACGTCGGCAAGATGTACCCGCACGAGCTGAGCGGCGGCATGAAGCAACGCGTCGCAATCGCCACGGGAACGAGCATGAATCCGAAGGTCATCGTCGCCGATGAACCCACCAGTGCCCTTGACGTAGTCGTCCAACGGCAAGTCATGATGACACTTAGCCGAGTCCAACGCGACACGGGGGCCGCGGTGATTCTCATCGGCCACGACATGGGTCTGGTTGCGCAATTCGCAGACCGCATCGGCGTGATGTACGCCGGCAAATTGGTCGATATCGGCACCGTCCAACAGATCATCGAAGAGCCGAAACACCCTTACACCAAGCTGCTCATCAACAGCGTCCCAGATCTCGAAGAAAAACGCGAGCGCCTGACCGGAATACCCGGGATACCGCCACCCTTGGTTGATCTCCCGCCCGGATGTGTTTTCGCTCCGAGATGCCCATCAGTCGAAGACGTCTGCAACGAACTTGAACCTGGAAACATCGACGTGGGCGACAACCGCCATGTCATGTGCCACCTTTTCGATCCCGATGTAACCATGGCGGGAAGTGAAGTTGGCTAATCTGCTCGAACTTCAGAATGTCACCAAAGTCTTCGGCGGAGGACTGTTCAATCGCTCGAACGTAACTGTCGCCGTCGATGATGTCACATTCGCCATCTCGTCAGACCGCCCTTCGATCACCGCCGTGGCGGGGGAGAGCGGCAGCGGTAAGACGACTTTGGCGCGACTCCTGCTGGGCGTCATCAAACCCACATTTGGCGACGTCATCTACGACGGTCAAGATGTTTCGAGGATGTCCGGAAACGACCGCCGGACTTTCCGCCGCGAGGTTCAGCCGATTTTCCAAGACCCGTTCGAGGTCTACAACCCGTTTTACAAGGCCGACCATCTTCTGCACGTCGCAATCGAGAAGTTCGGGCTCGCTGATTCCCGTGATGAACGTGTGCACCTGATTAGGGAAGCGCTCGAAACCGTTGGCCTCAGGCCAGACGAGATGTTGGGTCGGTATCCGCATCAGTTGAGCGGCGGCCAGAGGCAACGCATGATGGTGGCGAGGGCGCTGCTGTTAAAGCCTCGCATCATCTTGGCCGATGAACCGGTGTCGATGGTCGACGCATCGCTACGCGCCACGATTCTCGAGTCGATCAGGACCTTGAACCGCGATCTCGGAATCTCGGTCGTCTACGTGACACACGACCTCACGACCGCGTACCAGATCTGTGACGACATCCTCGTGATGTACAAGGGTTCCGTGGTCGAGCAGGGCAGTGTCGAACGGGTGATCCGCGATCCGAAGCATCCTTACACTCAGTTGCTCGTCGAATCGATCCCGCAGATGCGTACTGATCGAGGCTGGGAAAAAGGTGTCGAGGAAGTACTTTCGATCGACGAGTCTGGCGTGACGACCGGCTGCAAATTCGCTGATCGATGCCCGCAGGTGATGGATCGGTGCCACTTCGAGCATCCGACCGCATTCCAAATAGACGATGATCGAGTGGCCAGCTGTTACCTCTACGACGAATTACCAATCGCCAACCGTTCACCAGTCGCCAATTAACCCAAACACCATGCCTGAAAACTCACGACCCAACATCGTTTACATCCAGTCTGACCAGCACAATCCAGCGGTGATCGGCGCTTACGGAGATGCGATAGTCGACACTCCGAATCTGGATCGCCTGGCCGCGAACGGTACGATATTCAACGCTGCGTACTGCGGTTCGCCCATTTGTGTGCCCTCGCGGACGGCTCTCGTGACGGGCCGTTACCCGTACGAGACTGAGGTCTGGACAAACGATCAGATCTTGAGTTCGGCGGTGCCAACCTACGCTCACTCGTTAGGGGCTGCGGGATACGATCCCGTTCAGATCGGCCGGATGCACTTCAACGGGATGGACCAGCTCCACGGTTTTTCCCGACGCTACGTCGGCGATCACAGCCCCAACTATCCAGGGAGTCCAAGACCAGTTGATCACGGCCAGTTGCACGGGACCGCCGGCCCGGCCCGCGTGAGTCTAGAGGCTTCAGGCAGGGGACAGAGCGCGTACGAAGTTCACGACGAATACGTAACCCAATCGGCGGTCGATTACATCAACAACAAAGGCATCACCCGACGCTCCGGACTGGACGACTCGCCGCTCTGCCTTTCCATCGGCCTAATGCTCCCGCACCAACCATTCGTCGCCCGCGCTGCCGATTACGACAAGTACGATGGCCGAGTCCCAATGCCGACCATCCCGGCCGAACCCATCGAGCATTGCCACCCATACATCCAGTGGTGGCGGGAACGCACTGGCATCGTCGAAGTCTCTGACGAAGAGATCATGCGCTCCCGAATCGCCTACTGGGCGTTATGCGACCGCACCGACCAGCTCATCGGCGACATCCTCGACGCGCTCGACGCCAACGGATACATGGACAACACGATCATCATCTACACCTCCGACCACGGCGAGCAGGTCGGCGAACACGGTCTCTGGTGGAAGCAGACGTTCTACCAGGATTCGGCTCGGGTGCCGGCGATAGTTTCGTGGCCAGGGCATCTGCGAGGCGGTCAGGTTATAGACACGCCAATCGATCAGTTCGATCTAGCCGCGACCATGCTTGAAGCCGGTGGCGCGCAACCCCTGCCTCAATCCCAAGGCATGAGCGTCATCGACCTCATCAACAACCCGGACACTGCCGAATGGAAAGACGCCGTCTTCAGCGAATACTGCATGAACGACTCCTCCGTCGGCTCCGGCATCTCCGCAAACCTCGGCGGCGCAGATATCCACGCCCGGCCCGGCGGCGTCCAGAACCGCATGGTTCGCTCTGGCGACTGGAAACTCAACTACTACCACGGCTTCGAACCGCAGCTTTTCAATCTTGCCGAAGACCCTCAGGAACTCGACGATAGGGCGCAAGATCCAATTTGCAGAGGTGTGCGCGACGAGTTGATGGATCGGGTTTTGGACGGTTGGGATCCTCATCACATCGCGGAACGGATGCGGATTCTGAAACGCGAGCAGGAGCTGATGGAAGCCTGGGCTAAGAACATCGATCCGCCAGATTCGCTTAGGTGGGATCTCCGTCCTGAGATGGATTATCTGGACTGACGGGTGTCTCGATTTTGTCGCTGCGTGGTCCGCTGGATGAATATCGACTGAATCTCGCAGCAGCGGCATAGAGAAACGTGAACACGATTGCGGCGTAGCCGATCGCCGCGAACCAATAGGTCCAGAGCCAATTGCGAATGGGCAATCCTGTTGAGAAGTAGGTTTGCTCGGGCGTCGGGTCGGTTATCACGCCCAAGCTGTCGTCGATAAACAGCAGATTCACGGGGAATCGGTAGTGGAACAGGATGAGCAACCCTGCGGTAAGCAAGACGCAGGGAATGAAAAAGGCCGTCCAGTTCGATAAAACTTCGAACCTTGGTACCGGTTTTCCGAATCTGATGGCGGGCTTGACCAAAGCGATCGTCAAATATGAAATCCCGATCGCTACTGAGGCATCTCGGACTACGTTCAGGGTTCTCGAGATGGCGATACCCGTGTCGTACAAAACCAAATTGACGGGATTGAACCATTGCAAGACAGCCAGTGACCATGCTGCATAGCCGAACGTCATCGTCAACCCGATCAACGTGACCAGAAAGACGCAAGTCTCAACCAAGACCCTGACTGCACGTGTCGACGCTGAGAATGCGTTCCACAACGCTGCCGAAACGATCGCACCGATCAGTGAGAGCGTTAACGTCTGAGGTACGAATTGCAATGCGTAATCGATGGTCCATCGGTGAGATGGTGCGTTGCGTTGTTGGAAATAAAGTTCCACGCAGCGTTGACTTGCTTCGATTTCAAGTTGCTCAGGCGGTAACGACCTCAACGTCATCAATTTGGAACTCAGTTCGTTCGCACAATCGATGGCCTCTAACCGTCCTTGCACGGACTGAGACCACGCGCTGTTGTAAGCGTCGGCAGGATCTTGCACAAGTTCCCTTACAATCGGCCCCACGTCGGCAACCCCGAAACGAACGACGACGATTGCCGCGACTATGGCGACGACAGTTAAAAACGTTCGGCGTTTCTCGGTGGTCGGTGCAGCGTCGATGGGAGCTTCAGTTTCTTCGATTTCAGTTGCTCGAGGCTCAACGTGCTCCGGGTTTGCTTCGGTTTGCACGGGATCGCCGAACAGCGAATCGTCGGGGACATCATCGACGCGGCGGTCCGACGAAGGGATGTGGATCGAAGGTGATTTGAACTTGCCTAGTACGTGTCGAACAATCCACAAAGTCGCGAACGATAGGAACGCGACAGGGATCAAGATCATCGGCACGACCGGACTCAACATTCCAATGTGTTCAAACAGGTAATCAGGTTCGTATGACCATCTGATTGCGGCGGTTCGGAGGGATGTCGATCCGGAGCGGAGAAAGACTAACGCGGCGCTTGCTAAACCCGCTACGCCGATCCACGGAGATAAAACGACAATCTGGTCAAATAGGTTCCTGCGGAAACTGTGGATCGGGAACGGGGAGTCGACATTTGCTACCCAGGTACTGCGACACGCGGGATCAAACCGAAAGGCGACTGCGACCATGGCGAGCGTTATCACGCCTGACGCGCAGGAAAACGCAGCTATTGCGGACCAGTCGACACCGTCGCCGGCCGAGTTGAACGCGCCGAATACGTATGGCGTATGTGGTTCGGCGAGTAAGACGATACCGACTGGAACGATAGTGACACTCGCGAACAGGTAGGCAACCAAGCGTGCTTTCGCGCGCCAATTGTTGATTACCGCGCCGATAACGGCGCCTGTAAACGTGCCGATTAAGACGCTTGGCCCGACGACCCATAACGAAGATCGCGCACCATGCAGCAACCTCGAGAATATGTCTTTACCGTTTTGATCAGTGCCGAGGATGTTGGCCGCGCTGCAATCAGTAGAGCGGGACGTTGGGTTTTGCGCGATCGTCAAAGCGTCTATCGCGAGCGGTGGGCAAAGGCGGTCGGAAATTGTGCCTCTGTTGGGTTCGAAAGGCGCGAGTGTAGGGCCGAAGATACCCAAGAAGACGTAGACCCCGATGATGATCGCTGGAATTGCGTGCCAGCCTTTAATTGCTGACAGCACTTTTTTGATGGCGCCGAGCGATCTAGTACCGACCGACTGGTCGAGCCTGATCGAAGGATCTGGATGAGGATTCTCGGATTGAGACGGTTGCATGATCTTGACGAAACCCTATCGTTTTCGTCGCCAACATGTTCGCCGAAACGCACTAATCCAACTGCCGCAAATTCGGATCCCAGCGGTCGCGCATCCAATCGCCGAGGAAGTTGCCGGCCATAACGACTAGGAAGATCGCCATTCCAGGGATGGCTGAGAGCCACCAGGCATCTCCGATGTATTCCCGTCCGTTGGCGACCATTGCGCCCCATGCCGGTGTAGGTGGTGGGATGCCGACGGCGAGATAGCTTAGGGTCGCTTCGGTCAGGATGATGCCGCCGACGCCGAGTGTGGCGCTGACGACTACGATGTTGATCACGCCAGGGAGGATGTGGCGAAGCAAGATGCGGGTTGATGACGCGCCTGCGACGCGGGCGAACTGGACGTAGTCGGATTCGCGCAGGCTCAGGGTTTGCGCCCTGACAAGACGGACTGCGCCGGGCCAAGAGATTAGTGCTAATAGGGCAATCAATATCCTCAGGTCTTGACCGAAGATGCTCACGACGATCAGCGCAAGCATGATGAAGGGCAGAGCTGCCCAGACGTCGACGATGCGCATGATGATCTCGTCGATATGCCTGCCAAAATATCCCGCGAGTAGACCGCAGGTTGTCCCGACACTGACACCAACCGTGATGGATACCACTACCACCATTGCCGAAATCCGCGCTCCGTGAATGATCCGACTGAGTAAATCACGCCCGATGAAATCGCTACCTAGCAGGTAAAACTGACCTGATTGGCCGGTCGCCAACGGGGCAGTATTGCGATCGAGCAGATTGTTGACGTATGGATCGTGCGGTGCAACCTGATGGGCAAACACCGCGCAAACCAACAACGTGATGATGATCAACGCAGGAATGATCGGCCAGCGTCGCAGAACGTAAAAACCATATCCGACCCAGCCGAGCGTGTGTTGCCGGCCAACGGCGGTCGGCGCGGCAGCTGCGTCGCTGATCGTATGTTGTCGCGTTTCGGTGGTCATTTTGAACGGCTACGCGTATCGGATCCTCGGGTCCAATATCGCGTAAAGAACATCCATCGTAAGGACAACTACGACGTAAAGGACAACTGTGAGGAACGTGATGGCTGATATGAGGGGGAAATCGTTGCCTTGCACGGCTTGTACCGCTACGCGTCCTAGACCGGGCCACGAAAACACGGTTTCGATGACGGTGGTGCCGTTAATGAATCCAATCAAAATCAATCCCGAAAGCGTAAGTGGCGGAATCACCGCATTGCGAAAGGCGTGTTTCCAGATCACAAAACTAGATTCAACCCCCTTGGCGCGGGCGAACTTCACGTACTCGGATTCAAGGACTTCCAGCATTGAGGATCGCGTCAATCGGAGATACGCGGCGGCCGGCAGCCATCCGAGGACGATTGACGGAAGGATGTAGTTTCTCACCGCGAAACCGTCACCTCGTGTTCCCGAAGGTAACCATTCCAATTCGCCGGAAAAAATCAGGATCGCCATAATGCCCACCCAGAAGACAGGTGCGGCTTGGCCGATAAGAGCGATACCACGCGCGATGTAGTCGAGCAATCGACCACGTTGGACTGCGGACACAATGCCAAGCGGTACCCCGAGCATTGTCCCGAACACCCAAGCGATTATCCCAAGTTGAATAGAGGTCCAGAAGCGCTCTTTGACGACGGTAATAACCGGGCGCTGGTGGATAAGGCTGTCGCCGTATTGGCCTCGAAGGTATCGACCGACCCAGATGACGTACTGGAAAACGACGGGTTGATCGAGTGCTAACTCTTTTCTGAAGCGGTCGCGAGTCTCCTCAGCCAACGCCCCGCCGTATTCGTCGAGATAAAGGTCCAGAGGGTCGCCCGACAGGCGCGAAAGGACGAATATGACGAGCAGGGCGCCAAGAATTGCGATGATGCCGTACAGGACGCGGCGTGCGAGGAAACTGCGCATCGTTAAGACAGGATTGCCTGCGCCCCCGCAATCCGATCAATCGAATCGCGAAGGTGCAGGCGCACCGGCGAGACGCCGTTCATAGGGGCCGGCGTCCCATTTCAACTAGTGGGTTTACGGTGCCCAGTCGACTTCTTCAAGGTTGAACCAACCACAACCGCCGATACACATCTGCGGCGGGATCGGCCAATCCCGGATCTTCTCGCCGTCGAAGGTGTTGAACGCCGGTTGCTCGTTCACACCGACGTTGATTGAGACTTCGCGCGCGTAGTCGAAGTGCTCGATCGCGAGTTCGGTCCGCTTGCGACGGTCAAGTTCCTTCGTCATCTGGTCGAAGATCTCGTCCCACCGTGGCAAGATGCTAGCGGCGCAAATCGTGCCGCCGATCTTGTGCGATGTCGTCTCGTTCGACTTCGGCAAGTCGACGCTCAGCGCCGAGAAGCTGTCGCCACAAGTCCGGTACTGGATCTGGTTGAACGACAGGTTGACGAGGTTTGGTCGGTGCTCAGAGTATGGTGAATGGTCGAGGCTGACCCGCACGTTGAGGGTAGCCAGCCATTCGGCGGCGATCGCTTCAACGATCTCCTGGTGCGTTCCAACGCCAGTCCAGATCGTCACCTCGAAACCGTCACCCCATCCTGCCTCGTTCATCAACCGTTTCGCCTCTTCGCGGTCGAAGTTGTACGCCCAACCGTGCGACTCGGCGTTTTCGGCCCAGGTCTGCGAGTTGACCGACAGGTTCGTGATGTGGTTGACGTAACCAAGCCCGTTAAGGATGGCGGCATTGATGCCTTCGCGGTCGACGGCGGCAGCCAAGGCTTGTCGAACGTTGATCGCCGATTGCATCGACTCTTCGTTGCCGTACTCACCTACCCAAGGTAGGGAGGTGTCGTAACCCGGTCGATCCAAGGGAGTTCCCTCGGTGTAGTGGTGGGTTTGCCAGTAGTTCCCACCGAAATAGAGGCCGTTCATGCGAGCCGCCGTCGGGTTGGCTGTGAAGCCAGCTTCCACGAGGCCAGGAACGTCTTTCAAAGCGATGTTGGCAGCGTGAGCTTGGCCGGTCTCAAGCATGGTCTTGCGGACCGCGGCTTCAGGGACCGCGAGGATTTCGACACGGGCCATCTCAGGCACCTTGCGCCAGTGCGCGTCGAGAGCATTCAAGACTGCGCGGTCGTCCGACGACCAAGTCTCAAAGACGAATGGGCCAGTGCCGACGAATACGTCGACCATGCCCTCCGGTCCGAACTCGTCGAACACTTTTTTGCTGTGGACACCCATGCTCTGCCAGTAGGGGCTGAGGTTACGTCGCAAAACACCGACTTCCCAAATGTTCACATGCATCCGCACCTTGCTGGGGTCGATGACCTCAAACTCTTTGGCCATGGCGCGGAAGTCGCCGGCCTGGTCGTGTCGGGAGTCAGGGTTAGTGTTCGGGTTGGCGTTGTTGAAGCTCCATGCAACGTCTTCGGCCGTCATTTCGCCGTAACCGTTGTGGAACTGCACGCCGCGACGGATGTCGAAATCGACCCAAGTCTGGTCGTCAGCGACTGTCCAGTCTGTGGCGAGTCTCGAGACTGCGTTTGCGCTGGAGTCCAGCCATAGGAGGGTCTCATAGGCGCCCATGCGGAACTTCTGGTTGCCGCATCCGGGGACGCATTGCTCGGGGTAACCAACCGGGACACCGACTCCGCCTTCAGCGATGATCATGGTTCCCTGCGGGTTGCCGGTAACTAGTTCGCCGGATGGTGCCGCTGCCTCTTTCTCAACGATGACTGTTTGGACAACCGGTACTTCAACCTCGACCTCTTTCTCGACGACGACGGTCTGGACGACGGTCTCACCTTCTTTTTCGATGACGACCTCTTTTTCGACGACGACGGTTTGCACAACTGTCTCGCCCTCACGTTCGACGACGACTTCTTTCTCAACCACGACCGTCTGGATGACGGTCTCGGTGACGGTCTCGCCACATGCTGCGACGAACGAAACGATGAGCAACGCAGGCAGTAGGACCAATGCCGCCAATCGCCGTTTTCTGTCAAAGAACTTCATTCTTAATCCTCCTGACACAAAATTGAGCCGGCAGGGTTCACCAATCTTCATGGAAGACATAAGTCATCCACGTCGACTCGCGAATGATGCCGACACGTTCCGCAATGTATACCACAACTCCCGCAGTTTCGGTTGACGCACGAATGGTCGAGGTCAGCTCAGAACGACATTGGTTGCCGGCTCCGCCCGAAAAGCAGGTTAAAACTCGGCTACTCGGACCGAGTTGAAATACTGCCAGTCCCATACGGCGCCCCATCCCGCCCGGTTGGGTGGTTTGACCTCGCCGTTCTGTGGCACTGGAGGGTTGAGCAGGCCGATCTCTCGTCCCAATTCGTCGCGGGAGCCGCCGGGGAAGTATTCGTAATAAGAGGTGTTGGGAATGGCGCAGACCATGTGAGTGTGGACGAGGCCGAAGAGTCCACCGGGGCCGTTGAGTTCGACGTTGGTTCCGTTTTCCGCAGCATGTCGCGCTAGATCAAGCAGCGCAGTGGCGCCGTGGCGTGCGTGTGCACGCACTAGATCGCATGCGCCCTGTTCAAGCCAGATTTTCGAGATTTCAGGTTCATGCATCAGCGTTTCGAGCGCCATTACGGGGATTTCGAGTTCGTCGCAGAGAGTCCGAAGCCCGTTGAAGTCGCGGTCGGAGATCGCTTCTTCGAACCATCTGTAGCCGTGGTGTTCGAGAGCGTGGCCGGCTATTAACGCATCTTTGAGATCGTATCGAGCTCCCGCGGCATCGTGCATGATGTCGATCTCATCGCCGACGGCGCGGCGGATTTCACCGAACCAGTTCGCGTTTTTTGCTACGGGCCAGGAAAGGTGGTCTTTGACGGCTTTGAAGCCAAGCGAGAGGGCATGTTGGCAATCTTCGATCGCGGCTTCAAGTGTGCCGCCACCTCGGTAGTTGTAGTACGCAGGAGCGGAATCTCGAGCGGCGCCGATGAGTTGATGAACGGGTTTGTTGGTTGCTTTGCCCGCGATATCCCACAGGCAGTTATCGAAAGCACCGAACCAACCGGGCATTGTGAAGACGTGGCGCGTCGCGTGACGGAGTTTCGAATCCATGCGCTCACGCTCCAGCGGGTCTTCGCCGATAGCCAAATGTCTCAGGTGCTCGAGATCGATCTGACGCATCGTGGTGTAGCGCGCGTCTCCGACGGTGCAGACGCCTTCGACGCCTTCATCAGTTCGGACGTGGAGGACGTGATACTCGGTTGAGCTAGGTCGGGTGGGCCGCGAGCGCCAAACCTCTCGACTGCCCAAAGGCTCAAGTTCCAGATTGAAGAACGGTGTCTGCGTTGGCAGTTCGAAGATCGAAAGGCGGATGTCGGTGATCTTCAAGCGACTACCCGGCAGTCATGTATGCGTGGCTTCCGGCTTTCGCCGGAATGACGTTCGGGTCCACGATTTAGGAACGTTCTTTAAGCCGCGGGTTTGCCCATTCGTCCAAGCCGATCGATGCGATGAACAATCCGGCAAACAGGATGATGAAGATCACGATCGGGGAGCCCCACCACCACCACATTCCTCTAATGACGGCGTTGTAGAAGTTCTGCCAGTAAAGGATGTTGCCGAGCGTCGATATGTGTGTCGCTCCGAGTCCGAGGAACTCAAGTCCGACCGCCGCTAAGATTGCCCCGATGAGCGATCCGACGAACGCAGCGAGAAGGAACGGCATGAGGTTGGGCATCAGCTCGAAGAAGACGATATAGATGCCCTTTTCGCCCGACATTCTGGCGATTTCGACGTATTGCCGTTCTCGCAAAGACAATACTTGGGCGCGAATTACGCGCGCAGCACCCATCCACGCAAAAGCCGCGATGACAAGAGCCATCGCTTCAAGGGTCAACACATCTACCATGCTGGCCAGCACGATCAGGACGAGCAATCCGGGAACGGCCATCGAGATGTCGGTAACAGTTCTGAGAATTGTGTCTATCCATCCCCCGTAGTAACCGGCGATAAACCCCACGGAAGCGCCGATGAAAACCCCAAGGGCACCGGCCAAGATACCAACCCTTAACGATTGGGGCGTGGCCTCGATGAGCCAGGCGAGCATGTCTCGTCCTTGCGCGTCGGTACCCAGCCAGTTCTCGGCCGACGGCGGTTGGCCAGGAGGGATAAAGGAACCGACTTCGGCGCGTTCGAGGTCAACGAAGAACGGTCCGAGGTACCCGAAGGCGACGACGATGAGTACAAGGAACAAACCGACCGTGATCTTCATGTTGTAACGGAAGAATCCGTAAGTTCGGGTGGTGAAGCTAACGGATCGGGCTCCGGCTGACGGGGTATCGTCTGCCGGAGTCGCGGGTTCAGTTATCTGTTCGACGGTCATGTTCTGTTGTATGAAATCCTAGGATCGATAAATGGGTAAATCAAATCCATCACGAACAAAGCGAAAGCAACGGCAAAGATCGTGATGAGGGTTATGCCCTGGATCAAGAAATAGTCGCTCCCTCCGATTGCGTCTCTTAGCAGAAGACCGATCCCCGGATAGTTGAACACGATTTCAACAAGGAGCAGTCCGCCGACCACGCTAGCGAGCGACAGAGCAAAGCTGGTTGTCTGAGGCAACAGGACGTTTCGCACCGCGTAACCGAAGAAAATTCGACGTTCTTTTAATCCCTTGGCATCGCCCATGACCATGTAATCTTCGCCAGCGGTTGTGACCATCATGGCGCGCATCCCCAGTCCCCAAAGTCCAGTACTGGCGACAATTACTGCGCCTGCTGGGAGGGTTGCGTGTTTAACCAACTGCCATAGCGTTTCTAAGTTCCAACTAGGAATGAAACCCGGATCCACTCCGAACGCGGTGGGGAAGATCTTCCAATGAACGCCCAAAAAGAACTGGAGGGCCAAACCGAAGAGGAAAAAGGGGACGGCAGCGGTGACCATCAAAACGGGCAGTGTGGCTTGGACTAGCATGAACGATTTTCGCCACGCGATCAACGCGCCCACCAACGAACCGAACAACATGGCGATCACCGTGGTGACCAAAGCGATGCCGATACTCCAAGGAAGTGCCGCTGAGATCAAGTCGTTTACCGTCGAAGGGTATTTCGCCATTGAGTATCCCAGATCGCCCCTTAGCAAGTTTCTTAGGTAGGTGGCGTACTGAAGGTGCAGCGGTCCGTCGAGTTGGAACTTTTCTCGATACGCCTCTACGATCGGTCCGATGTCGCCGCCGGTATTGCCGGCTTGGGCTTCCAGAGCCAACACCTTTGCTTCGATCGGGTCGCCAGGTGCCAGTCGAGTGAGCAGGAAAACGATAGTTACGCCCACCGCGACAGTGAGGACGAAAAGTGCGAACCTTCTAGCGATGTAAGCAGGATTCATGCTTCGTTTTGAGCGACGAGCGTATTCAAGTGCGTTTTACGACATTCTTATTTTTGCGTAATCGCTGACGTTAAGTTAAACGGATTGCCGAAAATAGTCAAGACTCTTTCTCTCCAATCCGTCGTTTGACAAACTGATTCAATTCCGTTAGTGTTAGCGCGTCGCTTTGAATTTTTCGAGCGGCGGTTGGGGTTTGCAAACCGGAAAGGCGTTGCGGATCCGATTATGATTTGCGTCCAAACATTCGATGGCGCGGCCAGCGCTGCGAGGAGGTCTAGCAAGAATATGCGATTCATGAAATGGAGCCCGGTCAGCCTTTTGGCGGCGGTCGCGTCCTTAGTCGCTCTGGCGGTAGTCGCTGGTTGTGGCGGGGAGACGGTGGTCCAGACGGTCGTCGTCCGCGAGGAAGTGGCCGTCGAAGTCCCGGTAACGGTCGAGGTCGAGAGAGAGGTCTTGGTCGAGGGTGAGACGGTCGTTCAGACGGTTGTCGTCGAGAAGGAAGTAATCGTCGAAGGCGAGACAGTTGTCCAGACAGTCGTCGTCGAGAAGGAAGTCCTCGTAGAAGGCGAGACGGTCGTGCAGACAGTCGTCGTCGAGAAGGAAGTTCTAGTCCAGGGTGAGACGGTTGTTCAGACAGTCGTCGTCGAGAAAGAAAAAGAGGTTGTCGTCGAGGTGACCCCTACGCCGGACCCTGGCGCGTTGAAAGATGTTCCGCGTAACCGCACAGTGGTATTGACCCACTGGAGCGACTCCTACCGCACGCAGCACGACAACGTTGAGAACTTCAACTGCTGGTTGCCTGGAAACTCACACTGCCGCCATATCACCGAGAAGGGATTGGTGGAATACCTCTTCTACACGAACTTGAATGAAGGCACGATCATTCCTTGGCTAGGGGAATCGTACCAATACAACGACTCGCTCGACGCCATCGATGTCAAGATCCGCGAAGGCGCGAAGTGGTCGGACGGCGTGGCGTTCACCGCCCACGACGTTAAGTTCACGATCGACATGGTAAGGGAAAACGCCCCTGATCTGAACCGTTCGAGTCACTGGAACGACATGATTACCAGTGTTGATGTCCATGACGACTACAACCTGACGATCAACCTTTCACGTCCTGACCCGAGATTCTTCCAGACGCAATTCGGTTTCGGCTGGGAGAACCACGTCCCGATCGTTCCTAAGCACGTTTGGGAGAACGAGGACCCGCTGACGTTCAACTTCTATGACCCCGCAAAGGGTTGGCCGTTGGGCACCGGCGCGTTCAAGCTCTCGCTTTCGACGCCCGAGGTACAGATTTATGACCGACGCGACGACTGGTGGGCTGCGGAGATCGGTTTCCACCCCCTCCCGCAAGTCGAGCGACTCCAGTACATTCCGGTCGCCAACGACGACATCGCCGGTCAGCTGTACATCAACAACCAGCTGGACGCCGGCCCGCCGTTGCTCAAGGGCACGTTCGAAGCCGCGAAGGGCTTCAACGATGCTCTGCGCTCATGGAACTTCGAAGGTCCAGTTTGGGGTGCTCCCGACGGATGTAACTTCGTCCTGATCTTGAACAACCAGAAGAAACACTTCAGCGACGTCAACGTCCGCTGGGCGATCAACCACGCCATCGACCGGGGCGAGATTACTGGCCTCGCGTACGAAGGCGGCGTTCCCGCCGTCGTGGTCCCGATTTCGTCTTACGGCGTCAAGCAGTACTTGCCTTTGATGCAAGACATCTTGGACAAGTACAACGCGAACGACCCTGACCCCGCAAAGGTTGAGGCTCGAATGACGTCGTCCGGTTACTCGAAAGACTCGGAAGGCTTCTGGACCAAGGACGGTGAGCGCGTAGAGATCACGCTTGAGATTCCGTCATGGATGAGGCCACAGGGTCCGTTCCTTGAGAAGCAACTGCAAGCCGGCGGTTTCGATGCGGTCTTCAAGCAAGGCGAGCCTGCGACCATTGGCGACCGCCTGCGAATGGGTGAGACCGAAGTCGTATGGGTACAGTGCGGATCGATCAACGAACCGTACGACACCTTCAGGTCCTACCACTCCAAGAACTCAGCACCTCCGGGTGAGAACTACAAGGGCGCTGTCCAAGGCGGACGCTACGAGAACCCTGAGATGGACGCGCTTATTGACGAGATGGAGGGAATGCTTCACTCGCCCAACGACCCGCGCTACATTGAACTCGCAAGGCAAGCCATGGAGCTGTTCCTCCGCGACATGCCGGTCATTCACATTGCGGAAGAGCTTCACGTGATCGTGCACAACACGCACTACTGGAAGGGCTGGCCCGGCGTCGAGGATCCGTACGTCGCACCGTACCCGCCGTGGAACGGTTGGTACCTGATCACCCTGAACCTAGAGCCGACTGGCAACTAGAAGAACAGGGAAGAACGGCTAGAACAAAGTCGGATCATTCGAGAGCGGGTTGCGGCAATGCGCTGCAACCCGCTCTTTTCGTTTGTCAGGGAACCGACGCGGAATTCGGGGATTTCGCCGAGGCTCATTCCGCAACTAACCCTTGAGCGAAATATGCGTTGCAAATCGTGCCGATTATTGCGGAAAACGGCAAAATATGACCATGTAAGACGAAAAGCTAGTATAAACTGCGTTGTGGAAGTCGAATACCAATGTATTTGGTCTTAAACGCAAAAAAGACTGACGCTCGACAACCGCGCGAAGGCCCAATTTTTCGAGATGGGGAATTAGGGAGGCAAGGAATGAAAAAGCAATTCAGGTCGTTTAGTCCTATATCGACCTTGGCGGCGACAACATCGGTGTTCATTTTGGCCGTAATTGCTGCTTGCGGAGGGACTGAAACGGTTGTCCAAACCGTAGTAGTAAGGGAAGAAGTGGCGGTTGAAGTCCCTGTCACGGTCGAGGTCGAGAAGGAGGTCTTGGTTGAGGGCGAGACGGTGGTGCAGACGGTCGTCGTTGAAAAGGAAGTGATCGTCGAGGGCGAGACGGTGGTGCAGACGGTCGTCGTTGAAAAGGAAGTCTTGGTTGAGGGCGAGACCGTCGTGCAGACCGTGGTTGTCGAAAAGGAAGTCCTAGTCCAAGGCGAGACGGTGGTGCAGACCGTAGTTGTCGAAAAGGAAAGAGAGGTCTTGGTGGAGGTCACTCCGACGCCAGACCCAGGCGCTATCAAGGACGTTCCTCGCAACCGGACGTTGGTGATCACTCACTGGAGCGACTCGTATCGCACACAGCACGACAACGTCGAGAACTTCAACTGGTACCTGCCGGGCAACTCGCATGCAAGGCACGCTGCGGCTAAAGGATTGATCGAGTACCTGTTCTATACCAACCCGAACACGGGTGGCATCTACAACTGGCTTGGCGAATCGTTCTCGTACAACGAAACTCTCGACGCAGTTGACGTGAAGGTCAGGGACGGTGCTAAGTGGTCTGACGGCGTGCCTTTCACGGCGCACGACGTGAAGTTCACCATCGACATGGTGATCTCGAATTCTCCGGAGCTGTACAGATCAAACATTTGGGCGGACCAGATCGAGAGTGTAACGGTCCATGACGATCTGAATTTGACGATCCATCTCACGCGGCCCGACCCGCGTTTCTTCGGCAACCAGTTTGCGACACCGGTAGGTGCCCACAGCCCGATTGTGCCGAAACACGTTTGGGAGAATCAGGACCCTCTCACGTTTAACAACTACGATCCGGCCAAAGGTTGGCCGTTGGGCACTGGACCGTACAAGCTAGTGCTCACGACACCGGAGGTGCAACTATACGACCGACGTGACGACTGGTGGGGTAGTGAGATCGGTTTCCACGACCCGCCTAAAGTCGAACGCATCCAGTACATACCAGTGGCGAACGACGACATTGCTGGTCAGCTTTACATCAACAACCAATTGGATGCTGGTCCGCCGCTATTGAAAGGCACATTCGAGGCGGCCAAAGGATTCAATGACGCCTTACGGTCATGGTCAGCGGAAGGTCCGGTGTGGGGTGCTCCCGACGGTTGCACGTTTGTACTGATCCTGAACAACCAAAAGAAGCACTTCTCTAGTCCGGATGTCCGTTGGGCTATCAACCACGCGATAAATCGCGACGAAATCACGCAGATCGCCTATGAGGGCGGCATTCCTTCGGTGGTGGTACCGATTTCGTCGTTCGGCATCAAACAGTACCTACCGCTGATGCA
>CAYRHG010000127.1:0-19476 GCA_964424025.1 uncultured Dehalococcoidales bacterium | reverse complement strand
GCGGGTAGTCGGAATCGAGGCGTCGAATATTGGGGTCGTAATTCCAACTTGTTCGCGCACGGATCTCCCAGTCTGCGTGTTCGTTCGGGTATTCTTCGGGTTTGATCCAACGGCCTTGTTCCAAACACACCACTTTGAAATCGGTGTTAGACATCCGCCAGGCAACAGCGGCACCCGATGCGCCCGAGCCTAAAACGAGAATGTCCGTTGGTGGATGTGTGATGCTCAATCTTGCCTGCCTAACCGCTCCTGCAGACCGTTAAGTAATCGCAAATCATACCACCAGAAACGTAGGCGGAAATATACTGACGAGGCGGAACGCGACACCGCGGTTCCGGTCGATTTCCGAAATGATCAAAGGTGCCCTCATAGCGTTCGGGATCATGCTGGTGGCGATCCCGATACCAGTGGTTCATTTCATCGCGATACCGATCAGCCCGTTCGTAGCGGGTTTCGTCGGAGGGGGAATTGCCAAGGCGGACGAAGCAAAGATAATTTGGTTCGGATTGATCGTCGGCGGGTTGATGATTCTGCCAGCCATAGCGATCCTTCTGTACTGGCAGTTGAGCGATGCTGACCGCCTGCTGGGAGCACCGACTTTGTTTTGGGCGATCGTTGGATTCTCGATCGTGCCATATACGTGGTTTGGAACGACGCTCGGTGCACTGGTGTCTTACGTTATGCGTTCGAGATCGGCCACGACCGATTGAACAACCAGTGCCGTCGCGGCTCTACGTCGAAGATCAGTCAGAATCTCTCGTCTGTCCCCGTCGTTCGGGTTCATCAAACGCGAACACATCCGCCATCTGTCGCTCGAAGCTCCTCGCGCGACTGGTAGTAGGGGTGCGCGGATCCACCGCCGAAGCCGGGTTTTGATGCGCCAGCCAATCGACCAACCACTTGTGCAACCTCTGTTTGCGTTCGGCGATGACTTCGGCTTGCGGCACCGCGAATACGGGACAAGATACTTCGCGCCTAACGTTGTCGGCAACGGAGGGAAGAAATTGTCTGCTGAATCCACGGCGCAGCCGCGAGCCCATCACGATCCACGATTTTGGCGAGGCGCGGTGCGCCCGGTTCAGCGATTCCGTAAGGCCGAGATCGTACGCCAAGAGTCTGTAGTCGACACCCCTCGTGTCTAACGCTTCAAGCGTAAATTCCCGTGAAAGATTGAAGAGTTTGCGATTGCGTCGGTATTCGACGTTGCTCTCCATTATCCTGATGCCGACTTCGGCTTTTTGGGCGATGTTGATCGCGTAAGGCAGACTCGCTTCCATCGCACTCGTGATACGTAAAGGCACGATCACCGAAGTAGGCTCTAAATTCTCGTTGTGAATGTCAACTTGCGGGTCATCGTTAATCATCAATAACGGGACAGTCGCCACTGACAGTAACTCCTCCGCCATCTTTTTCCGGACGTATCTGTGAAGTCGATGTTGCGGTCTCGCAAACATCACGATGATCGAATTATCGAGTTGCTGGGCTTTGTGCGACAAGATGTGGGCAGGGCTACCGGCGCTTAGGTCCGTCTCGACCTCGATGCCCAAGTGCTGCATGCGACTGGTGATTTCACTTAGATAGTCGGAAGCGAGGATCTTCCCAAACTCGTGGATAGCGCCGTTGTTGACGATTGATTCGGAGCGATTCGACGTGTCCTCAGGCGACTCTAACGACAGGTGAGCGCGCTGACGCCACTCGCCGTGTCTAGTCAGCGGGGGAACATCAGCGAGGGAAAAGAACAGGTCGATCGTTGACCCAAACCATTTGCTCATGAGAACGGCGTAAGATATTGCGCGCTCATGCCACTCCGAACCATCGAGCGGCACGAAAAGCGATTCGATCTCGACTGGGTCAAGCGATTTGGATTCGGAAATCATCAATTGAACCTACGAGCAAAAACATGGGAACAACTGCATCAAACTAGTACCGAACGTCGCAGTCAGTACGCACCAATCCTACCAAAATCACCGAAAACTCGTGTTAAGCCTGATGACCGAGGTTTCGCCAGCCTCAGGAACTGGCTCGTAGGTCGCAGTGCTCACTAGAAATCTAGTGATAGATATCGGATAGCGTTCCGATGCGTGCAGCGCGTTGATTGACTAAGTCTTGATCCCGACTCCAAAAATGCCAGACGGTCAGAACGATGAATTCACTCGGTCGGTTGCGCGTCACCAAATGCGCCTTCGAGTCCCATCTCCATCGAACCCGCCAAACAGCCGAACATCCCGTTCATGAAGTCCTCAAACTTCGCGACACTTTCCGGGCTCGCATCAGGTCGTTCGCCGATGTAAACCTCTGCAAAATCAGTGGCATCCAATAGTTCTGCGAAACATTGTTCGCTCGCGCCTAGTCCGTCCGTTGCCCACAATTGGTCAGCCAACTGGCAGGAAATCAATCCAGCAAAATACTCGCCCGCCGCAGCGATGTCCCGCGGGTCAGCGTCCATTTTCTCCCCCGCCATTACAGTACTGAAATCGGTTTTGGCGATCAGACCCTCCACGCATAACGCGCCCGTTTCGGTCAGTTCAGGTTCTGTCATTGCAAGGGTGTTAGCCAGGACGATCGCCTTCAGCGTTTCGGATTCTAGGCATTCGGTGAACCCAATCTCCAATGTTTCAGATCCGCCATCAGATGCAATGGGGCCGTCAAGGATTATCTCCAAGTGATCAGACCCAACTTCATCCCGGATGCACTGATGCTCAGCATCGCTGAACTGCTCAAACGCGTCGCGCCATGTCGAGCTTTGGTCGAGATCGAACCGAGACAGCGTCGAGTCGTTAGACGGTTCTTCTTCAGACACGGGTTCCGTTTCTGCAACCGTCATGTTCGGCTCCGGCGTCGACGTTGCGAAACCTGCGTCTGTCATCCCAGAGACATCAGATTGTTCCCCGGCTTCAGGCTTAAGTACCGACAGCAAAGAAAGTTCGAGTTCCTCTTCTGGGACGAAGTTCTCGAAACGCCCCACCACCTCACCGCTGATGTCCATGACGAATGTCCACTCTTGAGACACGAGTCCCCACTCTGCAAGCAGGGGTGTTTGGATGGCGCGTGACAGGTCGCCTTGTATCTCTTTGGGATTGACGTACAGGTCAACGTGGATGAAATCCGCGCTATCGCCGTACGTTTCGCTAAGGTTGCTCAAGACTTCGACTTGAGGTCCGCAGACTGCGTTGGTGCAGAACGCAGGGCTAGCAAACACTACCACCGTCGGCTTACCGTTTTGTAGAGCCTCCGCAACTGTGAGCTGATAAAGGCTCTCATCATTGTTGGACCCCGTCGATAGTTCTGAAACGTCGTCAACGTCCATCAGGGTTCGGCTAGCACTCAGCGGAGGAACCTGTCCAACATCTACAGACATTGTCTGCTCATGCACCTCCATCAACACTTCAATCGTGGCAACCGACCCGTCCGGCCGTGGTACGTTCGCCTCGACACCCCAATAACCCGGTTCGTCGAATGTGAATTCCGCCACGTGGATTCCGCGTGTGCCGTAAGGGAACGGGTAGTAACGCGCAAGTGCAGTCTCCAATGGCCCTTCTCGTTCCGATTTAGCAGCTGATTCGTCTGGGTATTTGAAGGAAGCCAGTTGGACGACAGGCAGAGCGACGATACCGGATTTGTCGGTGAGTACCACTGCGAATCGCCGCGTTCCTGGTCCCAGGTCGGGTGTCGCGAGGATCAGCTTCAAATCCTCGTTATCGGTGCGGGTCTCCCATTCTTGCTCAGGTTCCTCGAACACACCGGTCGCTTCGGGGACCTCAACCTCCACCGGTGTTGCCGTCGGCAGCACTGGTGTCGAAGTTGGCGGCACAGATGTCGCCGTCGGATCCTCGGATGAACATGCGACAAGCGTGGCCACCGCGAAAAAAGCGGCGGCGATGAACCAGACCGGATCGATTCCGGCCAAGCTTCTCGAAACCGCGGACATTTAGAAGCCGCCTTCGTAGATCCCGAATGTGAATGCGAATATCGCGAAGTTAGCGGAATCGCTGCTCAGCTTGAGTGTGTTCTCGACGTATTCCGGAGTTTCGACAATCTTGTACATTCGACCTTCGTCAACGTTGAAGTAGGATCTGCCTTCGTCGTCGTAGAGAATGTCGTCGCCGGCTTCGTTTTCGGCGAGGGGCCGACCTGCGAGTTCCACGTAAACCTTGAATTCGTCCGGTTCAGGCGGGTCTATAACGACGTTTGCGCTTCGGCCGTGGAAGCGAAATGCGATGTAGTCGCTGAGATCGTCAGTCTCACGCGCATGGACGATCGCCTCGCGCTCGTTGCGCCATAGGCCATGGAGCGCGAACTTCTGCGGAGGGTAGCTATCGAACTCAGCGTATCGATCTTCATACTCGACTTCGCGGTCGGGTTGCACGTAGTATTCGTCCTGCGCTGCGTAGAGGCCATACACGCTGTAGTTGCGGTCGTACCCCCCGTACAGCTCGCGGGTGACGGAACGAGCGGTTTCATCGCGCTCCGTGTTTTCGACTTTACCCACGGGTATGGCGCTGACGTCGTAGCCAGCGGCCGTCAGCACATTGCGGATCTCAAGTTCGGTTTCGCGGTACGCGCCTTCTCCGAAGTGCGAATAATGTATTTCGCCGTCGATGCCGACCAAATACTTCGCCGGCCAGTACCGATTGTTGAAACTCCTCCACGTCGACATCTCGTTATCTAACGCCACCGGCCACTCGATGCCTTCCTCTTCCACTGATCGTTCAACGTTCTCGAGCTCTTTTTCGAAATCGAATTCAGGTGCATGAACTCCGAGTATCACCAATCCATTGTCGGAGTACTTATCATGCCAGTCGCGCAGGAACGGAAGCGTTCGCAAGCAATTGACGCATGTGTAAGTCCAGAAATCTACGAGGACTACTTTGCCTTGGCTCGTTAACTCGGCGATCGAAGTGGGTTCGCTGTTTATCCATGCATCGATGTTGCGAACATCCTTCTGGAATAATTCAACCGGTTCGGTTCGCGCCGCTGCCGGTGCCTTGGTTGGTTCCTCTGTAGGCGCCACTGTTGGCACGGCTGTCGGTTCAGGCTCTGACGTCGCCGTTGGTTCTACGACAGGTTCCGGCGTCGGTGTATCGACGACTTTCTGCTCGTCGCTGGCGCACGCCATAACCACTAGCAGCGTCGTTATCGAAATGATCGTGATGCCGATAAGCGCCACGCGAGAGTTCCACTCCCATTTGCCTCTACCCATAAATCTCATCTGTTCCAACCACCCTTTGCTGCTCCGCATCTCAAGCCGGAGCGGTTTTGGCCCGAACGCGATTGGTCGAGCCAGTTTTGTTGACGTTGAGATATACGAACCAATTCGCCGCGCGGTGCTATGCGGTTTTTACGTCTCGGCCTCCACGGGCACGGCGACGTTATTGCCCCACTCGCGCCAAGAAGCGTCGTAGTTCCGGACGCTGTTAGCGCCAACCAGTTTCAAGACCCAAAACGCTTGGGCGGCTCGGATCCCGCCTTGACAATACGTGATTAAATTGTCGTCAACAGAAACGCCTTTTTCTGCCAGCAACGCTCGAATCTCGTTTGCGGTCTTAAGTACAGGAATCTCACCACCCGTATGGAAGTTGACCCATTCCAAGTGGATCGCGCCGGGTATCCGACCTCCACGTTTACCTCCTCGCTTGTTTGAACCGTCCCATTCGCCGTCAGTTCTGACATCAAGCATTGTGGTGTCGTCCGCCCCGATTGCTGCTAGGACATCATCGATGTCGGCGTAAATCGCGCGGTCGGGCTCGCGTGGAGAAAAAGATGACGATCCGTCAGGTTCGTAGGGCACAGAGTCGTTGGCGCGGCCTTCGGACACCCATTTTTGGTATCCGCCATCCAACATTTTCACGTTTGTGTGCCGATAGTAGTGGAGCGCCCACATCAGTCGCAGAGCGTATAGACCACCGGTTCTGTCGTACGCGATCACGAGCGAATCGTCGCCGATGCCCAAATCCGACATCGTCGCCGCGAATTGTTCTGGACCTTGGATGTGAGTTCGGTCTTCGAGGGAAGTTTTGTAGTAGTTGTCGGGCGGGTTCGATGCTCCAGAGATGTGGCCTTGCGCGTATTCGGCAGGGTCGTCGGTGTCCACGACGACGATTTCGGGATCATCGATGCGATCGGCTAGCCAATCTGTTGTAACCAAAATGCTCGGATCTTCGTAGCCGCGTTCATCCGGTGGGAGAATGTTTGTTGCCATGGTCAAATTCCGTCAGTGCTCGTAGTTCGGTTTGATTGTACTGACCTGATAATCGCCGAGATTGTCGTCAATCCGTGAGTTCGTTGGCGATTGGAACGACGATGTAGATAATTGGAGGTTAGTCCTTAGCCGGTTCTCGCGACGCACCGTTGAACTTCGTCCTCACAGGCGTTAGCCACAATCAAGCCCCGCTCAAAGTGTTGGAGCGCGTCGCAGTTCAGACGCAAGATCTTCCAACCCGCATTCTCGATCTATCTAACCGTCTGAAATCAGATGGCGCGGCAACCATCCTCTCGACGTGCAACCGAACAGAACTCTACGCAGTAGCGAACGACCCCGGCACCGCGATCGAAGAGATGTCCGCATACCTGTACGGACTGGGCGCCCGCGGTAACGGTGCAGACTTATCCGATTTCAGATCGGAGTTAGCGCCTTGCATCTATGCGAAATCTGGTTATCGCGCGGTGCATCACCTGTTTCGAGTCGTAACCGGCCTAGATTCGTTGGTCCAAGGCGACCATCAAGTAGCCGGACAGGTCTCGCGATCATTCCAAGCTCTGGCGTCCGTCGGCAAACCAACTGACACGCGACTTTCCCGCATGTTCCACGTCGCGTTTAGAACCGGCAGGAAGGCGCGCAAAGATTCCGGTCTCGGATGGTCGCAGGTTTCCATTCCAAGCTTTGGCGTCAAGTTGATGGAACAAGAGGCTGGTGACCTCAGCGGCAAGTCGGCGCTGCTTGTTGGCGCTGGTGAAACCGGCCGTCTGACGGCTATGGCGCTGGTGCGATCGGGAATAGGAGAAATGCGGATCGCCAGCCGATCGAAGGAACGTGCTCTCGGCTTGGCTGAAGACATGAACGCGGTCGCTGTTAGCCTCGGCGATGTCGCCACAGAAATGAACCACGTCGACATCGTGATGACGTGCACCGGATCAGATCGCGCCGTCATATCAAAAAGCGACGTTGCACCCGCGATCGCCAATCGATCTGCAGACTTGCATATCCTAGACCTCGGACTACCTAGAGACGTAGATCCCGCGGTTGGCGAACTCGATAATGTGCACCTTTTCACGCTTGAAAACCTGGAACAGTTGCAAGCTGAACACCGGCGATCCATCGCCAACGCGAGCGATAAAGCGGAAGCCATCGTAGCTGAAGCGGCAGCAGATTTCATGGACGACATCGAGATCCAACCGCTGTTGAAGGACATTGGTGAAAGTGCTGAACAGATCCGCGCCGCGGAATTGCAGCGCACGCTGGCTAAACTGGGCCCAGTGAACGATGAGACACGCGATGCTATCGATGCGATGACGCGATCGATGGTTAAGCGAATATTGGCCGACCCGATCCAGATGATCAAACGTCGAAACCGGTGAAATCTTTCAGCTGACCGATTCTGGTGCACCAGATGGTCAAGGCAAATATGGAAACCACCAACTCGCAACGCCTTTACCGAGCCGCGACATCTATCATCCCCGGAGGGGTAAACAGCCCGGCCAGAGCATGGGGATCAGTCGGTGGTAACCCGCTATTTTTCGAAAGCGGTAAGGGTTCCGAGATCATCGATGTCGATGGCAACGAATACATCGACTACGTCTGTTCCTGGGGGCCATTGATCCTCGGACATTCCTTTCCCGCGGTAGTCGAAGCAGCGCAGACCGCGACCGCCGCCGGCGCATCATTTGGCGCCCCTACCGAATACGAAGTCCTCGCTGCCCAACTCATCGTTGATGCGGTGCCCTCGATCGAGATGGTGCGATTCGTCAATTCGGGCACCGAGGCATCGATGTCGGCCATGCGGCTTGCGCGCGCGGCGACAGGTCGCGACATGATCCTCAAGTTCGACGGCGGTTACCACGGTCACGATGATGCGTTACTGGTGCGCGCGGGTTCCGGGTTGGCCACCACCGGCATAGCCGATTCAGCTGGCGTCAACTCCAAACTCGCACAAGACACCTTGGTAGCGCCATACAACGACCTCGCGGCGTTGGAGCGCATCTTCGAGACTTACCGTGAACGCATCGCATGCGTGATCATCGAACCGATAGGCGGCAATATGGGAGTGGTACCTGCCCAGCCCGAGTTCTTGCAAAGCCTGCGGCGAATCACGAGAGACGACGGATGCTTGCTGATCTTCGACGAGGTCATTTCCGGCTTTCGGGCGGCGTACGGAGGTGCGCAAGAGGTCTACGGCATCGATCCTGATATCACCTGTCTAGGCAAGATCATCGGTGGCGGATTCCCCGTCGGCGCATACGGCGGGAGCGTCGAGCTGATGTCTCATGTCGCCCCATTGGGCGCCATGTATCAAGCTGGAACGCTTTCTGGCAATCCCGTCGCAATGGCCGCAGGTGCCGCGACGATACGCGAATTGGGTAAACCTGGAACATACGACGAACTCGCGAGTAACACTGAACGTTTAGCTCACGGCCTTCGCGAGTTGCTCGCCGAGGCTGAAGTGCCGGCGACTATCAATAGCGTGTGTGGAATGCTTACCGTGTTCTTCGGTGCCGAAAACGTAACCGACATGGCGAGCGCATCGACCAATGATAGAGAACGCTTCAACGGATTCTTCCACTCCATGTTGAGCCACGGCGTGTATCTGCCACCGTCTCCCTTCGAAGCGTGGTTTATTTCACTCGCCCATACCGACGTAGACATCGATGCCACGATAGAGGCTGCACGGCGCAGTTTGTAGTGGCAATCTGTCAGCTACCCGCGGTAACCGCTCACCGCCTCGTACATCAGAGCGCACCCGAAATTGAGGGCGTCAATCGGGATGCGTTCATCTTCTCCGTGGAACAGCGACATGAAGTCTATGTTCGGAGGAAGGCGCATCGGAGTGAAACCGTAGGTATCGATCCCGAGCTCGTGGAACCATTTGGCATCAGTGCCTCCGGCAACCATGTACGGTATCGCTTTTGAACCCGGATCGGCGTTTTCCAAGAGATTTGAGAGGTAGGGCATCAACGCCATGTCCACCGTTGGCGGGCCGTCTTCGTAGCGCTCGACCTTGATCTCGGCGTTTTCTCCAACCACCGCCAACACCTCTCGCACGATGTCTGACTGATTAGATCCTGGCAATAGACGGCAGTCGAGAAGAACCTCCACCTCCGAAGGCACCGCGTTTTCTTGAAGTCCGCCTTCGATGATCGTGGGATTGATCGTGTCGCGTAACATCGGTTCGAGCATTCGGCCAACTCGGTCACCCATTAAGCCCAACGCGACGCCTGTTGTGTTCGGTTTCATCGCCATTCTCATCGTCATAGCTTCGGTCATCGACATCTCTTCGGCCATCGCTTCGAGCATGGCACGGGTCGCATCGACCAGCTTGAATGGCGGGTGGCGACGCTCCATACGACGAATCGCCCGAGCCGCGCGGCCCAGCGCGGTGTCGCGATGAATCTGAGACCCGTGGCCTCCGCTTCCCAAGAATTTCACGCGGATCCGGCAAATGTGCTTCTCGGCGACCATGATCGGATAGAACCGGTGCCCGCGGACATGCACCGTGAACCCTCCCAACTCACCGAACGCGTGCTCAACACCTTCGAAAAGGTGCGGATGCTCGTTGACTAGGAATGCTGCTCCACTTCTACCGCCTAACTCCTCGTCCGCGACCGCGGCCAATATGATGTCACCCGGCGGTGGCGTTTCGGACTGCTGCGCACGCAACATCGCGTGCAACATCATCGTCAAACCGCCCTTCATGTCCACCGCGCCTCTGCCCCAGACGCATCCATCTGCGATCTCGCCGCCGAAAGGATCCCTGCGCCAGCGTTGGCCGTGCACACTCACGACGTCGGTGTGTCCCTGAAGCAGTAGTGGCGGTGCTTCGCCGCGCCCTGCGATGCGGGCCACGACGCTACAACGATCGGGCTTGCCCTGCGGGTGCAGGATCTGATTTTCGATCCCGTGGTCGTCGAGCAGAGATTTCAACCACAGAGCGCACTCTCGTTCTTGGCCAGGCGGATTGGATGTGTCGAATCGAATCAGCTGTTGCAACAGCTCAACGGCCGAAGGCAATTCGGCGACGGAGACGTTAGGCGCCATGCTACTTGTCGTCCTCATCCTTGCCCTGCCTAAATCCCCACAGAATTGGTTGCCTGCAATGAAATCGAAACGAGTTGCGACTTCAAGGAAGCTGCAGGTTCAATTCCAGCTCGGCGTTGATCGAATCGAACCATTCCAAGACTTCGGGATGGTACGGGATACCGTTCGCGGTCCGGTCCTCACGTTCTTCGCTCTCAATCAAGCCGGGATAGACAACACGATCATGGCCCGGAGCTGGCGGTGTAGTCGCCAGACCCTCCAAGAATAGGTCCATGTCGTCTTTGAACTTATCGGGGTCGGTGAATGCGTCGATTCGGTACGCCGAGAAGAAATGTCCGCCGCTTTCCGTCACGAACCCAGGACCGTTTCCGGAGAGTGTGCTCGTCATGATGTCGACGATGCACGCGAGCGCGTAGCCTTTGTGCGAACCCATCTCTCGTGTTCCGCCGAACGGCAGCATGTACCAATGGCGTCGTTCGCCTCGGATATCCTCCTCCGGTACCTGCTCTTCCTCCATGATCGGTGAGCCGTCATCGCGAGCCAGCCATCCGGGCAGTATCGGCACGTTCAGTCGTTGCAGCAACCGTATCTTGTTGCCAGCGACCTGTGTCGTCGCGGCGTCGAAAATGAAATACGGTTGTGATCTCGCCGGGACTGCCCAAGCGAGCGGATTCGTGCCAAAACGCGGTTCGGCGCCAAATGTGGGCAACATAGCGAATCCGCCGCCGCCTGTCATGCAAACCCCGATCATGTCGTGGTCGATTGCGCGAACGGCGTGGTACCCAGCCGCACCTAGATGGCCTGAGTTCATCAACGTAGCCGCGGCCATACCGTGTTCTTTGGCCTTTTCAATGACGATGTCCATCACTCTGGGCGCCTGATGCAGCCCTAAGCCGCCATCGCCATCGAACGATGCCGTCACGTTGGACTCTCGAATGATCCGCATCTCAGGATCAGGATTGATGTTGCCAGCCTGATACCCCTGCACATACATCCTCAACATGTTGGAAACGCCGTGCGTATCGACACCGTTGATGTCTGCGTACATCAGCACATCGGTTGAAAGGTCGGCGTCCGCATCGGTCAACCCCATTTTGAGGAAAACCGTCTTAGTGGCGTCGCGCATCCGATCGGGCATTACTCGGACGGCTTCATCTTCCGGAACGTGAAATCTCTCAAGCATCGTTTGGCATCACCTGGGCACTCGCAGTATTTCGCATCGTTCGCCCGGCCGCAACTCCAAAAATCAACTTGTAGCACCGTGCGAGCGATTGACGCAATGCTATACCATCCGACACCAAGTTCAGATGATTTCGCACCATCGCGGAAGGCATCGCGGAACCCCACTTCCCTAGAATGAAATCAACTCGATTCAGTTCGTCTTGATGTGCGATTCGAGGTGTTGCTTGCCCGATCCCAGACGTTCTGAGTGACGGAGTCGATCATGGATCAAAGAGGATCGGGGCGCTTAAGGAGGCTGAGAAAGCACCCCATCCTCTTGATAGGCGATTGCGCCCAACTCAATGGTGCGCCAATGCCTTTCGACAGCATCGTGATGGGCGGTCCTTGCCGATTGGCCACCCCGCCGTCGACAGATTGTTTTTGAGCAGGCTCCTCGCCGACTCAGCGAACTTTCACAGCTTGAGCGAAACGCGTCCGGCTATTTGAGCGACTCACTGCCGAACCGTTTGCCTTGTACCGATTCAAATGATCAAGCGCGTTGTTCAAGCGGCTGGAAAGGATGCGCAACGTGCTGACTAGGCGCAGACGACGGTACTCTGGAATATCCGCACACGCCAGCTTCTCCAAGCTTCCAGCTAGCATGAACGCGTTTTCCTGCATCCCTTCCAAGTCATCTAGATGGCTTCCGTTCAATCGTCCGCCGAGAACCGCCGCGTGACCGTTGACTTCAACACCGTTCGTCGATGGCCGGTGCTCAACCAGCTCTGCCTTGGGCTCGTCGACGACATACTCCGCGATCAGATCGGCGGAAGGTCTCTGTGGGTCGGCCTTCGCCTTCGAAATCAGTTCCTCGACGTGAACACTGCTAAGGCGTGAGTCGATGAAAGGTTGGGCCAACTCTTCTTGTCTTTGATGTCCGTCCACGTCGGCAATGCAACGAGCCTCTTTGAATGTCAACTCCCCTCGATCGACGTGCTCCTGCAACTTCGGCGACAGCGTCTTCCTTAGGCTCTCGTAATGGTGAACAGTGCCGGCGGTGATGCCTGTCCTTCGAGCCAGCTCCTGTTGTGTGACGTGATATTTTTCGCGGTAGCGGATAAAGGATTCCGCCATCTTTATCGGCGGCAGGAGCGAAGAGAAGTACTCGTCCGTCAACCGAAATTCTTCGCGCTCTTCATCCGATACGCCTTGCCGGACGACGCACTCCACAAGATCATCACCCGCTCTCTGGGCGGCGTCGATCGTGTTGTGTCCGCAGAGCAGATAGAACTTTCCTTGCTCGGCCAGGACTACTGGCATTCGCCTTTGCCGGCGACGCCGCGCCCATGCCCGGTGGGCTTTGTCATAAACCGGTCGGTCTGGGTCCGGTAGGATGTTTTCAATCGCTATTCGCATCTCAAACCACCTGCCTGATTGGACTTTTGGTTGCCTCCAGCGTGTTCATAGGACAGATTCTGGTTTCTACGCACATGTAAACAAAGAAACTGTCCTGAGTATGTCCAGAACTGGTTTCCCAGATTCCAAATATCCGGTTGCATTTGGAAAATAAGTGGCTTATACTCGCCGTAACGGAACCGCAAGACGCTGATGTCAGTTTGAATCCATGGTCACGGAGCCAAAACTCAATCCGCCGTATGTCGCATATCGGACATTCCGAACTTTTTTGGAATCACTTTCGGTCAGTATGCCAGATAGAATCGACCGTTCCGTCTTCGATTCCAAATTTTCTGGAACCGCTACTTCGCAACTGATCAGCGCGCTTCGGTCGCTAAAACTCATAGATGCGGAAGGGCGCCCAAGCGAAGCTATCAAGTTGCTTGCCAGAACCGAGGGCGAACAACACCATAAGGTTCTGGAACAGATTCTGAAAAACTACTACACCCCGGTTTTCCGACTCGATCTGGAAAGGGCAACGAAGGCGCAGTTCCGCGAGGCCATGCGCGAGTTCGGATGTACGGAATCGATGCTCATTAAGTGCGAAACCTTTTTCATTCATGCCGCCACGCATGCCGGGATTCCGCTGTCCACATATCTGCGATCCCACCGAAAATCTGGCGCCAGGTCTCGATCAAATGTGCGGGCCAGTAGAACGGCCTCCCGGTCTGACGGACCTGACGACGCGACGGAAACTGCCGTCGCAACAACGGCTGACGACGATCCTGCGATCTCGGCGATGAGAGAATTAGCATTCAAGGTGTTGGAGAAATATCCGGATTTCGATCCGACCTGGTCCGAGGAGATGCAGGCCAGTTGGATGGATGGAATGAACAAACTTCAGGACACCTTCAACTTGCACAAAACCTCCGCAAATTAGCCCAAGTTATACGCCTTGTCCAGAGACGATCTTCAAACGACAGACGACGCGATGATCCGAACTGAAGGTGAAGATCAACCCGGTGTCGAAGGTGGCGCGAGGCCGGACGGTTCAACCACCCAACCTGAAACCGCGCAAACAGCACTCGCGGGTATAGAAGAAATCCGCGCCACTCTGGATCAACTGGAATCCCAAATCGTTCAATACCGTCAGCTATTAGCGGAGGAAGATGTAACTCCCAGTGACGCGGCCGTAAGGGAGATCGACAGAGTTGAACCGGCCGCCGTGGCCGTCGCCGAAAAACCCACCGACGAGGTTGAAGCGGCGGATCTCGATGTGTTGCCGGATCCGTTGAAAACCCCAAGCGTAGAGTTGCCAGAACTCTTTGCGGAGTTGGAATCGCAACTGGAGTCGGGGCTTCACCATACGGCGTCGATCGCGATATACCAGGACGGCCAAGTGCTGCTCAACTTTATGAGCTCGAAGGGCGGGTCGGGTGTGACACCGGAACCGCAACCTCTTTTCCGTGCATTCTCGTCCGGCAAGGCGATGGCTGCCGCGACGATTTGGCGATTACTAGATTCCGGCGCTTTGGAGATTGATGCACCAGTCGCACGTTATTGGCCTGAGTTCGCTCAACGGGGTAAAACAAGCGTCACCGTCCGCCACGTGCTGACCCACACCTCGGGACTGCCGCACGATTTCGGGCGAGGCGATGTGGATTGGGGAGACTGGGGACGGATGGTCGACATCCTCGCGTCGATGCCGCTGGAATACGAGCCCGGCGAGGTGATTCACTATCACTCGATTACGTTTGGCATCCTCGTCGCCGAAATTGCGAGTCGGGCAACCGGGTTGAGATTCGTCGAGCTGTTCGAACGCGAGGTCGCCGCGCCGTTGCATCTGAAGGACACTCGGTTTGTAGTCGAATATGAAGACTCTGAAACTCGCAGCCGGGTAAAGGATCTCCATATTCCGCCTGGTTACAGCGATCCCGCAATGCCATGGAAGATGGACTGGTTGCTCGACAACCAGATAGTTTCGCCAGGGGCTACTTGCATAACGACTGCTGACGATCTGGCAAGGTTGTATGCGACGGTGTGCGACGGGGGTGTGACGCCGGAAGGGGAAGTTTGGTTGAGCGTTTCAGCGGCTTCGGAAGTCTTCGCGGTGCATGCTTCGGCGTACGACATCGAAAGCATGGCGAAATTGCGCGTAGGCCAGGGCGTCTGGATGTTCGACGAACAACCAAACCGGATGGCCGCGCCAGCGGGATCTAAGAGTTTCGGCCACGGTGGAATGGGCACATCGATCGGTTGGGGAGACCCAGATCACAACGTCGGCGTGGCAGTTATCACCGACACGATGCAGGATGAGGAGTTGAACGGGAAGAGGCTCAACAGAATCTCTGCGGCGGTTCGGCGTGATTTGGGTTTGCCGGCGGGAGAAGTGGAGGAGTTTTGAGGATTCCGTTAACCGCTATGGTTCAATGCCCGGTAGTGGGATTGGGCTAGGCCTGAGGGGTATTGGGTTAGGTTGATTAGTTCGAGGTGGATGTCTTCGGGCGTGGTGCCGAATAGTGAGATGCCCTCGCCGATGAGTACGGGGAGGGTAGTAATGATTAGGTCTTCTATAAGGCCTTCGTTGAGGAACGATTGGATAGTGATGCCGCCGTCTACATAGGCTCTATCCCAACCTTGATGGTCGAGGCTTTGCAGGAGCTCGGCGGGAGTTTGATCGGTGACTTTAACTTTGTCGGTTAACTGTGCCGGAATGTCGGAGTTGGTGAGGGTTCGGGAGAGGACGATTACGGGTTTTGGGTATGGCCACTCGCCGCCGGAGGTCAGGTCTAGGACGATTTCGTAGGTTTTGCGGCCGAATATGATGCCGTCGACGGAGTCGATGAACTGGGTGTAGCCGTGCTCTTCGGTTGTGGTGCCTTGGCCTTCGAGCCAGTCGATCGCGTGGTCTTTCCGCGCGATGTAACCGTCGAGGCTGACGGCGATGAATACATGTCCGGTTGTCACTCGAGTTCGCCCCAGCGGACTCCGGTTTTGGTGTCTACCAGGAGGGGGACTTCGAGTGACATTGCAGCGGGCATCATGTCGTGGGCGATAGAGGTCATCTCTTCCAACTCGCCGGGTGCGACCTCGAATATGAGTTCGTCGTGGACCTGAGCGGTCATTCTGGAGTCCATGCCGCGGCGCTGAAGTTCGTCTGCGATGTTGATCATGGCGATCTTAATGACATCGGCGGCGGTTCCTTGAATGGGCATGTTGACGGCGACGCGTTCGGCGGCGGCACGGTATCCCTGGTTCGAGGAACGGAGATCGGGCAGGTATCGGCGTCGGCCTTTCAGCGTTTCGGCGTAGCCTCGCATTTTGGCCGTCTGTTTCTGGTACTCGATGAAGTCGCGAATGCCTGGGTACTTGCCGAAGTAGAGGTCGATGAACTCGCGACCTTGCTGCACCGAAAGATCGGTCTGACGGGCGACGCCTTGCGGCCCGAGGCCGTAGATGACGCCGAAGTTGAGGATCTTGGCGATTCGGCGTTGTTCCGAAGACGCGTCGTTGACGCTGTACATCGCTTGGGCGGTTGCGTTGTGGATATCTTCGCCGTTGCGGAACGAATCGAGGAGTCCCGGCTCGCGGGACATGTGGGCGAGTATCCGTAACTCGATCTGAGAGTAGTCTGCGGAAAGAAGCTGCCATCCCGAGTCGTACATCGTCGAGAATGCGTTTCGGATCTCGCGTCCGAGCGGAGTTCGGACGGGTATGTTCTGAACGTTGGGATCGTTGCTTGCGAGCCGACCGGTCGCGGAACCCGCTTGGTTGAAGGTGGTGTGTACACGGCCGGTGGCCGGGTTGACCATCTTGGGCAAGGAATCGGCGTATGTCGATTTCAGCTTCGAGAGCTCGCGGAAGCGCAGTACGGCGTCGATGAGCTGGTAGATGCGGTCATCGAGTCCGCTTCGGTTTCGCAACCGGTCCAGCGCATCGGCATTCATCGACCAACCGGTCTTCAGCTTGCGGGTCGGTGGCGCGCCCCATTCGTCGATGAGTATTTCGCCGAGTTGTTTGTTGGAAGCGATGTTGAACTGTCGCCCTCCAACTAGCGTGTTGGTCGCCTGCTTGATCTGCGCGATCTCCTCGCCAAGCGCAGCCGAGAAGCGCGTGAGGACATCGGTTTCGACCACCATCCCTGTGCGTTGCATATCGACGATGACAGGCAGCAGCGGCATCTCGATGCTTTCGAAGACGCCGCGTGCATTGTGTCCATCGAGTTCGGATTCGAAGTGGCGCCAGAGGCGGTAGGTGAAGTCGGCGTCGGCGGATGCGTACGGACCAGCCGCGTCGATGTCGACCTCGGACATGGTGATTTGTTTGCGACCAGTGCCGATGAGGTCGGTGATGGGTGTCATTTCGGCGCTGTAGAGTTCGAGCGCCAGATCCTTAAGGCCGAATCGGTTGTGTCCGCACAGCGAAGCGGCGATCATGGTGTCAAAAGCGGCGTTGTTGATGTCGACGCCCGCTTGTCGCAGCACCATCATGTCGAAATTGGCGTTGTGTGCGGCTTTGGGGACCTTGGCATCGGCGAAAAGTGGGGCGATCAATTCCAGCGCATGGACGCGGTCGATCTGCTCGCCCGTTCGATGACCCACGGGCACGTACCATCCTTCACCCGCGGCGATCGAGAAGGACATGCCGACCATCTCGTCTTGCATTGCGTTTGTGCCGTTGGTCTCAGTGTCGTACGCAAATCCCTCGTTTGTGCCTAACTTCGCGACCAAGCTGCGGAGTTCGGTGACGGTGGAAACGACTTTGTAATTGCCTAGCGGTTCGCCGTCCTTGACTTTGACTTGGGTCGTCGGGGTTTGAGTATCGGCGAAAAGGTCGCCCTGTTGTCGGCCGGTGATCGGCAACGGGAATACGCCCCGTTCGGCATCTTCCGCCGACGGGATGCTCCGCACGATGGTCTCGCCGAAGCCTAGAGTTGTGAGGGCCGCAACCACTTCTGCGCGATCGTATCCACCGATGCGACATTCGCCGAAATCGATATCGACGGGCACATCTGTCACGATGGTCGTGAGCTTCAATCCGTCGTAGGCGATCTTCTTGCCGTCGCGTAGACGGTTCATGATGCTTTTGGAGCCGCGTAGCTCCTTAGACGGGATTTCGCCGATGGCGTCCAAGTTGTCGTACAGGACGTCGAAGTGGCCGAAGCGATTCAACACGGTGCGTGCCGCTTTTGGACCGATCTTCGCGATGCCGGGGATGTTGTCGGAAGGGTCGCCTTCAAGGGCTTTTATCTCGGCGACGAACTCGGGTCCGAGCCCGTCGTATCGGTCGCGGACTCCTTGGATGTCGTATACCTTGGTGTCGCCGAAACCGGAGTACATGAGTAGGTTGGTCTCGTCGTTGACGAGTTGTAGCTGGTCGGCATCTCCGGTAAGTATGAGTGATCTGATGTTGTTGGATTCGGCTTTGCGGACGATGGTTCCCACCACGTCGTCGGCCTCGAAGCCATCGATAGCAAAGACGGGCACTTTCATGGCGGCTAACACGCCTTCGACCATCGGGATCTGGGCGTGGAGTTCGGGATCGATCGGTGGGCGTTGAGCCTTGTATTCGTCGAAGAGTTCGTCGCGGAAAGTGGGTGCGCGTGTGTCAAAGGTGACGGCGATATGGGTTGGGCTGTATTCACGGATGGTGGCGATTAGGTTCCGCAGGAAACCGTATGCGCCGTGCGTCTGCTGCCCCTCGCTGTTGGTCAGACCACCGCCACGCGAGAGCGCGAACCATGCCCGGAAGACCATCGAGTGACCATCGACTACGAGGATGAGGGGTTCGCGCGTTTGGGTTTCAGTTTGCGTGGTCATAACTACAGTGCCTGCGAATCGAGTTGAGAAGGGGATCTTGGTTTGGTTGCGATTATATGGGTGGGTGATTTTGGGACTGCATGGATGGACAGGATGGATGTGGATGTTGGTGGTTTTTTGGCGCGTTTAATCGAGGGATTCGGGCCCTTGGTCTTTTCGGAGGTTTGGTCGTTGAGTCGGTTTGCGAACCGGCCCTGCGGGTGGTGCGGTGACCCCCGCGTCAAGTATTTCGAATCATCGCCGCGTCGACCGGGGTCTTTGCGTGCGGTTTGTTGTTTTGAAAGTCAATAGGGAGCCAGCGTAGGCGATGTTGCCAGACCATTCGCCCGACGGGCCGCGTTTGAAGGTGCCGCGTCCCGTCTTCACTAAGTTCTTTCCTCTTCGTTAGCGCTGTGTTCCTCGGCCGCGCGACGTCGCGGTCAGGCGTGTGCGGATTGGTTGGAGAGTCGCCCAAACCTTGAGCGCGCTTGCCCTGCTTATCGCCGGGAGTTGATGCGCGCCTGGCTCGCATGGCGGAGTCAGCATGGTCTCCGCGGATGGGCACCGAAGCCAAGTTCTCCTCCGTAACCGGTTTTGTGGTCGCGTTTCGCCCGAACCTTCTTAGGCTTGTGGCGGGTTCCGTCGCCTTGGGATCGCGAGCAGCCGATTTCGCCGTTCGCACGGCTTGTAAGGTCGCTCACGTCCGCCCGGTTGCATCCCGCCCGCGGACCTTTCATTATTAGTGTCGATAGCAGCATCGTAAGCGCAGAAAGCGTGCACACTATCCCGTTCGACGCGGCGATGGTTCTGTGCGCCTTTGCCGGTGATAAAAAGTCGGTTGGGGCGCTTGTTGCTGATATTAATACATATGTA
>CAYRHG010000126.1:0-14764 GCA_964424025.1 uncultured Dehalococcoidales bacterium | reverse complement strand
AAAGGGGACGGTTTTGCCCATACACCCCATTTGCCGGCATAGTGGTGCGAGGGGAGCACGGGTAGGAAGGGGGACGAATGGTTGTTGGGCAAAGTCCTTTCATGGAGTTGGGGTTATGTGGGGGAGGCTAGGTTGTGGGATCAATTGGTGGCCTTTGTTGGTGCCAATCAGTTAGTTCTTCGTATGCGTGACCTACTCGAAGTACGGTCGACTCGTCGAATGCGTGGCCTGAGATCATGAGGCCGATAGGCATACCGGTTGAGTCGAAACCGCAGAGTACCGAGTGTGACGGTTCGCCCGTGACGTCGAAGATTGAGGTGAAGAGCGGGATTTCGTGGCCCTTTTCCGCAAGAGATTCGCCGGGTGGAACGGTGCATTCGGCGATTGTGTGGGCGAGTACAGGTATCGACGGGGTTGCGAGGACGTCGATGTCCTTGGTCGCTTCGGCCATTTGTACGCTGAAGGCCTGCCTCGCGCGTTGGGCGCGGATGTAATCAACCGCCGAAACGCTTAAAGCCGTGAGCATTCGGGTGCGGACGGCTGGAGTGTAGTCGTCGGCGTGTTCGGGTAGCAGTTTCTCGTGCACCGCGAGGCCCTCAGCGACGGAGATGATGACGTTGATGGCTCTGCCGTTCGACACCCACTCCATCGGTATTGAAACGATTTCGGCGCCATTGTTGGCGAGCAACTCGATTGCGTCGTTGACGCTAGACAACACTTCGGGATTGACCACGTCAGGGTCGAAGAAATAGTGCTCGGGAACGCCGATCTTTAAACCGTCCAATCCCTTGTCCAATTCGGCTGCGTAATCGGGGACAGGCCGAGTGGAAGATGCGATATCACGCGGGTCATGCCCGGCGATAACACGGAGCATGTGTGCGCAATCGGCGGTTCGCCGCGTCATGGGACCAACGTGGTCTTTGCTCCATGAGAGGTCGAGGACACCGGTGCGCGGGACGCGACCGTAGGTCGGTTTCAGTCCGGCGAGTCCGCACAGCGAAGCAGGCATGCGGATACTGCCGCCGGTGTCGGAACCGAGCGCGCCGTAGACCAATCCTCCGGCAACGGCGGCGCCTGACCCGCTGCTGGAGCCGCCGGTTATTTTGTCAATGTCCCACGGGTTGTGAGCGTCTCCTGTGTATGGGTTGACGCCTGCCGAGCCTAACGCGAATTCGACGAGATTGGTTTTACCGACAGTGATGGCGCCGGCGCGGTTGAGGCGCTCGGTGACCGTAGCGTTGGATGTGGCGATGTTGGATTGAAGGACCTTGGAACCGGCTGTCGTTGTCTTGCCTTCGACGTCGACCAAGTCTTTAAGGCCTATGGGGATGCCGTGCATGGGCCCCTTGTAGTTGCCGGATGCGATCTCTTGTTCGGCATTCACCGCTGCCGCGAGCGATTCATCGTGCCAGACGTCGAGAAATGAGTTCAACTTAGAGTCGAGGCTCGCGATTCGTTCGAGCGCGATTTTCGTCAATTCGACCGGCGAAACGGAACCATGTTTGACCTTCGGCGCTAGGTCGTGGATCGAGGCGAATGCCAAATCTTCGCGGCTATCACTCATTGGTTGCTCCCTTCGGCGGAAGCGTCTGCCAAGACTACGGGATTGAAGACGTTAGAAGGTTCGTGATCTTGGTAATCGAGGGATCGCACGACCTTGAAGGCATCGATGAGCGCATCGCTGGATCTGGCGACCAACTTTGCATGTTCATCGGAGATCGGGATTCCCGAACGTTTACCCGCTTCTGCGATGTCTTCTGAGCTAGGGCGACTTTTTTGATCAGTCATGGTTTTGACTCGCTTTGGACGGTGTCTGCTGATACGGTTCGCGTTTTCTATCCTTATATATGCGTGAGGTGGTGTGTTAGCAGGATACATGCGCATGTGTGCAATCAGCCGCATGCGTGTTCTGTCATTGAGATTGGTGAAAGATGCACCCGCAAAAGCAGATCGCAGAGATGGTAGTTTCGGCTCTTCAGTCGGCTATCGCCAAGGAGTCTTTGCCCGAGGTCGGCGACGTGACGCCGCCGGTTGAGCGGCCGAAAATCGCGGAACACGGCGACTACAGCACTAGTGTTGCGCTGGCTCTAGCTTCGAGCATGCGAATGGCGCCGCGAGCGATCGCCACCGAAATCGTGGATAGCGTTGAGCCTTCGCCCATGGTCTGCGATGTGAGCATTGCTGGTCCGGGTTTCATTAATTTCAAATTGGACGATGACTGGTTGCGTTCACAGATCCACACGATACGTGAACATGGGGTGAAGTTCGCTCATCTGACAGTTGGCGCCGGACAGAAGGTTCAAGTTGAGTTCGTCAGCGTCAACCCGACCGGGCCCCTGCACATCGGCCACGTGCGAGGCGCGGTGATCGGCAAGGGCATAGCCAACATCTTGGACGCTGCCGGGTACGACGTTCAGCGTGAGTACTACGTCAATGATGCTGGCAACCAGATGCGGATATTTAACGAATCCGTATATGTGCGCGTGCTCCAAGCTGCGGGCAAAGATGCCGAACTCGGTACCGAGTCGTACCCTGGCGAATTCGTGCAGGAACTCGGCGCTGAATTGTTCGCAGAACTGGGAGAAACAGTCGTCGAAGCCGCCGAATCCGAGGCGGTGGAGATTGTCCGCGAACCCGCATTGGAACGGACACTGGGCAACATTCGCACCACGTTGGGCAGATTGGGGATCGAGTACGACGAGTGGTTCAGCGAAAAATCGTTGGTCGACGGAGGCGATTTCGAAGAATCGTTGGAACTGCTGCAGGAACGCGGGTACGTGGCAGAACGGGAAGGTGCGATGTGGTTCCTAGGTACCAAGATGGGTTTGGAGAGCGACAGCGTGATCATTCGGAGCATGGATCGCGGGCCTTCGTATTTTGGGACTGACATCGCCTATCACTACAACAAGTTCTTGAAGCGCGGTTTCGATCGCGTTATCAACGTTTGGGGCGCGGACCATCACGGACACATCGCGAGAATGGCGGCTGTGGTCGACTCTTTGGGAGTGGATCCGGAACGTTTGACGATCATCATCAATCAGATCGTGAACTTCAAAGAGGGTGATGAGACGGTCAGATTCAACAAGCGTAAGGACAACTTCATCGCGGCGGACGAGTTGCTGGACGCTGTTGGTCCGGATGCTTGTCACTACATCTTCCTTGAGCGGACGCCAGGGACTCATATGGAGTTCGACTTGGAGCTCGCAAAGAGCGAGACATCGGAAAACCCGGTGTTCTACGTGCAGTACGCCCACGCCCGGTTGCGTGCTGTGCTGCGTGCGGCTGCGGAACGAGAGATCGAATTCGAGGATGGCGACGTCTCGTTGTTGACGGCCGAAGAAGAGTTGCGGTTGATGCGTCGGTTGAACGAACTACCCGACGTTATTGCGCGTGCCGCGGACGCTCTTGAGCCGCATCACATGCCGCACTTCGCTTACGAGGTTGCGCGTGAACTGCAGCGTTTCTATGAAGCTTGCCGCGTTATCTCCAGCGATCCGGCAGATGCTGAGATGACCAAGGCGCGGCTTCTGTTGGTTGATGCCGCCCGGATTGTGCTGGCTGGCACGCTCGGGATTATGGGTATGACCGCGCCTGAGCGGATGTAGTCGTTTACCGGCGTCTCGCCGCCCCCGCCTCCCTGGATTCCGGCTTTCGCCGGAATGACGGATTTCTGCGGGCTGGCGGGTTGCGTCGGGGCGACAGTTTTGGTTTTCGTGACGGCCGTCCGCGGATGCCGAAATTCTAGAGCTGGTTTTGATGCGAGGATGAACGCTTGTAGCGTTCTAGCCTATCGACGTAACTTTGTGTGGCGCGTCTCTGCAGCTCTTGGTGTCGGTCGCGCACGCGACCGATGGCCTTGCCTGGAACGCCGCGGATTAGCTGGAAATCTTCGAAGACTGCGTTTTCGGGGATGACGGAACCGGCGGCGACTAGGCAGCCTTGGCCAAGAATGACGCCGTCGTTGAGGACCGAACCGTTTCCGAGGAGGCAGCTGTCGCCGATGGTCTTGCCATGACAGACTACGCCGTGGCCAATCGTCACTCCGTCGCCGATGGTCGCATCATCATCGGCGTGGATGACTGTGTTGTCTTGGACGTTCGATCCTCGGCCGATAGAGATAGTGCCGCTGTCGGCGCGGATGACCGCACCTGGCCAAACGCTCGATTGAGGACCGACTCGGACGTCCCCGATGAGGGTCGCTCGAGCGCTTACGAACGCGGTTTCGTGAACTTGAGGGGAGACGCCGTCGAGTTCGAGGAGCATTACTGCGAACTCAGTTCAGACGGGAGCACCGGGAAGTTGATGTCCATTTCAATTTCGTGAAACGTGCCTTTGTCTTCGTACTCGACTGCTTCTTCCGACATAACAGTTTTGCCTTCCGGATTGCCGAGGCAGAAGACGAAGGGAACGTCGCGATCGGGCGGATGGACCGGTCCGTGAATGATGTCGCGGTACTTACCGTCGGGGAGGATTCGCACCTCTTTGGATCGAGACGCAGTCAATTTCACGTAGAGCAACTCGCCTTCGGGCGCTGGTTCGCCGTCGACGTACGCCGTTCCAGTGAATATGTAGGGCATGCCGGGCGGCGGACCCAATGGGACGTTTCCGGAGTCAGGCAACGGTTCCAATTCGGGACATTCCATGTTCTCGGGACTGGTTTTTGCCATAGTCTCTTCGGTCGCAGTTGGTTCTTCCGTGTCCGATGTGCATGCGAACACAGTTGCCAATGCGATCAGTGCGATGGCAGTTACGAGCGGAATTTTCAGGTTTATCAGTCGGTTCATAGCTCTGGCGGTGTCAGGTTCCAATTGGCGGTTTGTTCGTAGGCGTGGGCTATCTGCAGTGCCGTTCGGTCGCCCATCTGCGGTGCCAGGATCTGAAGTCCGACGGGTAGGCCGTCGGACAGTCCGCACGGTACCGATATGCCGGGCAGGCCGGCGATGTTGATCGGGATGGTGCAGACGTCGCTGAGATACATCTGGAACGGATCTTGGGTTTTTTCGCCCAGTTCGAAGGCTACGGTCGGCGACGTGGGTGTCACGATCGCGTCGTAGCTATTGAATGCGTTTTGGAACTCTCTGCGGATGAGTGTCCTCACTTGCTGAGCTTTTTTGTAGTAGGCATCGTAGTAGCCCGCCGATAGTGCATACGTTCCGATGAGGATGCGCCGTTTCACTTCTGGGCCAAATCCTGAACCGCGTGTTGCCTCGATCGATTCGCGGGCGTTGGGTTCTCCGTCGACGGACATGCCGTACTTGACACCGTCGAATCGGGATAGATTTGCGGATGCCTCCGATGGGGCGATGATGTAGTAGACGGCGAGGGCGTGGTCGGTGAGCGGAAGGCTCGTTTCTTCGATGTTTGCACCGAGTCCTTCGAGCACGCTCAACGACTCTTCGAACGCAGATCGGACTCCGGGTTCAATTCCATCGACGATGTATTCTTTTGGCACGCCGATACGCATACCCTTGATTTCTCGTTCAAGGTATTCGGCGAAGTCGAAATCAAAATCTAAGGATGTCGAGTCGAGCGGGTCCAGGCCGGAGATCGCGTTGACTGCGTCTGCGCAATCGGCTACGGTGCGGGCGATTGGACCGATCTGATCGAGGGATGAGCCGAAGGCGATCAAACCAAATCGGCTCACGGTGCCATAGGTAGGTTTGAATCCCACGACGCCACATAGTGATGCGGGTTGTCGAATGCTGCCGCCGGTATCTGAACCTAACGCGATGACGGCTTCGCCAGCTGCAACTGCGGCTGCGGCACCACCGCTGGAACCTCCTGGAACTCGGTTGTTGCCCCAGGGATTAATGACGGGTCCGAACGCGGAGTTTTCGTTGGATGAGCCCATGGCGAACTCGTCCAGATTTCCTTTTCCGAGCACGACTGCGCCAGCATTTTTCAGGCGGGCGACCACGGTGGCGTCGAACGGCGGGATATAGCCTTCGAGGATGTGTGATCCCGCAGTCGTCCTAACGCCGTTGGTGGAGATGTTGTCTTTGATCAGGAACGGGATGCCGGTCAACGGTGAAGCGTTGCCGTTCTGGATGAGGTCATCCGCGCCGTCCGCTTGGGATAGGATGTCATCTTCGTCGAGAACCGTTAGGTACGCGTTGGTAATGCCATCGATTTCCACGATGCGATCTAGGTGCGCTTGAGCGACTTGGCGTGCGGTTGAATCCCCGGAGCGAAACGCGGACCGCAATTCGCGCGCCGAACGATAGATAGAGTGGTTCGAGTCAGTCATCTGGGAAACATGCTGCGGCGAATCAACGCACGTGCAGAGAGATATATCACTCGATTACGGGCCTCACGCGTACGAATTCTCCGTCGACGAACGGAGCGTTGGCCAAGGTTTGGTTCCGATCCATCGCCGGCATCTCATCGTCTTCCCTCATCACGGTGTGAGCATCGGTCGTGTGGCCGGTGGGCGCGACGCCTTCCGTGTCCAATTCCGCCAAAGTCTGGAAGTGAGCGAGTATGTCGGACAGCTGTCGTCGCATCGTCTGCACCTCTTCGTCGTCGATTCGGAGAGCTGCGAGACGGGCGATGTGTCTAACGTCTTCGACTGAAAGGATTTCTTCGCTCATTATCAACAGGTTGGGAGACCGGATCGCAACTTGCGATTCTATAAAGGGACATCTCGGATATTCGGCGGCGCGTGATGTCCAAAGCGGCCAAGAGTTGGCGTACACTTTTTATGTGCTTCACACGACCAACTATGCGCGCCATCCACGTTGAGTAAGCGCCGTCGATACATCTTCGTTACGGGCGGCGTGACAAGCTCTCTAGGCAAGGGCATCGCCTGCGCATCTATTGGTCGGATGCTCAAGAATCGTGGCCTTAAGGTCACGATTCTCAAGCTCGATCCCTATCTCAATGTCGATCCAGGCACGATGTCGCCTTTGGAGCATGGTGAAGTGTTCGTGACCGTTGACGGAAGCGAAACGGATCTGGATCTTGGGCATTACGAGCGTTTTCTCAACCAAGACTTCACGATTCTCTCGAATGTAACGGCGGGTCAGATTTACAAGGAACTTCTGGACGAGGAGCGGTTGGGTTCGGAGTTTTTGGGTCAAACGGTTCAGGTTGTTCCGCACTTGGTGAGCGCGGTCGCTCGGCGGATCAGGAAGTTGGGTGAGCACGAGGATGCGGATGTGGTTATCGTTGAGGTCGGCGGGACGGTCGGCGACATGGAGGCGGAAGCGTTCATCGAAGCCGTTCGATGGATGCGGGATATGGAGGGAAGCCAGAACTCGTTCTCGATCCATCTGACGTTCGTGCCGCTTTTGAAGCCGACGAACGAGCTCAAGACCAAACCGACACAGCATAGCGTCCGGGCGTTGCGGGCATTGGGCATCCAGCCGGACGCGATATTGTGCCGATTAAACGATCCGACTGAATCTGATGAAGAAGCTTCGAGTCTGAAAGACAAGATCAGTCTGCACTGCGGCGTGCCGCGCAATGCGATCATCTACTTGCCGACGCTCGGTAATGTTTATGCGGTTCCGGCGTGGCTCGAGCAACAGGGTTTGGCGGAAGTGATCATGGATAAGCTCGGTTTCGAGCGGCGTGAGCCCGTAATTCCGACGGTTTGGCGGGCGTTGGCCGACGAATCGCATGTGGCGAACAATGGATTGGATGGTCATGAGGAGGAGATTGAGGAGGTTTCAATCTCGATCGTTGGGAAGTACACGAGCTTGCACGACTCGTATCTTTCGGTAGTCGAAGCTCTCCGACACGTTGAACTGAACCAGCGGATCAGGATCAAGCTCGGTTGGACTCCATCCGAATTGATCGAGGAGGACGGTGCGGAGAGACATCTTTCAAAAGCTCAGGGCATCGTCGTCCCAGGTGGATTTGACCGCCGCGGCACTGAAGGCATGATCCGGACCGCGCAGTATGCACGCGAACGCGATATTCCGTACCTTGGTTTGTGCTTGGGGTTGCAGATGATGATCATTGAGTTCGCACGAAATGTTGCGGGTATCGAGGATGCTGACTCCACGGAGTTCGACAGGTATGCGTCCGAGCCCGTCATTGCGCTGATGGAGGAACAGAAGGGCGTAACTGAAAAGGGCGCGACGATGAGACTCGGCGAGTACGACTGCGTGTTGGAACCAGGGTCCAAGGCTTATGAAGCATACGCCGCGTCGGAATTGGGGCGAGGGTCAGAAAACGGTGAACTGAACATCAAAGAGCGTCATCGCCATCGGTACGAGTACAACAATGCATACCGGGACCGGTTGGAGAGTCTGGGTTTGTTGAGCAGTGGCTTCAATCCGGGGTTGTCGTTGGTGGAGATTGCGGAGGTCGAGGGGCACCCCTTTATGGTGGGTAGTCAGTTCCATCCGGAGTTCCGCTCTCGACCGGAAAAGCCGCACCCGCTTTTCGACCTATTCGTCAAATACGCGCGTCACTATCGACCAGAAGGTACGCAGCAGCAGTTATTCGCGGGCGCCACATCCGCAGCTGGTTAAGCACGTGTCGGATCACGCGGGCGAATCGGGAGACGCTATGCCAGCCCGATCCCCGTAAGAAACGGCGCAAATAAGTGACATTTGAATGATTTGACTCGATATCGTTGGTTTATATAAACTTTGTCGGCAGACATGCGGTCAGCCGTGCGCGGTGACGTTGAAGAATTGTCGTAGACGGGGTGGATTGACGGGCTGGCTACCGCTTTCACCGGAGATAAATCGCAGCGAAGCGATACCTCACTTCAGTAATTCGCTAAACCTCAAAGCGAAGGTGGTTCATGACACGTACGCCGATTGATGCGTCAGTTTCGGTTGATCAGAATGGACAGCGACGCCCAGTCGCAGTACCCAGGCCAAGTGCCCAACATCAGGAACGGTTGAGTCCTGATGCGCTCGGGAACTTGGGAGCCATGACCAATGCGGAGTTGATGGTGGAAGCCAGACGCAATGGCTTCACCGAGATTCCGGAGCGTCGAACCGAGCTCGCGTTGCAGGTTTTGCTCCAAAAATCGGAGGAAACCGGCATCGCCATCGGCGCGGGCATTCTCGATATTCACGACAAGGGATACGGCTTTCTGCGTCCGCCGGGCGGAAGTGGCAGCGACGAAGATATCTACGTGCCGAACGGGCTGATCCGCAAGAGCGGGATGAGGCAGGGCGATTTTGTAGCTGGACCCGTGAGGTCGCAAGGTGAACGAACTCGAGGCCGCGGCAATAACCCGCTCCTATGGCCGGAGTTGGTGAATGGACGAGACGGTAACTTCGCACAGCGGCGACCGCGCTTCGAGCAGTTGACGGTTGTTTATCCAGACAGCCAATTGACGTTAGAGACGACTGCGAAACGGATGAATACGCGGATCATCGACATCATTGCGCCGATCGGTAAAGGTCAGCGCGCACTGATCGTGGCGCCCCCGAAAGCGGGGAAGACGGTCATCCTCAAGGACATCGCCCATGCGGTCGCGGAGAACTATCCGGCGATCCATATCGTTGTCGCGCTGATCGGGGAGCGACCTGAAGAGGTTACCGACATGCGCCGCTCGATCAAGGGTGAGGTCTACTCGTCGACCTTCGACGAACAGGTTGAGCACCAGTGCGAGACATCAGACCGAGCGCTGGATCGTGCCAAGCGATTGGTTGAATCTGGCGAGGATGTGCTGTTGGTTCTAGACAGCCTGACGCGCCTGGCCCGCGCGTTCAACGTCAAACTTCCAAGCAGCGGGAAGACGCTGTCGGGCGGTATGGACCCCTTGGCGCTTTACCCGCCCAAACAGTTCTTTGGCGCCGCGCGCAATTGCGAAGAGGGCGGTAGCTTGACGATCGTGGCGACGGCGCTGATCGACACTGGCAGCCGACTGGACGACCTGATTTACGAGGAGTTCAAGGGCACCGGCAATATGGAGCTGCATCTGGACCGCACGATGGCGGAACGGAGGATCTTCCCGGCGGTAGCGATGGATCGAAGCGGCACGCGTCACGAGGAGCTGCTCCAAAGCCCTGACACGTTGCGGCAGGTCTGGCTGTTGCGCCGAATGCTCGCTCTTTTGCAGCAGCAGTCTTCGAGCGGTAATCCGACCGAGGGTACCGAACGCATCATCGAACGGTTGGCAAGGTCGAAAGACAACGCATCGTTCTTGCGCAGCATCACAGAAAAATAGCCATCCTCTCGATACCGGGGAACTTTCAGGCCAAACCGAGCGTCTATATATAAAACAAGCGTTTCTAACGGACGCGACTCAATGCATAGGTAGATCTGCAACGGGTGGATCACTCCTCATCGCATTTTCCGGGCGGGTTCCACGCCATGGTCAGAAAAAACATTCGGTCCAAAACACTGGCGCTCCTAGTGTTGGCGGTTGTCTTGGGCGCGCTCTCAGCGATGCAGCTGGGCTCGAACGAGGCTGGGCGTGTGAACGCGGCGACTGGCGTCATCGACGCTTTGAATGTGGGCACGTGCCTTGCCACTGACGCCGACGCATTCGAAGAAGAAGATTGCCAGCTTTTCAACCGATCCGACCGTTGGGAAATAAGGGACGAGATCGAGGACACCTCAGAACTGTATGCGACCTACGCTCACGACCCCAAAACTGGTTGGGATGAGCCGCGTGCGATTGTCGAAGACTCCGATCTGCTGAAGATCAGCATCTTCGATCCGGGGCGCGATCGCCGAACCGGTGTACTGATACGGGGCCAAGGCCATGCCGATATAACAGGTGATCTGGCCGCGATCAAAGGCCTACTTGTGAGTCGTGATTTGATCGAAAGCGATGAAACCATCGCATTCGAGTCGGGTACGCGATTGACCGTCCGAGGTTCCGCAACCGCGACGATCGACACTTCGGGCAGTCACACGCTCAACTTCACGGGCAGTTCCACTTATAAACCGATGGATGTCGATGGCAACATCAGGTTCTTCGGATGCGTCACGGCGGCGACTGAGTGTGTCAACACCGGAAGCGGCGATGACGTTCTGACGGATATCTCGTCGTCGGTGCCGGTCGACGAAGACCGGACATCGGGCAGCGTCAATCCAGACATCGCCCCTTGGATGGCCGTAAACCCAGGCATTCCGGCGGGTTCAGACTTGCTGATCTACGCCGTCTATTACGAGACGAGCGGTCGTGAGGTGATGATTGGCGACAGTACTTACTACCATTGCGGCAGTTCGTCGAGCGACATCCCGGAGCGCGGCAACGATCGAGTTTGGCGATGCGGCAGCAGCGAGGCCGAGGAGCGCAACACCCCAGCGGATGTCGAATTCACGTCTAACGAAATCGACGGAAACGACGAGTTAACTGTTCGGGTGAGTTCCGACGGGGACGAATCGTCGGCAAATCTGTATCTGGCGGAGACAGGATTGTTCACAGGCCGATACGAGGGCTACGTCCGGCTAACGGATACCAATGGCGATGGCACATATTCACACGAAAACGCGAACAGCACCAACTGGGGCGCCAAGGTTCGTGACGGAAGTGCGGGGAGCGGTCGATCCGATGCTGCGGTGATCGGCGTTGCCAGTGGTCCAGTGACCATCGAATATCGAGATTCCGGCGGTCGGCGCAGGTCGTTGCGCATTTCGATCGATTACGAACCGCCCAGAATTGACATTCAAAACCCCGTGCACCTATCAGCAAGCGACGACCACTCGCCTGACTTCATCGGCTCTTTCGACGATCACGATTCAGGCCTCGCTAGGGATTCATTCCGCTTGGTTGTCGACAATGACGCCGACAGCGGGGGTAACTCAGATTTCGCGTTGTACCGTATCGCGCCTTCGGCGGATAATGTCCGAGGTTCCGGCCCGAACGGTAGCGTTTCGCGGCGCAACGACTACATCGGCTACAGCACCTCGAACGACGATCCTTTCGGGGTCGTTGATCCGGGCAGACTGTATGATCTTGGCGACGATTCATGCCGCGATCAAGATCGGTGCCACATATTGGCTGACGACTTCCGCGACGGGGCTAGTTCCGGCCGTTTCGATGACACCGCGCGTTTGAGGCTCGGCAACGAAGCTTTGGAGTTTGGAGTCGACTTCCAAGCGTTCGTGATGGATGTAGCCGGGAATATCGGCTTTTCAGATTCGGACCCCAACAATCCCTATTTCATCAACGATCTAGGAGAGGAAGACCCGAACGACCGCTTCAGACCGAACGTGTTGGGATACTACTCGGCACACATCTTCGGCATCGACGAAAAGGATCCCGAGATATCAACCAATCGCTCAGCGACTGGTTACTACGGTCTGCTCGGACCAGACGAGCCGATTCCGGATCGACGGGGTGTAATGTTGGTGTTCGATGGGCCGATTGCCGCGTCTTCGGTGTCATTGGATACGTTCTACGTCGAATTGGACGACGGATCGGAGGCCGAGATCGTGGATGTGGATGTGGACGGCCGTTATGTCTTTTTGAAGTTGGCCGATGAACTTGCGTCAGGCGCAACTCCGTTCGTGGGCATCGCCGCGGGTCAAAGCATCCGAGATAAAGCCGGAAATATCACATCCGGTCGCGAGTTGCGGAGGTTCGAGGCGAACGACGGCATCTCTCCGAAGCTGACTGTGTCGCTGAGTGGTGGGTCGGGAACTGGCGAGGACGGCGAAGGTCCCAATCAACTGACCAACGGCGTCATTAAAATCCGCGTCGAGTCTGACGAGCCGTTGCAGGGCAGCCCAAGAATCATCGTTGTCTGCGACTCGCTGAGTTGGGAAGAGACGATCCGAGGTCGCAAGATCGGATACGACGTTGACGATTTCATCGCCAATCGCTCCGGCGCCTTCAACGGGATTCCGCGCGAAGTCTCCGGTACGGACTACACCTGCGGGTATGGCGAGGACAAAGACGATCCGTTCCAGATCACGGAGTTGAATGCGAATTCCCGACCCGGGGAAGTTTGGGAGCTTGAGTGGCTCAACGCAAGGAGCGGCATAACCAAACTGGAAGACGGGCGGTTAAGGGTGGTCGCGTTCGGTCGCGATCGCTCGAGGCACGTGCGCGATGGTCAGTATGTACAGAGCTGGGGATCGGGTTACGCCGATTTCATGCTCGACACCGAGTTCGAATCGCCCTTGAGACCTCGCGGAGGCGAAATCCAACCGAAGGATGAGTCCAAGACCAGCGAGGCTCGGCCCTTCATCTTCATCGAATTCAATGAACCCACCACAGTCACGCTCGATTCGGTCACGTTGGATGGCGTTGAGATCTCGACGGAGTTCCAGAACCCTGAGACCAATCGGTTCGTCTACTGGCCGTTGAGCATGGCTAGGGGCATGCACGAAGTGGAAGTTTCTGCGACCGACGCCGCGGGCAATGGCGTGGAGTTCGATTTCGAATTCGAGTCGGTCCGGCGTGGCGACTTCGTCCTCAACCTTGTAACCGGTTGGAACGCGATATCTCTTCCTGCCGATCCGGTGGACAGCCGTGTCGATGCAGTGTTCTCAGATCCTGCGATCCAAGCCGTGATCGGTTGGGATACGGACGGTTGGCGCATCGCGGTGCGTCGCGACGGCGTTTGGGAATCGAACGACCGGTTCGCACCGTTGCCTTCAGTCCGCGCCCGATACGGCTACTGGGTGAAATCCTCATCCTTTGTACTGCAGCGCGTTCCGTTGGTCGGCGCCATCCATCGCGCAGGAGGCATCGTGCCTAACCTCATCGACATCCCGACGGAGATCGGCTGGAACTTCGTCGGTGTGATCGACACCGACGGCGATCAGACTGAAGACCACTTCGGCATCACCCTCCGCGACACCCAAAACAACCCCGTCCTAGCCGGCGATTACCTAGGTCCCGATTTCGTAAGGGCATACACCTGGGATGCGACCTTCAACCGCTTCGATGTGCTGCGTCCGAACGACGCGATGACGATTGGCGATGGGGTTTGGGTTTACTACAGCGATGGGAGTGGGATCGCGCCCTGACAGGTTTTCGCCTCGTCATTCTTGCGGAGGCGGGGATCTAGGCGGGATCGCTGGTGTTACGCTTGATGAATCATGGATCAGCTAGATAGAGAAATCGCCGCGTTTGAGCGAGCACGCGAATCTCTGGAATCCAGTCACTTTGGGGAATGGGTTGTGTTCCACGGCGGCGAATTGATCGGAACTTATCCCACCCTTGATGATGCCGCGGACGACGCCCTTGACAAGTTCGGCCTAGATGCTTTTCTGATCCGACAGGTGGGACGTAGCCTAGTTTCCCACGTACCGTCTGTTTTCCGGGCAAATTGATGCCGTCAGTCGATTGTGGTTACGAAGGCGACCCCTTCGCGCTTCTCCAAAACGGCCCTCGCATCGATGTCCGCGTTGGATTCGATCCCGAATATCGCAGCGGTGGGGAAGCCGAACTGCCCACGGACCTGTTTCCGGCATTGATAGACACTGGTGCGGACGAGTGTTGCATAGATGTTGAACTAGCCACTCGACTTGATTTGCCACTGGTTTCGGATCGCCGCATGCTAAGCGGCGTCGGCGGCGTTGAACAGTTCGATTTCTATTTGGCGCAAATTGCGCTTCCGGATTTGGGGTTGATAGCCTACGGCCAATTTGCTGCCGTGCACATTCGGCCGCCGTACCGCGCTCTCATCGGACGAACCTTACTCAGCAGAATTGTCTTGAAGTACGACGGTCCGACCGGCGCTGTAACGGTTCGCACGCCGTAAAATCCCCACGCTCACATTTGTCACTCCTGCGTGGCGCACACCCGTAGGGGCGAACCCTTGTTGTCGCCTTTGTAGGTAAATTGCGGCATCCCGCCCTTCCCCTTGGCCGCCCCGTTCACCCTCACCCT
>CAYRHG010000125.1:0-3415 GCA_964424025.1 uncultured Dehalococcoidales bacterium | reverse complement strand
ATGAATACCCGACGCTCAAAAAGACCGGACGGTCCAGTTCCCTAGCTAATGCGAACGCCTCATCACTCCACGGATACCAATCGACAGGATTGTCCTTGTGCTGGAGGAGATACGGCGAGGTCTCGTTGGCTAGTCGGTTCGGCAATTGGTCCTCTTCAGTGCTACAGCCGATAAGGAAACGGGGATCAAATCCCCTTCAACTCGATCGTCTCGACGGTGCCTCGATCCACATCGATTTTTCGGATCAGGTGGTTGTTGGTATCGGCCACGAACACGATTCCATTTCTGTATGCAATGCCTGCCGGTTCATCAAAACTGGCCGTGAGCGCGTCGCCGTCGGTCGCTCCCTGAGTTCCATCACCTGCGATCGTGGTAATTCGTAACGTGGATAAATCCATGCGCTTGATCTTGTGGTTATATGTATCGGCGATATAGACCGCGCCCGGTGCCGATGCGACATCTTGAGGATGTTGCAGCACAGCGTCTTTGCCGATGCCGTCGCGGTCGCCGAAAGCGAATAGACCCGTGCCCGTCAAAGTGACTACGCGGCCACCCGGACCGATCTTCGCTACTCTGATTGCACTCGTCTCCGAATCGGCGAAGAAAAGGTTGTTCCCGTCAAGCGCCAAACCAGATGGCTGGGCCAATAACGCGTCCAAGCGCGGGTTGTCTACGATGTTCTCCGCGCCGTTACCTGCAAATGGTTCGGTTGTTTGCTCATCGATGTTCAGCTGCCACAATTGATGCGATCCTGCCATCGCGATGTAAAGAACACCGTCAGCAAGTTCGACATCGTAAGGCGAGTTCAACGGAAAAGCGGTGGCTTCGCCTCCCGTATGACGAATCAGCGACTGTTCGCCGGTTCCAGCGACGACAGATACCGTTCGCTTCGATAAATCCACCCGTTGGATTGTGTGGCTTCCAGCGTCAGCGACATACAACGCCTCTCCGACTAGCGCCATACCTTGCGGATTGTCAAATAATGGTGCGTCGAAACCCCACTCGCTCCCGACCGGGTTCAATGTGCTGGGCGGCGGATCGAATGATTCGTGCGCCAGCGGGCTCTCGCCATTGCCGATGACGTCTTCAACCGAGCCATCAGTAGAAGCGACGATAATCCTGTGATGGTTCGAATCGGCGATGTATAGATAGCCATCATCCGGGGCGAGTATTTTTCCCGGAAACGCAAGGATCCCAGTTCCTTGCACATCAGAGCCGTACGCGAACGGAACTGGATTTCGGTTCAAAACACCGGCCTGATCAAACTCGTCGATCATCGCCGAAAGCACGCGATCCATCGCCTCTAGCTGAAATTCGCCCTCATGCCGCCCGATAACCTTTCCTTCAGGATCTATGAACATCAAGGTCGGCCATGCTCGGGCAGCGAATGCCGTCATCACCTTCAACTCAACATCGTTGACAACCGGGTGGTTCACGTTATACCGGCGGACTGCCGCGTGGACGTTTTCGGTCGCCCTTTCAGTGTCGAACTTCGCGGAATGCACTCCAATGACGAACAAGGTGTCCGAGTATTTCATTTCCAGCTTCCGCAACTGCGGAAGTACGTGCATGCAGTTGATTCAACAGTAGGTCCAGAAGTCGAGAATCGCGATCTTTCCGCGCAGGTCTGCGATCGAGAGAGGTCGATCGACGTTGATCCATTCGAGACCTTCAGAGAATTCGGGCGCACGCACCTTTCCGGCGTAGGACGTTGCGGTGTTCTGGGATGATGCCATTGAATGCGCTCCATTCTGCGCGATCGTGCGGTGTTCTTAGGGCAATTGTCGCACGTAGGTGAACTCGTTTTCGCATAATTGACGTATGCGCGATTCCACAAATCCGGACGACTCTGCGGGTCCTCCGATATCACCACCCCACGAAGATGACCTGCGTTCGATCATGTTGGGGCGCCCCGCACGTAAGCCGGTCGACTTGGGCTCAGGTGAATTCTCCGCCGAAGCGAAATCCGACTCCGAGCCTGCTTGGTCCGATGTCGCTTCGGTTGAACCAGCAGTTGACGATACCCCGTGGCAGGAGACTGAAGAATACGGGATAGAGCCTCAACGTGAGCGCGAGTACGAGAGGCCGCCATTTTTCGGCGAAGAATCAACAGAGTTTGATGAACGGCATCCAGCGGCGTTGTCCAGATTCGGACCGCCCGCGGGTTTCGGCCGCCGGTTGATCGCCTACTTGGTAGATAACGCCGTCACGATTGTCATACTGAGTCTGCTATTCCCGGCGCTGCTGGGACGTCCTTACATCGACTATGAAGGGATCATGTCCGAAATTGAGGCGGCCGGCGATCAGGTCGCAGCGCTTCCGACTGCGACGCCGGTCCTGGGCAATGAAGACCCTCAACCGCAAAACAGGGGCTTCGGCTCCTCGTCTGCCGAAACCCAATCGTGGGCCGACGTATTCGCCGGATTGCTCCTAGCGTTCACGGTAACGACCGTTTACAACACGATCCTGGTCGGGATATGGGGCACAACTGTCGGCAAGCGTATCCTCAACGTGTACGTGCTCGACGGAAACGGCAACATCCCAGGGATACCGTTGGCCTTCGCTCGAGCGCTCGCGACGATCGTCTCCACGGCGATCTTCTACGTCGGATATCTCTTCATTCTGAGATCCGATCACCGTGGTTTACACGATCTACTGGTCGGCACCTACGCCATCACATTGACTGCTGGCGAACGCCCGTCTCCACGCAACGAGCGGGTTGCCGAGTAACAACGATTTGAAACTACACCCGAATGGTAAGGGAGCCACATGACATGCCCGACAAACTGAAAGTACTTATTACCGGCGCAAGCGGATACATCGCATCGCAGATGCTGGTTACGTATCGTGATCGATACGACCTCACGCTCATAGACGCCGTAAACACCGATCGCGAAGGCAACCCGATCGAAGACGTAGAGATCGTCGATCTCATTGACACCGATCGGTCGAAGTACGAACAGTACTTCGCGAATCAAGACGCGATCATCCACCTCGCATACAAACGGTCGAGCCCGGGAGGGGTCTACGGCACCGACGTCCCACACATCGATCGTTTCGCTCCTGAACTCGAAAACGTGCAGATGGCCAACAACATCTACCGTTGCGCCTACGACGCAGGTGTCAAACGCGTAGTCGTCGCAAGTTCTAACCATGCTGCCGATTGGTACGAGCATGCGTTGATCCACAACCGCAGGAAAGAGATGGTATTCCCGGACGAATTGCCGCTATCCGACAACTTTTATGGGTGGGCAAAGGCCGCGTATGAATTGCTCGCTTACCCGTACGCATGCGGAGCCTTCGGACGCAAGATGGAAATCGTCCAAGTCAGGATCGGTAATCCGAGAGAAACCAATGCTGCCGAATTGCTATCTCATGCAGATGAACTCCATGGCGGGACCCGCACAACGACATA
>CAYRHG010000124.1:0-15059 GCA_964424025.1 uncultured Dehalococcoidales bacterium | reverse complement strand
GCGAGGCAAGCCTAATATGGCGACGGATACGCTGCCGATGGCTAGTCCGACGCCGAGTGCGGTGGACATTATGCCGAAGCCGACGGGTCCGACATCGAGAATCTTGGTAGCGTATTCGGGCATGAGGGGAAAGATGGCGACGCCAGTGATGTTAACGGAGCAGATCATGATGAAGAGCCATGGGAGGACGGGATTTTTGCGGGCGTAGGCGATGCCTTGTTTGAGGCTCTCGTAGTAGGTTGGTTTGTCTTCGGATTCGGAAGCGGCGTACCTGCCTTTTGGTGCGTTGAGGATGAAGATTGCTCCGAGGAGGTAGATGCCGGCGATGATTGCGTATGCCCAGTCTGCTCCGGCGGAGGCGATGATCCATCCAACGATTACGGGACCGGCCATTTCGCCAGCATTTTGGCCCATCATGACGAGGGCGGTGGCCCTTGAGAGTGAACGCGCCGGTACGAGGTCGGCGAGGTAGGCCCAGAATGTGGGCATCGCAAACGCGACTACAGATCCGGCGGCGAGTGCGAGTGCGAGCATGTGCCAGGGCTCGATGATGCCGAGAGCGAGGAGGATGGCTTGGATGACCGAAACAATGGCGAGTCCGATGCGGACGAATGCGAGTAGCTTTCGTTTGTCGAAGCGGTCGGCGACGGCGCCCGCGAAGATGGGAAGGATGAGGATGGGGACGGAGCGCATGCCGGAGACTAGGCCGACCCAGAGGTTTGAGCCGGTGAGGTCGTACATGACCCATGACTGGGCGGCGGTTCGGGCTACGGCCCCGATGTCGAAGAGGGCTTCGGATGTTAGGAGGCGCGCGAAGCCGGGGATGGCGAAAACGCGGAGGACGCGTGGGGGGCGGCGAGGTCTTAACGCCGCTGCTTCAAAATCGGTAGCGGACACTGAGTTTGGACGTTGGGTGGTGAGTGAGAGGTTAGGTTTGATTATCGAAAGTGTAGATTTCGGACGATGGTGTCATTGAGAGGGGCGAATGACAACGTCACCTTCGGGTTTTATGTCTATAGATATTGAGAAACCCCGTAACAGCCCCGTACCGATGAATGCGAGAGTGTCGTCAAAACCCAGGTCCAAAGCGATTGCTCGTTGCGTTGCGCCACCAAGGCGCACGAAAGTCAAGCATCTAGGGAATTGAGCTTCAAAGCCGCCCGCGAGTCTGGTGGGATGTGGCTTGAGTGGTGTAGATCGCAACCATCTGTAGTGTTGGTTCGGGAGGGCGATATCACCATCGAAACCAGTATCGATGAGTGCGTCGAGGGTACGGAACTCGCCGCCTTTGATTGCGATTTCGATTTGGATCAAGGGTCGAAATCGCGAATCGACTTGTCCTCGGATCAATTTCCGTTGCCTGATGAGCCGACGTTCACGTTTGGCAAGTTATAGGCGAAGTCGTCTTTGACGATTTGCTCCATGAAGATCTCGGCGCCAGGTCGTCGGGCGAGGAGTCTGGCTTCTGCGTCGGAACGAGTTTCGGACTTGCCTTGGATTACGTAGTCACCACTGGCGCAATCGATGAAGATCATGTCGAATTCATGTTCGGCAATGAGGTCGTCTTTGATTCGATCGTAGATTTCGTAACCGCGAGTGGAATTTGCGTCGATCATCGGGTGAGAATTGTGTGGTGATTTGGGAAGATTGGGTAAGTAGTTGAGAGTTTAGCACTTGGGGTTTTGGGCATTACGACTTCCTGAACGCCGGTGTTGGTCGCGGTGGGCTTTGCGGAGTTTGAGGTGGTGTTTTTCGTGTGAATTGGAGGTTGTTCGGCGTGGACCCGACTCGGTGGGCATCCCCTGCGGTCTCGCTTCGCTCGCCGCGTCCCCTTACGCTCCGCGAAGGGGACGGACCGCTTCGCCCTGCCCCTCTGGATACCCGCCTGCGCGGGTATGACGGGGGAGTGCCGGGATGACGGGATTTTGATTACGCCCTGCGAAATGCCGGTGATGCGATGTAGGCGGTTAGGGGGACGGTGATGCTGGCGATGGCGGAGGTTAGGAGGGCGGTTTCGTTGGTGGTGAAGTGGGCGATTGCGCCGCCTACGGTCCAGCCGATGGGGATCGTGCCCATGACGATGGTGTGGAGGCTCATGATGTTGGGGTGTCGGACTGTATAGGTGTTGGATCGGATCATGGCGAGGATGGCATTGCCCCAAGTGATGCTGGCGATGCCCATGATGAACAGGATGAGGAGCGTAGTCGGTAGGTTCGGGGAGTATGCGAATGCGATGCAGCCGATTGCCCACGCGAGGCTGGCGACGATGGCGGTGAGAGGCGCGCGGTGGTGTAAGCCTATGATCGCGACGATAGCGGAACCGATTGCTAGTCCGCCGCCGATTGCGCCGGTCATTAGTCCGAAGCCTAGACCTCCGCTGTCAAAGACGGCGATGGCGTATTCGGGGATGAGTGGGAACACGGCGAGGCCGAAGAGGTTAGTTGCGAGGAGCATGGCTATCAGCCATGGCAGTGGTTGGGAGCGGCCAATGTTGCGTAGACCGATCCTAAGCGTCCAGACGTATGGATGGTGGTAGTTGCCGACGCGGGAGTCGTGGTCTGGCACGGGAACGTTGAGGATGAGGAACGCGCCGGTGAAGTAGAGGATTGCGATGAATGCGAAGGACCATTCGGCGCCGAAGAGGGCGATGATGATGCCGACGGAGATAGGTCCGATTAGTTCGCCGAGGTTGTGTGAGAAGGCGAGGATGGCGTTTGCGCGTGTCGCCATTCGGGGTTGGACGATGTCTCGGAGGAATGTGACGAACGACGGCCACGCGAATGCGATTGCGCATCCGGTGAGGAGTGTGAGGATCCCTTGGTGCCACGGTCGCATGGCGCCAGTGCCGATGAGTATGGCTTGGACGATGGCAAGGAAGGCGATAAATGCCCGCATTGCGGCGACTAGGGCTCGATGGTTGACGTGGTTGCCGATGTAGGCGGCGATTGCGGGGCTAAAGAATGAAGGAACGGCGCGGAATGCGGCTACTGCGCCGACCCACAGACTGGACTGCGTGAGATCGTAGGCTACCCAGGACTGCGCGGCGACGCGAGCAAGGACTCCGATGTCGACGACGGCTTCGGAGGCGACGATCCAGTTGAACCCGCGGTCGAAGAGCTGGTGAAAGAAATCGGTGCTGTGCCTGTTGACACTGCTCAGAAACGAACGCGAGGAGGGATTTACCGGTTCGTTCAAAGCTAGGACGCGGTTTCGGTCTTCAGTTGATGCGCATTGAGTCGCGGAGCCCCCTTTGTCCTTCGGACGTTTCCCCCGCGAGCGGGGGAAACCCTAGGGGTGCGGCGGTGTCTAAATGCAAACGCATGAATGATTACAGAATGCAACAAATCGAGGTGGAGTTTCAGCGAAAATCGTTACCGTTTGCTGACGATGTGGGGTTCGATGCCGTCTTCGTCGATGGTTACTCCGATGCCGGGTCTGTCGGGCAGATGGAATCTGCCGTCTCGGAGGGTCCATCCAGTGTCGGATGCGTCGTGGAGGAGGTTGGAGAGGCCGCCTTGGAATTCTTGGAGAAGTTCGGGGGACGATACGGCGGCGCATTGGAGCGTGGCGGCTTGGAAGATAGAGACGCCGTTGCCCATGTGTGGGGTGACTGGGATGTTGGACGCGTAGGAGAGGTCGCGCTGGCGGATGAAATCGCTGATGCTGGTTCGGCCGATGTCTGGCTGGTAGAGGTCGAATACGGGTTCGGGGGTTAGCCAGTCGTTGAGTTGGTATGTTGAGCGGAAGTGTTCGCCGATTGCGATTGGCGAACCTTCGGCTCGGTGTAGAGTGCGGTGCCCGGAGAGGTCTTCGGGTTGGAGCGGGCACTCGAAGAAGCGGAGATTGCGATCGCCGAGTTCGCGTTTGGCAGCGGTGGCGTCTTCGAGTGTGCACATCCAGAGGGTGTCAATCATCCATTGCTCGATGTTGGGTGCTCCGCGCATGAGGGCGTCGAGTTCTTGAAGTGCGGCTTCGATGTCACCGGATTGAAAGATCTTCGCTCCTAGAATGCCTTGATCGGCGATGGTATTGGCTTGGGCGACGCGTTCTTCGACGGTTGCGCGCCTCAAGCCTGAAAGGTAGACCGGGACGTTGGTCCGATAGTTCTCGTCTAGGAGCGTTGCGACAGGAACGTCTTCCCGATTCCCGATCGCATCCCATATCGCGATATCCAGTGCGGCGAGCGCGTCCATCCAGTAGCCCGAGTTGACGCCTCTCCCACGCTGCGAGTCGTAGATGAAGTCCCATAGCGCGGTGGGATCGGCGAATTCGCGGCCGATGACCATCTCCGCGATCGCGGCGTCGAGCATGACGCATACGATTTCGGGGGCTATGGGCGTGTTTGATTCGCCCCAGCCGATTTGCCCGTCTGCTAGCTCGACACGCACCAAAGGTGTTTCTACCATCGTGGCGTAGACGGTCTGCCATCCGGGTTTGAATTCATACCTGGCGAGGGAGTCCGTGTCGTTTGCGACTTCGCCTTGTCTCCGGTATTGCTCCCAGTAACCCGGAGTGTCGGGAAAGGCGAGGTGGGCGGTCTTGATCTCGCGAATGGTGAATGAGAGGTCGTGGGACGTCATAGGGATTTCAGGTGTTGACGCAATGCGTCGCGGATGTCGTCGATGGTCTGAGCATCCAAGTTGCCCTTTTCGTCGGCGATGTGTAATTGGGCGAGCGCAAGGGCGGCGTATGCGCGTGAGGTGTCAGGTGCGACGTGGGCGGTTGTTTCTAAGTGTTTTTTGATAGTTCCTAGGTCGCCGCGGACGTAGGGGCCTGAGATGGCGTCGGGCAGACCGTCTTCGTCGATCGCTTTGATGGTGGACTCAAGAATGGGCGACATTAATTTCAACGCTTCGTCTCGCTCGATGCCTGCGCGCTCCCAGAGCTCGGCGGAGATGCCCACGAGACCGGCGAGCAGTCCGCATGTCAATACGGCTGACGCGTGATAGACGGCGTGCGCCAGCTCGCCTTCGATTGCGAAGGGTTGGCTCTCGAGGGATAGCGCTAAATCCCATAGCCAAGTTTTGAGGTCGTCGTCTTGGCAATCCACCGCGTATGAGATGCGGCGCAACATCGTATCGTCGCCGTAGCTTGGGAAGGTCTGCAAGGGGTGAAATCCGGCGACGGAAGCGCTGGCCGATTTGGCGGAGTCGAGGACATCGAGTGTGGATACGCCCGAGCAATGGATCACTTCATGGTGTGGCTGCCAGCCGATGCTGTCGCACACCGGTTTGATCGCGGCGTCGCTGGTGGTGATGAATACGAGGTCGGCGAGACTTGCCACGTCTGCCGCGTCGTCTACGACTTGAACCTCGGGATTACGTTGCGATAGCCATTCGCGATGCTCTGGGCGCCGCGAGGATACTGCCACGACGTGAGCGTTAGGGAAGGTCGTGGCCGCGAGCGAAGAACCTACCCTGCCTGCTCCGATGATGCCGATTTTGCGGTGTTTTTCAAACAATTTTCGATGAGAGGATTGGGTTTGCGGGATCGTGCGATGACGGAGATTTTCTGCGATAATTGAGTGAATCACAGTATCGCATTTGATTTGGGTCAGTTAAGTCATACTCGGTTCAGTGGGCGTGGTTCCACGTCTTCGGCGAAGAGCGCGCGGATCGGGTTAAAGGACAACTGTGGAGCGGAGGCTAGGGTGCGATCGAGCCATCATCAGCAGAGGAGTCTGTGAATATGGATTTACCCATCGGGATGCAAACCCTTCCTCCGGCGTATGGATATGACGATGTGGCGATAGTGCCGGGCGATGAGACGATAAATCCGGATATGACGGACGTCTCGACGAGCTTCAATGGCTTTTCAATCGACATCCCGTTCATGGCATCGGCGATGGATAGCGTTGTTGATCCTAAGTTCGCGGTGAAGATGTCGGATCGAGGCGGGGTCGCAGTTCTGAACATGGATGGTCTGCATACGCGGTATGAGGATACCGACGGGATCTATGAGGAGATTGCATCGGCGGAGAAGGATGAGGCGACGGAACTGTTGCAGAAGCTGTATACGAAGCCGTCGGATCCGAATCTGATTGGTCAGCGAGTGATTGAGATCAAGGAGAGCGGCGGGAAGGCTGCGGTTTCGTTCGTGCCGCAGACGGCCAAGCGGCATGCTCCTTTGGCGGCGGAAGCGGGTGCGGACATGGTGGTTGTGCAGGGGACGGTGATAACGAAGAGGCATCGATCGAAGAATAGTCCGATTGGGTTGCGGTTGTCGGATTTGGTCGAGGAAGTTGGAGTGCCGGTGGTTGTCGGAAACACAGTTACTTATTCGGTCACCAAGGAGTTGGCGGAAGAGGGGGTTCATGGGATATTGGTTGGCGTGGGTCCGGGATCGGCGTGTACGAGCAGAGAGGTTTTGGGGATTGGGGTGCCGCAGGTATCGGCGACGATGGAGTGTGTGGCGGCTCGGGATGCTTATTTCGAGGAGACAGGTAGGTATGTGTCGATCGTGACTGATGGTGGGATTCGGACAGGTGGCGATGTCTGTAAATCAGTGGCTTGTGGTGCCGATGCGGTGATGATCGGGAGTCCATTTGCTAAGACGGAAGAGGCGCCTGCGAAGGGGATGCATTGGGGCATGGCGACGTGGCATGAATCGTTGCCACGGGGTACGCGGATCGATCTTGGCGTGAAATACACGCTCGACGAGTTGCTGTTCGGTCCGTCGTCGACTTCTGACGGCACATTGAACTTGGTTGGCGCTTTGCAGGTGTGCATGGGTTACGTGGGCGCGGAGACGGTCAGGGAGATGCACGGAGCGCGGATGGTGTACGCACCGGCGATCAAGACCGAGGGCAAGATCTATCAGATGGCGGGCGCGTAGGGACTGCTTCGATATCCAACCGTGGTGGTTTGGGTTGGATCAGCTAAAGGATTAAATCGCGATGCAGCTTCCGGATGCGAACGGTATGCCGACGCCGCTTGACGGCATCAAGGTATTGGATTGTTCCCAGATCTTGGCAGGTCCGTACTGTTCGATGCTTTTGGCGGACATGGGTGCGGACGTCGTCAAGATTGAGAAACCGGGAGGCGGAGATGACACGAGGCGGATGGGGCCTCCGTTCATGGAAGGCGAATCGGCGGCGTTTCTGGCGATGAACCGCAACAAGCGCAGCGTCGTTTTGAATTTCAAGAATTCGGACGGCGTTGCGGCGATGAAGCGTATGCTTGCGGACGCGGATGTAGTGATAGAGAACTATCGGGCCGGTGTGATGGGGAGGTTGGGTTTGGATTATGAGACTGTTCGGGAGTTGAACCCTGGCATCATCTACTGTTCGATTTCCGGTTTCGGCAGAACTGGGCCGTATGCGGAACGGGCTGGGTTCGATTTGATTGCGCAGGGCATGAGTGGTGTGATGAGCTTTACGGGGATACCTGGTTCGCCACCGGTGAAGGTGGGAGTGCCGATGGCGGATTTGAACGCAGGGCTGTACTCTGCGTATGGGATTTTGTCGGCGTATATTCACCGGTTGAAGACGGGTGAGGGGCAGTATCTGGAAGTGAGCATTATGGAGGCCGCGCTGGCTTACACGGTTTGGGAGTCGGCGAGTTATTTCGCCACGGGCCAGATACCGCCACCGTTGGGGTCGTCTCATAGGCTCTCGGCACCGTATCAAGCGCTCAAGACGTCGGATGGTCACATCACGATCGGAGCGCCGAATCAATCGAACTGGGAAAGGATGTGTGGCGCGATCGGGCGCGGGGATCTCCTTGAAGTGGTGCAATATGCGGACAATGCGGGTCGGTTGTTGAACAGGGAGTCTTTGGAGAAAGACTTGGAAGAGACGTTCGGGACGCGGACCACAGCTGAATGGTGTGATGTTTTGGAGGACGCGGGTGTGCCTGCTGGGCCGATTTACAACATGGAGCAGGTTTGGGAGGATGAGCAGGTCCAGGCTCGTGATATGGATGTGGCGTTGGAGCATCCGAAGGTGGGTGGTACTCGGAACATCGGACTTGCTGCGAAGCTGTACGGATCGCCGGGGAAAATCCATAGTCCAGCGCCATTATTGGGGCAGCATACGCGCGAGGTGTTGGAAGAGTCCGGGTTTGGTGATCGCGAGATCGAGGAATTGATCGCTTCCGGAGCGGCGGAGACGGTTTAGCGACCTACGCCTTACTCCGAAATCGTCCTGATGTAGTTGACGAGGTGCCAGATTTCGTCGCTGGTGAGGTTTCCTAGTTGGGCGACCATGGTCGTTCCTTCGATTCCGTCGGCGATGAAGCTGTATAGTTCATCGTCGGTGTGAAGCGGAACGTGGACGGCTAGATCGGCTGGTGGAGGGTTGAGGGCTAGGCCCGTGGGGCCGTCCCCGCGGCCCGTGTCGCCGTGGCATGTGGTGCACGAAGCGGTGTAGGTGGCGAAGCCCATATCGACCGATTCTTGGTTTAACGGGAACGGGTTACCTTTGCCTTCGGCGGGGATACCGAAACCTAACGTAATTGAGTTGAGTGCGACCAGGATGCCCATGACGGTGGCGAGTCCTGCGACGCCGTGAAGGACCGAAAGGTCAATTCGTTTTGATCGGCGCCAGAGTGTTGTGATGACTAGATAGGCGATGCCGGCGACGGCGATTAGGATGCCGATGGCTGACATGGCGGTTTGCACGGACGGTCGGATGAGGTCTGATGCGAATGTCGCTGATTTTGCGGAGAATCTGGTCGATACGCGTGAGTCGAAAGCATCCGATCGGACGACTGTGATATCGAGTTGGTATGCGCCGGTTACGCCGATGACGATGTCGTTGAGTTGCCATTGACCGGGTGAAGGGCTTTCCATCGGCGAGAAATACTCGCCGAATTCGTCGTCGAGATATTTGACGCGGGCACGAACTTCATCGGCGTGTTGGAACGGGTTTCCATCGTTGTCGGTGATGTTTACTGAGAGGGCGTTTGTGCCGGTGTTGCCGGGAACGAGTTTGACGTCAATGTTGGCTCCGGAAATGGTATCGGCGTAACCTACATAATCTTCTACACCGATGCCGGTTCGCTCGGCGTACTGTCGCGCTGGCTCGATGCTGGCCAGACCTGCGGTCGCTAGGAGGACGGCAAACGCGACGCCTAGTTCGACGGTGATGTAGCGGCTAAGGGAACTGTTGTTCTTAGTGTCGCTTCCGATGTGTTTCGCGACCGATCGGTTGTTTTTGATGGCAAGCGCGATGAGTATGGCGAGGAGGAGGACTTTGGCGCCGAGGACTCTGCCGTATGGGGTGTTCAACGCCTCGGGGATTGTGACTTGCATCAAGGACGAGACGATGCCGGAGGCGACGAGGATGGTGGTGGCGAAGATTGCTATGGGAGCGAACCTAGACGCGAGGCGAAGGAGCATCTCGCGCGGCTGCGATTCGTCAGATCGCACAGCTTGGATTGAGGCGACTACGAGATACGCGATGCCGCCGACCCAAATCGTGGCGGAGATGACGTGCACAAGATCGGTTGCGATCGCGAACCATCGTATGTCTTCAGGGGTCGCGGCGTTGTGGCTGGTGAGTGCGATCAGGAGCAGGTACACGCCGCCGAGAGCGATCGCGGCTATTCCCCACGGAGTTTCGGTTGAAAGTGGGGCGTCTTCAAATTCGTCATGGTCTGGTTTGCGATCGGCCCTGCTCTCGGCCTGTCGAGCACCGAACATTGCGATCGCGGCGAGAAACGCGGCGGTGAAGCGCCATGACCAGAAGCTGCCCCATTCGCTTTCGGTGATGACTTGCATTAGCTGAGATGGGTTGAACGCGGCGATGGCATCGTCGAACGCCAGATATGTTTGAAGGATCAATTGGCCGATTTGGGCAATCAGGACGACGACAATCGCACCGAGGGCGACGGTAACGAAGCGACTCGAGGTTTTGCGGGCGAAACTGATCAAGTCAGATTGATCTTCGGATCGTGCGGCGCGGGCAACGACGAGAAGTTCGAACACGAGACCGCCGGCGAATACGGCGATGCCGATGTAGATAAACCAACGAACGAGTGGGTCGAATGGTGATCTGAGTATCGGTTGTTCGTCGGCGGAGGTTTCCGAACCCGCGCCGAGGGGTTCTCCGACCGCGAAAAGGAACGAACCGGTTACTTTATGGCCGTCGACGGATGAGACGTTACGCCATGCGACGGTATAGGTGCCATTTGGGAGTTCCTTCAGTCGCACCCACATGGCCGTAGGCTCGGTGGGTTCGAACTGGGACGAACCGTCGGTAACTTCGGCTCCCGAGCTATCTCGCACTGAGATAGCGCTGAAGGCTGGTTCGATCGGTTCAGTGAACCAGATGATTACCCGTTCGGGTGGCGCATCGAGTTCTTCGGACGGTTTAGGTGAGGACTCGGCGAGATTGCCGTGCGCCGAGGCGGGTTGCGCCGCAAGGAATACGAAGACGCAAGCGAATGTAGCAAAGATGACGGTTGGGATCGATATCGCTCGCGTCCGCGAGGTCATCACGTCCGCATCATTCCTCGTCGGTGGCGACTCCAGCCTGTTGCCTCATGCGTCGCATCCGACGTTCGCGCTGCGCTTTTCGGCGTTTGTTGCCGCTCGACCACGCCAGGAAGCTCATTAGGATTACGAAGGAGACAATTGCGACTACAGTTCCGATTTCGTCCCAGTAACCGACAGCACCGTGTAGCAGAACTGAAATCATGGGGTAATCCCGCTGTAGCGGGTTGAATCCTCTTCGAAAGATGCGGTGTGGGTACTGGATCGCGTCAATTGCGTCTTCTCGAAATGGTAATGGCGACGATGCTCAACGCTAATGCGACGATACCGAACGCGATGCCTACGATGCCGATAATCATGCCGAGCGATGCGGTTGACGAAGTTGCGTCGAGATCGTTATCAAGGCCTTGCACAGCGTCGAGAGCGCCTTGGGCAGCATTTCGGATTTCGCGGTTACTTTCCAACACAACCGGGAATTGGATAGCGTCGGATGCGATGACGGTGTCGAAGGTGTCGGGACCCGAGTCGAACGTCTCATCTACCGGGTTGCCTTCAATTGAACCGAAGAATCGTACCCGATAATCGCCTGGTGCGGTAGGGATGAATTCAGCCACATAATGGCCAGGATCATCGAACTTTTCGGTCAATGGCATCGATTTGGACGTGGATGTCGAGACGTGCGTTATTTCTACTTCGAGCGTTGCGCCTAAGCCGGAAACCCGATTCGCCGGGGTAGCGGATTGGGAGGTCGTTCCCGAGGCGTCGGCCACTAAGGATCTCTTCATCTCGGTCGTCATAGACGAGAGCGGACCGCTCATCAGCACGGTGTTTTGAAAGTCGACGTTGGTCCACACGAGCGTGTCGCCAACGCTCGCCTCGATACTTTTCGGAATAATGCCGTCTTGTGTGAGTGAGACGGTTATTTTGGCCGCATCGGGTGCGTCTTCGTCGGCAACGACTATCAAACCTTGGTGGTCACCAGGGTGGATGTGGTAAGGGATGCCGAAGCCTTTTAGTTGCGCATCGATTTCGAATTGGAATGATTCGTCGCGTCGGAGGGCCTGGGAGATGAAAAGAGCGCCGTGGGTCAGGACATCTGCTTCGTCGCTCGTGGTCCGCGTCGTGGATTCGGCATCCTCATCGTCATGGCTGTGAGAATGGCCATCTGAAGCGGCGGGTTGTTCGATATCCACGTCCGTTGCGGACGCGTCGTCAGATGCGTGATCGTCCTCTGTGGTGTTGGTTACGATGAGCGAAACGGCGTTGAGTTGGCCTTCGTAGGCTGGTTCGCGTAGGAAGCCTACGACGAAGTTGTAGTCCCCTACTTGGCGACCTTCGTGGGCGGATACATGTGTGCTGAATGTCGTGATCGATATACCAACCACCGCGACCAGAAGGATTACCAAATTCGGGATTCGGGTGGCGAAGTGGCGAGTTTGGGTCAATTCGATCCTCCGATTCGGGCGGCCGCGACAGTCAATACGCAGCTAAAACCGGGGCGGTTTTCGATCGGACGGTGTCGTGACCGCCAATTGCGTTGGGCATCGCCCGGAGGATCGCATCAGGCCCTAGCGTAGTCAGGCCGATAAGCGGTCTGGAGCGTTCGCAGGTCGAAACCTTCGGGCTGTGCGCCGACCGCATAGTCGTAGAGCGCAGCCTTAAAGATGCCTTCGAGCGTTTGAACCGTGGCAAGTGCCAGTCCGACCAGCAGTACTCCGACAATGATGCCCACTACCGGGACGATGAGGAAGAGCAGTATTGCAGGTATGACCGCCGCGATTATGGCCAGCACGTAGACGATGAAGAAGCCGAAGGTTGCGGTAATCTGTCGGCCCCAAGTCTGGCGGATGATGCCGGCCGATCGCTTGATCGAGGATATCGGTCCTTGGTTTTCAGAGACCATGACCGGGATAACGAAGAAGGTCATGAATTCCCAGACACCTTCGATCATGCTGTAAATCATTTGGACAAAGAAGTTGTCGGTCTGGGAACGAAGGACTCGGAACAGAGTGCCGACGATTGCAGAAATCACTGACCAGAGGAATATGTGGTGGATGTGCTTTGTCGCGTGGCTCAAGCCAGACATGACATTGGGGTCACCACCTCTGAGACGCTCAAGTGCTGCCGAGATGAGAGCGGCGTTGAAGAATGTGGTGATGAAGTAAGCGATGAGTATCATCACCAAGAAGCCGATCAAGTTGCTGGATTGAGCAATACCAGCGGCCAATCCGGCGAATCCAAGGACTAGCAAACCAACCCCAGAGAGGACGGGGAACAGTATAAGTTCACGGTCCTGCATGAGGACGTTCCAGCTCATCTTCATCAGTTCGAAGGTGTGGCCGATTGTCGCAAACATGGGTGTGATCTGCTCCTAGTCGTCCAATTGGAATTGGGGACGACATTCAACGAGAATGGTACTACAGAAGTTGATTCTGCCCACCGAATCTAGTGTCCGAGAACTCATACAGCCAACACATGTTGGCGGCGATCGCTGCTGCTAAAGCGGCGAGCGATGTGCTGATGGCTCGATTCAAAACCGGAGTTCAAAATCTTGATAGTTGGGAAAAGTCGCCGGGGGCTTTGGTCACGGAAGCCGACATCGAGTCCGATCGAGCGATCGCTGATGCATTGACAAAATCGGGATGTGGTGGTGTCATCATCTCCGAAGAGAGCAACGTTGATCTGGGCACGGGTACGAAACGGCTGCACAACGTTGAGTGGCTTATCGATCCACTTTGTGGGACGGTGCCATTCAGCACCGGGATGAATCACTGGGGTGTAAACATCGCGATGCGTGTTGAAGGGAAGTTGGCACTTGCCGCGCTCGCGGTCCCGACCTCTGGCACGTTGATGACGGCTTTGAATGACGGCGACGTAAAGGTCAATGGTGAGCGGTTGGAAGCGTCGTTCCCGGAACGCGATTTGGGCGAGGTAGCTGTTGGGCTTGAGATCGATGGCCAAGCGCAATGGCGCGAACTGTTGGATACGGGGGGATTGAACTGGGTGACGCGCGTGGGTCAAGCCAACAGTTTCTCGTCAGCGGCCTACCCACTTATGTTGGTTGCCACTGGCCGCATGTCGTCGGTTGTTTTCTACAGGATCGAACCGATGCATTTGGCCGCCGGCGCGCTGGCGGCCATATTGTTAGGTGCCAAAGCGACTGACAGCCATGGCAAAAATATCGATTGGTCGCGAGACGAAGAGTTACCGATGGTGGTGGTAGGTTGGCCGCATGTTCACGAACAGTTGATTGAAACGATCAACTGTCCGACCTAGTCGTCTAGTAGATGAGCTGCGGTGTCCGACAACGCGGTTTCCGTGCTGCCAGGGAACGGTGCGGTGCTGAAGACGGCGTTGCCGAGCATGATCATAGTCGCCGCTCCACCGTTAGCCTGAGCCTGGTTGATGGATTGCTCGACTCGTTCGTCCATTAGCAACCCGCTCGACTTGGCGAAATCCAAAGCGAGGGCAATCAGCTCCGGGAACGTGATGCCATCACCACGCTCGATTGAAGCCTCGATCTCGGCAAGCGCGCGTTCCGCAGATCGATTTATCTGCTCGTGTCGGTCGTGATCGGCGAGAATCTCGCTGGTTCGGATTTTGCTGAAGTAGCGCCAATGAACGGGGATCGGTGGCATATCAAACCGGTGAGCCGCTAGCGGATGTCCAGCGACGGTTTTGACCAAGCAACCGCCGTTGTGTTGGGCGCAAACATCTCCGAGGCCGGTTAGGTTTCGGACTTCGGCGACGTGGGCGATCATAGCTAGCTGATCCCTAGTTCTGCCTAGTTTGAGAAGATGGTTGGCGGCGATTAGCGACGCATATGTGGCGGCACCGCTGAGCCCGAATCCGCTACTTAAAGGTAGCTCCGATTGAATGCCTACCGTAAACGATCCACAGGTCAAGTCATCCAAAGCGCTCGTGACGGTTGGAAATTCGATGGGTTTTCCGTTGAAGGTGACGTTTGTGGCCTTGTCCAGAGATCGACGTACCTCAACCTCAACACCGTCGCTAACTGTGAATCCCCATCCCAACGAATGCATCTTTGCCGGATCGTCATGGGCGATGATCTTGAAAAGTCCGGAGATGTTTCCCGGGGCGAAGGCTTTCGCGGCGTCGCGCGTTGATGAATCTGCCGACATCGAAAACGGACTGGGGAGAAATAAGGGTCGCTGGCTCTTGATTATGCCGTCGAGACCATGCCTCGCAGCACGTTTGCCTCGTCGCTGGCCATGAACGCGGCGATTTCGGCGACGTCTCGAGGATTTGTAAGGTTCGCGACTTGCTCCTCGACTTCGGCAACGGGTTGTTCGTTGATTTCGCCGCTGGACCTGAGTTGAGCGATTTTCAACGGAGTTTCGACGGCGCCGGGTGCGAAATCGTTCACGCGGATGCCTTGCGCTTCGAGATACTGTTGCATCACCATGGTGAACCCGTGTACGCCACCTTTACTGGCGCCGTAGGCGTAGGAAGATGATCCGCCTTTTACGCCTGCGCCGGATGCTGTGAGTATGATCGTGCCGCGTTGCGGACCTGGTTTTTTGAGCATCTCGATGGCCACGTATTTCGCCATTAAGTAGGTGCCGCGGAGGTTGATGTCAAGAACGGTATCCCAGGTTTTCTCC
>CAYRHG010000123.1:0-31291 GCA_964424025.1 uncultured Dehalococcoidales bacterium | reverse complement strand
ACGTAGACGATTCGCCGATCGATCCGTTGATGTTCAACGCCGTCGGCGGAAGCACCATCCACTGGACCGCGCATACGCCACGGTTCCACCCGTCTGATTTTCGAGTCAAATCTCTGGACGGTGTAGCGGACGACTGGCCTTTGTCGTACGACGAATTGGAGCCGTTTTACGACGCGTACGACGAATTGATGGGCTGTTCCGGGATCAACGGCGACCCGGCGAACCCGCCCAGGAAAGAGCGTCCGATGCCGCCGGTCCCTCTCGGGCCGGACGGCGAAAGAATGGCCAAAGCCTTCGACCGCCTCGGTTGGCACTGGTGGCCGTCCGACAGTTACATAAACTCCGTCCCTTACCGCGGTCGCCAAGCTTGCAACAATTGCGGAAACACGGGATTGGGTTGTTCACGTGGCGCCAAAGGCCAAACCGATGTGGCTATTTGGCCTGAGGCGATCGCGAACGGCGTGGAACTGCGAACCGACTCGAGAGTTTTCCGGATCGAGACGGATGCGGACGGCAAGGCGACGGGGGCGAGTTACTACGACGCCGAGGGCGAAGTGAATTTCCAACCGGCGAGCGCCGTGGTCCTCGCGATGAACGGCATCGGTTCGCCGCGGATCATGCTTAATTCCACATCAGAAGCGTATCCAGATGGCCTTTGCAATTCTAGCGGACTGGTCGGCAAAAACCTGATGTTCCATCCATACGCCATGGTTAGCGGGTTGTTCGACGACGGTTTGCAAACATACAAAGGACCGTTGGCGAACATGATCATTAGCCAAGAGTTCTACGAGACCGATCCCTCAAAAGACTTTGTCCGCGGCTACTCATACCAAGTGGCGCGAAGTTCGGGCCCGATCTCGACAGCTTGCGGCTACATGTTCGGTCGGGTTCCTTGGGGCTCTGAACATCACGCCGAGTTTGCTGAACGCTTCGGCGACGTGACGGTCCTTGGAGTTATCGGCGAAGACCTGCCTGAAGAACACAACCGAGTGGAATTGGACCCGGAAATGACCGATTCGAGCGGGATACCTGCGCCCAGAGTGTTCTACAAGCTGAGTTCCAACTCGCGGAAACAGCTAGACGACGCGATCGCAAACGCCGAGATCGCGCTGCACAAAGCGGGCGCCAAAAAAGTGCTGGCCACTCCATTCTTGAAGGTAGCTGGATGGCACTTGATGGGCACCGCTCGCATGGGCGATGATCCCAATAACTCAGTAGTCGATAAGTGGGGCCAGTCGCACGACGCGGACAACATCTTCATCGTCGACGGATCTGTTTTCGTGACCTGCGCAGCTGTAAACCCAACGCCTACAATCGGCGCTTTGGCGCTACGCACAGCCGACTACATCGACCGTGAGCGCGCGGACCTCAGATCCTAGACACATGTGTTGAACAATGCAAGTTACAGACCAAATGAACCTGACCGACGCTGACCGTCTTTTGCTGAAATCGGCGATGGATCTGATCGTCCCATCCGTGGACGACCTGCCGGGCGCGGGCGAGTTGGGGTTGGTCGATAACGCTGTGGAGTTAGCGAACCGGGAAAAAGATTTCGGTGACGCCCTGCAAAAAGCGTTGTCAGCCCTAAACCTCGATCCATCGGCCCGAGCCGAAGGAGGGTTTGCGGCTTTGGACGAGGAACAGCAAGTCGCGGCACTAAAGGTCTTGGAAGCGAGCATACCCGCCGTTTTCGACAAGTTAGTGGATCTGGTTTACGTCGTCTACTACAGCGACGAGCGGGTTCACAAGCGAATCGGTTGGCGAAGCGGCGCGTTGCAACCGCTCGGGTGGGAATTGCCGTCTTTCGATGCGTCGATCTTGGGGACCGTCTCGAAGCGGGAACCGTTCTGGCGCAAGGCCTGACATCTCGGGATGTTGTAACCACCGCATCGCGATATCATCAATGCTGACTGACCTTTAGACGGAATCGCATCGTCCTAATGCCCAAACTGCAGCGCCTCCTGTACATCAACAGCGAAAGCACCCATCCGCAATCCCCCGCATTATCGGCAGCCTTGTATGAACCGGTTGCTGGTTCAATAACGCAGGTCGATCCGACGAGTGAAGGTCTGCCTTACGACTCGGTTCACGCCGCAATTGTCGACGGTTGGCGAGTGATCCAAGCCCCTGATGTATGGGCGGGAATCGGAACCGAAGGCGCGGGTGAAGTAATCGGTTTCCAGTTCATTCTCGAGAAGATAGAGGATTTTGACGACTAAAACGCTAAGGCTCTTAAGCAATGACCACCGCATCAATCGCGACCGACCACCGCCTCACCGATGACGAGATGGCAACATTCGTCATCAACGGCTACCACATCCTCAAACCCGATGTGCGCCCTGAGTTGAACCAAGAGATCTACGACACGCTCCACGCGATGAACACCAACCCGGGCGATGCTGTTCTCGAAAAAGTCCCTCAACTCAATGAAATTTGGGACTCGCCCGAGATGGTCGGTGCTCTCACTAGTCTGCTCGGTCCAGACTACGAAATGTTCCCGCACCGTCACTGCCATCGCAATTCGCCGGGCACACCGAGCCAGCTGATTCATCAAGACAACCTGAACGATCTCCGTATCGAAGGAGGACAGATCCGTGCACCAGACCGCATAGACCTTGTGTTGGCGATGTACTACCCGCAAGACGTCACCAGCAACATGGGGCCCACGCTGATCCTCCCCGGCACGCATGTCCTACAGTCCCTTCCGGAGCGCATGGCATCGCAAGGGAACTTCCGCGATCAGGTCATCGCCACAGTCGACGCAGGAAGCGTGGTTATCCTCCACTACGACATCTGGCATGCAGGCACCGCCAACACCAGCGAGACTGTTCGTTACATGCTCAAGTTCCTCTTCCAGCGGACGACTAATCCGTCGGTCCCGTCTTGGAACCACGACCCGTCGAACGACGTTTCGATCAGGCGTCGTTTGGAGTCCGCGAATCCGATGCCCATGCAACGCGGGCTTGCCGCCAAGCAGCGACATTTCCGCACACGCATGTGGAACCGCCTCGCCGGTGATCAAGCGCTCGACCTCTCCTACCACGACAAATGGACCGGAGGGGCTTGGAATTAGTCGCTGATGCCCCAGTCCGACTCGCCCTCCTCATCGATACGCGGTTCCGAACTCGCCAGCGACTTCACTGTTTCGCTAGACATCGATCGCCGTATGTACCGAGAGGACATCGCTGGTTCGATCGCGCACGCTGAGATGCTCGCCAAACAGGGCATCATCTCTCAATCCGATGCCGACTCCATCGTCTCCGGACTGACTCGAATCCGTGAAGAGATCCGATCCGGCGAATTCAATTGGAAACCCGAGCTTGAAGACATCCACATCAACGTTGAAGCCCGGCTCTACGAATTGATCGGCGAAGCCGCAGGGCGGTTGCACACCGCTCGTTCGAGAAACGACCAAGTAGCTACGGACGCGCGGCTGTTCGTCAAGCGACTCGCCGCTGAATCACGGACAACCTGCCGCGAATTGCAGCGCGCGTTGCTTGACCGTGCCGAGGAAAACATCGAAACGATTGTCCCGGGCTACACACACCTGCAGAAGGCACAGCCAGTAACTTTTGGCCATGTCTTGCTGGCCTACTACGAGATGTTCGGTCGCGACGCCGCAGCGTTCTCGCAGTCGCACGATTCAGCCGACGTTCTCCCACTAGGAAGTGGTGCCCTCGCAGGGGCCACTTATCCGCTCGACCGGGAGTTCGTCGCGGATCGCCTTGGCTTTTCGCGGATCAGCGCAAACTCGATAGATGCCGTTTCCGACCGCGACTTCATCCTAGATTTCATCTTCGCTGCCGCCAAGACGATGACGCATCTATCGCGACTTTGCGAAGACATCGTCGTCTGGTCATCTGAAGAATTCGGATTCGTCCGGCTCAGCGATGCCTATTCATCAGGCTCGAGCATGATGCCGCAAAAACGGAACCCCGACTTCGCTGAACTCATCCGCGGAAAATCTGGACGTGTCTACGGATCGCTAATCTCCATCATTACGACTCTGAAAGGCCTGCCCCTGACTTATAACCGTGACCTCCAGGAGGACAAACCTCCGTTGATGGACGCCGCCGACACGGTTTCGGCGTGTTTAGCGGCCGCTCGAAGCATGGTTTCCGAGATGACAATCGTCGTGGATCGTATGGCCGAAGCGTCTCAGGGACACGAGATTCTCGCAACTGATTTCGCCGATCATCTCGTACGGGAACAAGGGATGCCATTCCGAGAGGCGTACGTAGCCGTGTCAGCCCACACACGTGGCGAATCGAACGCTGAAATCGAAATGCCGGAAATGACCGCCGAAGACTCGGTCGCCGCCCGTGACATTCCGGGCGGAACCGCACCGGCTAGAGTCCGATCGGCAGTGATGCGCGCGTACGGTGAGCTAGGAACCGCTCGATTGGCAGGAGAATGGTAGAACGCCGACTCCGCTCGGAAGATGCGTAGGGCAGCCCATCTTCGCCAGCCAATTCAGTCGAAAATATGCCACAACCGAAACTCATATCAACCGCGAAATCGTATAGTTTTCCAACGGATCGAAAATACTTCGGTTCGTTAATGCAGAGCAGGACAATCCGAGCGTGTTCAATGCCATAGCAACTGGCGTCGCTTCATGGCGGGGCGTAGCGGTAATCATCGTCGCTTGGATCATCTTCGCCGGTTTAATTCAAACCGTTTCTCCCAGCATCGAAGATGTCTCAACCAACGAAGAATCCGAGTTCTTGCCCAACGACACTGAGTCGTTGCAGGCAATCGGGATCGCGGGCGAAAAGTTCCCAACGTCGCGCGGTACTCCAGCCGTCATCATTTACCGGAACCCTTCTGGCATCAACGACGATGACATCGCGAAAATCGCTGAAATCGATGCCTTAATCCGCGCCGACAAGCAACACGAAAACATCGAACTCGTCATCTCCGATTTCGGACCGTCGCCCGTGGCAGGCGAAAGCCCATCGCAACAGGGCCCACCTTCCGATACCGCTGGCGCGCCTGAACTGTCGCCCGATGGAACCGCGGCGACGATAACGGTGCTCGTATCCGGATCACCTGCGGACGATGCCTATACCGAAACGGTGGAGTGGCTGCGCGGTCTCGATGATGCCGTCATGGTGGAAGCACCAACCACCGTCCATGTGACGGGACCCGCGGGCATCCTTACCGACGCTATCGCAGTTTTTAGCCAGTTTGACTTCCGCGTCAGCGCGATCACCATCGTGTTGGTCTTGGTGATACTGCTCATCATCTATCGCTCGCCTCTGCTCGCACTGTTGCCAGTTGTTTCGGTAGGAATCGCGCTGACTGTAGCGCAATCCATCGCCGCTTTGTTGACAGACAACCTTGGGCTCGCCCTCAACGGGCAAGTCACCGCCATCATGGCAGTCCTTATGTTCGGAGCCGGCACTGACTTCACACTTTTCATCGTCTCTCGTTACCGCGAGGAACTGCCTCTGCGCGGCGACAAATTCGAGGCTATTGCAGCTACGATGCGGGCGGTAGGACCGTCGATTGCATCAAGCGCTGGCACAACCGCCGTCGCCATGATTACCCTGATCCTCGCACTGTCTGGGAGCCTCAAGACCATGGGGCCGATGTTGGCGATGGCGATCTTGGTCATGCTCATCGCAGCGTTGACGCTAATCCCAGCCGCTTTGGTCGCAATGGGCCGTGTCGCTTTCTGGCCTACGAGGCAACTGAAGGCCAACGATGGACAATCGGGTTTCTGGAACCGGGTCGGGTCGCTGATTTCTCGGCGTCCTGGCACCCTGCTGACCGTTACCGTGGTGGCGATGGTGGCACTCTCCGCCGGGCTATTCGAGATCACTCCAACATTCAGCTTCGTCGACGGCCTTCCAAAAAGCGCCGAATCTAAGGCCGGGTTCGATACTCTGCAATCCGCATTTCCTCCAGGCGAGTTGGCGCCCACGAACGTCTACGTCTCCAAGGAAGGCGATTCAATCCTCGAACACCTACAGGCCGTTGAAGACCTGTCCGCGGCGCTCGCCGCCGACCCTGTCGTCGACAGCGTTACGTCGCTGACCCGACCGTTTGGACAACCTCTACCAGTCGATTTCGCACGGCTGCAACCGCTGATAGCGATGATGCCGGAAGATCCGAGTCAAATCGGCGAGTTGGTGTCCACGCTCCAACCGGAGCAGGCGCAGTTGGCGGGCGCTTTCCTAGCGGGTCAGCGTTTCCTTTCTGCCGACAGGACTACAACCCGATTGAATCTTGTTCTAAACGAAGATCCCTACGAGACCGCCGCGATGGATGTCATACCGCGACTTCGCCAAGCGACGCGCGATGCCGTCGATGCGTCGACTTTGAGCGGCGCGACCGCCGTCGTCGGCGGACCGACCGCGACGAACTACGACAGCCGCGCTGCTACCGATCGCGACTTCGTCGTCATATCTCCCATCGTGATCGCCGCGATATGGGTGATCTTGGCGCTCTTGCTAGGCAGCGTCGTAGCACCAACCTACCTCGTCTTGAGCGTTGTTCTCAGCTTTGCCGCGGCTCTTGGCATCTCGATCGTGATCTTCGAATTTGTGTTCGGACACGACGGCATCGGCTACGGCAGCATCCCGTTTATCTTCGTCTTCCTCATAGCTCTCGGAGCCGACTACAACATCTACATAATGTCCCGGGTCCGAGAGGAGACCCGAAAGCGCGGTCTTGTCGAAGGAACGCGATACGCCATCACCCGCACAGGCGGCGTAATCACCTCGGCCGGCATTATCCTCGCTGGAACGTTCTCAGTCCTCACAACCTTCCCGTTGCTCAATCTCTTCCAACTCGGTTTCACGGTGATGTTGGGCATTCTGCTCGACACCTTTGTCGTCAGGGCGATAATGGTCCCGGCCATTGTCATGAAATTGGGCGAATTCAATTGGTGGCCTTCCAAAACCCCGCGGCCCGCCCATCCTCCCGAATTAACCGACGCAGACGCGCTGATCTAAAGAAGGTGGGTTCTGTAAGGATCGCCTCACTCCGAGGCGAAAGAGCGGGAGAGAAAGCTCACTCCGCCATCAACATCCGGCCACGCTTCAGCAAAGTCCTAATCTCTCGCGCCGTTAGTTTGACCTTGCGCTCTTGGCCGTTCACGAGAACCCGCCGAGACTGCAGATTCGGTTTGAACTGACGCTTGGTGGCGTTAAGGGCGTGGCTCCGATTGTGACCGAATTGCGGTTTCGGACGCGGTCCAAGTTTGAGTGCTGCTCGGATCTGCTCTTCGGACATGGACATGGCGCGTCGTTTCGGGAAATATCGGGTTCGTTATTGGCGAATGGCTACACGTCCGCGACGTGAGATGTTGCTAAAGATTAGGATAACATCGCGGTCATCTTGACCGTCCACGCAGGACGCCCTGGATCATAGACCTTCAAGCAGAGGATCCATCAATGTCCGTTGAACCGACGACGAATGGCTATTTGTTGCGCGACTTGGCGCAAGCAGCTCTCGCCGCGATCTCAACGAATCAGAACCAACTGAACGCCCTCAACGTCTTCCCCGTACCCGATGGCGACACCGGTACCAACATGTTCTTGACCATGCGCGGCATCGCCGACGACATCAGCCAAAGCGCAACCGCCGATGTCCCTGCATCATCCGAAGCGTTGGCACGCGCCGCCATCCTCGGCGCCCGCGGAAACAGCGGGTTGATAATGTCCCAACTCTTTCGTGGCCTGCGCGACGCATTGGCGGACGCTGACGAAGTGAACGGCCGAAACTTCGCGCAGGGAATAAGTCTCGCCGCGCAGATGGCGTACGAAGCCGTACCCAATCCTGTTGAAGGCACCATGCTCACCGTTCTGCGTGAATCCGGGGACACGGCGGTTCAAACCGCCGCCGGCGATGCGCCGTTAGCAGACGTCATCGAGGCAACCGCGACTCAAGCAATGGATACAACTGAACGCACTCCCGAAATGCTCGAGGTGCTCAAAGAAGCAGGCGTCGTTGATTCAGGTGGACTAGGTCTCGCGATCATGTTTCTGGGCATGTCTCAACGGATCCGAGGGGAAGGAGATGGCGCGATCAACGTCGCTGCGCCGGGGGTCGACGCGAATTTGGTGGGGGATGAAGGTGTCGTCGTTCATGCGGATGCGCTGCAAATGGCCGAAGAAGAGGCATGGGGCTACTGCACGAGCTTCGCGATAGAGGGTGATGGATTCGCAGTGACAGACCTGACGGAAGCTTTTTCCAATATCGGCCGTTCCACCGTCGTCACCGGCGATGAAACTCTCGTCAAGATTCACGTCCATATGGAAGATCCAGGCCAAGCGCTCAGCCTGGCGCACGGACTCGGCATCATCTCGAACGTCAGCGTGCAGAACATGGATGCCCAAGCCGCGGAATGGGCTGAAAATCGCCGAGCTGATGCCGCACAGTCCGACCCACAAATTGAACCCGTCGACATCGCAGTTGTTGCCGTGGCCGCGGGAGACGGCATGACGGCGTATTTGCGTCAGGCCGGTATGGGTGCTTGCTTCATCGTTGAAGGCGGTGACACCCTAAACCCGAGCGTCGCCGATCTTCTCGAAGCCGTGGAAGCCGCACCGTCGGATAACGTAATCGTCCTTCCCAACAACAAAAACATCGTCGGCGCCGCTCAACAAGCAGTCGAGTTGACAAAGAAGTCTGCGAGGGTTATACCGACACGCTCGATGCAGGAAGGTGTCGCCGCGATGAGCGCGTTCGATCCAGAGGAGGAGTTGGACGATCTCATTGAAGAAATGACCGATATCCTCGATGGGTTACATGTCGGTTCGGTGTTTCGCGCGTCTCGAGATGCTGCGATGAGTGGTGTGGAGGTCGTCCAGGGCCAATTCATGGTCACCGTCGACGGCGACGCTGTGGACGCATCCGAGGACGAATTAGAGATGCTAATAGCCGGCGTGAAGTCGGTGATGCACCACGGCGCTTTGGTTGCGGTATATGTCGGTGAAGAGGTCGCCGTGGACGAGGCAAGCGATGCCGAGAACGCGTTGGTTGAAGCGTTAGCCGATTACAACCGAGTGGACATCCAGTTTGTTCGGGGCGATCAACCACACTACGCATACCTTTTCGCCGTCGAATAGCGTGCCATTTCCCAAGAATCCTCGCGCAACCTGACACATGGACTTGGGCCGAAACGGAGTTCTCGTGCCGTTTCATCCTGCCAAAGGGATGAACTTTAGTTCAATTCGCCGGTGTTCAGTTGAGCCTCGCCGACGGTGGTTTCAGCTGCCGGATTTCAACCTATACTTTTACCAATCCGGTCGCCAAAATCACATCTGATACGCCATCTCAACATTGTCGGACCAGTTCGTTCATCTGCACAACCACTCCGAGTATTCGCTACTTGACGGATACGGTCACGTTGAAGACATGGTGGGTCGCGCGGCGGAACTCGGGCAGCCCGCGATGGCCCTTACCGATCACGGCAACGTCTATGCTGCGATCGATTTCTACAAAGCGGCGAAGTCCGTAGACATTAAACCGATCATTGGGATGGAAGGCTACGTCGCGTTCGGCTCTAGGCATGAGCGAACGGCGGCCGAAGGTGCGAGCGGTGGGTCCCAACCGCATATCACGCTTTTGGCGGAGAACCTAACCGGTTACCGCAATCTGCTCCAACTCGCGACGAAGGCACATTTGGAAGGGTTCTACTATCGTCCGCGGGTTGACCGAGAGTTGTTGGCGGAACATTCGGAAGGGGTTATCGTTCTGTCGGGATGTCTGTCCGGCGAGTTGGCGCGAGACGTTTTGCGCACGGGCGGTGACCTTGCCGCCGCCCGCCAGACGGCGGGATGGTACCGCGAAGTCTTCGGCGATCGCTACTACCTCGAGTTGATGCACCACGAGAACGTTCCGGGTCAAGAAACGGTCAACAAAGCGGTTTGCCAGTTGTCCGAGGAGATGGGGATCGATTTGGTGGTGACGAACGATTGCCACTACGTCTATCCGGAGGACGCGCCGCACCAGGACACCTTGACTTGCATAGTCACGTCCAGCAAATTGGCTGATCATCGCAGGTTACGCATGGAAGATGACTCCTACTACGTGAAATCGGCGGCGGAAATGGCCGACGTCTTCCCGGAGCATCCCGTTGCGCTACGCAACACGTTGGCGATCGCTGAGCGTTGCACGCTGGAACTAACTCAACGTCGCACCAAGTTGCCCGAATTTCCAACTCCGGACGGCACGTCGTCGGCCGAGTACCTGCGAACGATCAGCTACAAGGGTGCCCTCGAGCGCTACGGCGAGATCTCTGAGAGCGTCAAGGAACGGCTCGAAAAAGAGCTTTACATCATTACGGAGACTGACTTCGCCGACTACTTCCTAGTCGTGTGGGACATCTTCAGGTTCGTGAAACGCGAAGGGATTCTCTCGACGGTCCGTGGTTCGGCCGCTTCGAGCCTGGTACTTTACTGCCTGCAGGTGACGGACTTTGATCCTTTGCCTTACGGTCTGTTCTTCGAACGGTTTTTGAATGTCGAGCGGCGCGAAATGCCGGATATCGATATGGAGTTTGCGGATGACCGGCGTGGCGAGGTGATCCAGTATTGTTTGGAACGCTTCGGCCCAGAACGAGTGGCGCAGATAACGACGTTTGGCACGATGAAGGCACGGGCAGCAATACGCGACGCGGCACGCGTGATGGAGGACGGCGACATCGAGAACGGCGACATCAACGAAGCGTGCAACCGTCTAGTTCGCGTCGTCGCCAATTACTCGCCGGTCTCAAACGTTGACGAAGACGAGGCACCCCCACGCGAGTTCAAGCTTCAAACTGTCAAGGAACAAAGCGTAGAGCTGCAGCAGTTGATCCGCCAGAATGCAGTCGCGGCTGAGGTTCTTGAGAAGGCGATGGGAGTTGAAGGCCGCGTTCGCAACGTAAGCACGCACGCCGCTGGAGTTGTGATCTCCGACGACCCGCTTGTGAAGTACACAGCGCTTCAACGTCCGCAGAAAGGCAATGACACGGGCTTAGCCGCGACGCAATATTCGATGTACCCGATGGAGTTCGCCGGGTTGCTCAAATGGGACTTCTTGGGTTTGACTAACCTGGCGGTGTTGGACCGTTGCCTAAAAATTATCGCCGAACATCGCGGACAAAAGATCGACCTTTATGACACGGCACAGGTGCCTCTCGACGACGAGGCGACGTTCAAGCTGATGGCTGACGGTGATACGTTTGGGTCTTTCCAGCTGGAAGGCGCCGGGATGACTCGGTACATCAAGGATCTAAAGCCTACTTCGATTGACGACATCGCGGCGATGATCGCGCTTTATCGGCCCGGACCGATGCAGCACATCGATCGTCTCATCGCATGCAAGCACGGTCGGCAACCGATTGAGTACCCGCATCCAGCCATCGCCCACCTTTTAGACACGACCTATGGCGTGATCGTCTATCAGGATCAGGTGATGCTCACGGCGCAGGACTTTGCCGGGTACACCCTCGGCGAAGCAGACATCCTGCGCAAGGCGATGGGCAAAAAGGTGCCTGCGATTATGAGGGAGGAGGAGCGGAAGTTCGTCGAAGGCGCCGTCAGGAAGGGGCACAGTGAGCAGGAGGGTCGCGACCTGTTCACTTACATCCTGCCTTTCGCCGGCTATGGATTCAACAAAGCCCACGCCGTTTCCTATGCTTACATCACGTACTGGACGACGTACTTCAAGGCGAATTATCCGCTCGAGTACTTCGTCGCAATGCTCGAATCTTTTGCCGGTGCGCCCGAGCGAGTGCAAAGATGCATATCGGAAGCGAAGAAGCGGGGGATCGATGTGCTGCCGCCGGATATCAACGTTTCGAAGACTTCGTTTACGGTCGACGAAAATGTCGGCTACCGGGGTGGAATACGGTACGGTCTCGCCTCGATCAGAGGCGTCGGGCCCGCGACTGTTGAGGAGATCGTGGAAACACGGGAAGGCGATGGTAACGGACCGTTCGCAGACGTCGCGGATTTCTGCGATCGTTTGGCGGAAAAGACGCCTCCGGAATCGTCGCTCCGGTCTCTGATCATGGCGGGAGCGTTCGATGGGATGGCTCCCCGTCAACAGATGCTCGATCACGCTGCTCAGCTAATCACCCACATGAGGAAGATGGGTTCGGCGCGTTCATCGGGCCAACACTCCATGTTTGGTGGTGCGGACTCGAGCGATTCATTCCTGGGCATCGAGTTCGATCCGCCGCAGGAGAATGGTGGCGTCGACCAGAAAACGATGCGCGAGTGGGAGAAAGAACTATTCGGGTTGGTGATCACTGAGAGCGAAGAAGAGGTGGAGAAGCGCGCAGCGATTGAACACGAAGCGGACCGCGCGATCGTGTACGCGAGCCACGAGCGACTGGGAGAAGAAGGCGCGCGTGTCAAGGTGATCGGCAAACTCGTCTCGATAGATCACCGGAGCACGCGCAACGGGGATCCGTTCGTCACGGCGAAAATGGCTCTCCTCGACGACGAGATCGAGTTAACGGTGTGGTCGAATACGTTGGATCGCACACGTGGCATCTGGCACGAAGATGTGTACGCCGAGATTGGCGGTTCGATCAGGATGTTTAACGGCGCGGCATCTGTGGATGTCACAAGCGCAGCTGGTTACATACCGTCTGCCAAAGCATCGAACGGCTCGGTCAACGGTTCCAACAATGGTCATTCGACGAACGGTGCGGCGTATCATGAAGAAATCCGTTCCGATCCCGCAAAGGCGCAACCAAACGGTGATCAAATGGCAAACGCTCCTCACGAATCCGTGACTGACGAACCCGCAGTGACGATTTTGTTCGACTGCGACGGTGATACGGCGCCGTCACGTCAGACGGTTCACGAAGTGCTGCTCGCCCTCGGCGAACACGCTGGCGACAGCACGGTTGTCGCTAAACTCTCGATTTCAGGCAAGACCGTAACTATGGACTTCCCGTTTTTCAACGTCGCGCCCACTCAAGAACTGCGCTCGCAGCTCGCCGAAATAGTCGGCGAGAGCAACGTCGAGATGCGCTCTACCACCGCCAACTAGCATGCTAGACCGATGGGTCGAGTTCGCCACCGCACCGGATCAGCTTACCGCTGAGACGTGGGTCGGGTTAGTAAGGAACGAAGGTTGCCCCTGCGCTGTGAAATCAGACGGAATCCCGTTTCTCGGCGTTTCGGCGTTGCCGGTCAGGTTGATGGCGCCGGAGGAACGCGTCGAGGAGGCACAGGGGATTTTGGCACGGTTTTTGAACTTGGATGAAGGGTGATCGGGCTCTTTGAGCGCCTCGAAGATTATGTAATCTGCATAGTGTAGTTGGCAAAATACATAGCCAACCGCGTTGATGTTTATGTAAATTGCAAAGTATAGTTTGCAAATTGCATAGAAACTTGCTAGAATTCGTTGCATGATCGAACGCGACCTCGCCGGACATCTTTCCAACCTGTTCCGGAAAAACCCCGTTGTAACCGTCACCGGGCCCCGCCAATCCGGCAAGACGACTCTGTGTCGGCAAGTCTTTCCGGATCTTAGTCACGTCAACTTGGAAGCGCCGGACGACCGGGAGTTTGCTGAATCCGATCCTCGTGGATTCCTAGCTCAACTCGGTACCGGAGCGATCATCGACGAAGTCCAACGTGTTCCGGCACTACTCTCGTATCTGCAGGTGTTGGTAGATGAAAACGGCGGCAACGGTCTTTTTGTCTTAACAGGCAGCGAGCAGTTCAGATTGTCGGCAACGATCGGTCAGTCGCTCGCAGGTAGAACCGCGCTTCTCCGCTTGCTTCCGTTTTCCCTTGCGGAACTCAAGAGATCAGGTGGCGGTGACGATCTCGACAGTACTCTTTACACGGGTTTCTATCCGAGGATTCACGATCGGGAATTGAACCCGTCGCTGGCGTTAGGAGACTACTTCGAGACCTACGTCGAACGCGACGTGCGGCAGTTGGGCAATATCCGCGATTTGTCGAGTTTCCAACGTTTCGTGCGGTTGTGCGCTGGTCGTGTCGGGCAGCTGCTAAACGTGTCTTCGTTGGGTTCCGATGCGGGAGTTTCACGCGCAACGGTCGACCACTGGCTTTCGGTGCTCGAGAGCAGCTACATCGTGTTCCGTTTGCAGCCTTATCACGCGAACATCAGGAAACGGTTGGTAAAGTCGCCGAAGCTCTACTTCTACGACGTAGGATTGGCGAGTTATCTGATCGGGATCGAAAACGCGGATCAGATCGCCACGCATCCATTACGGGGTTCGTTGTTTGAAAACGCGGTTGTTTCGGAGGTGTTGAAACACCGATTCAACAGCGGTCGGAGATCCAACTTGAGTTTCTTCCGCGATTCCAACGGCGTTGAGTGTGACCTGCTTTACGAGACTGGACGGGGTTACGGCGCGATCGAGATTAAGGCCGGGGCTACCGTCTCGTCCGAGTACTTTTCAGGTTTGAACAGGGTTTCCGACATCGTTCCGGAGATCACATCGAAGGCTGTGATCTACGGCGGTACGGAAACTCAGCTGCGGTCTGACGCTTTGGTTTCGCCTTTTGGCTCGATGTCGAATGTGCTAAACGGGTTCGACACGGGCGAGAGATTCGGCATCGATCCGGTCAGGTTTTCCTTCGCCACTTCCGCAAACTAGCCGGCGTATCCACAGGCGGTTGCTGATGCCGACCCCACTCTACGAACGACACCTCGGCGACGTAGACATCCCCGCGTGAATCGACTCCAACCGAGTGTGGCCAAAGGAACTGGTCGGGTCCTTGGCCGAAGTGCGGGTTGCCGAAACGGTCGAGCATGTTGCCTTCCCAATCGAAGATGCTGACGCGGTTGCCGATGTCGGCCACGCCTCTTTGTACCGGAGCGGGCCCCTGTTCTCCGATATAGATAGTCGCGTTGGCCCCTTTGCCGACAACTTCGATGCCGCACGCTTTGTGAGCGGCCCATTGGCGGACGAATTCGCCTTCGGTGGTGAAGACTTGTACGCGGTGGCTCTCACGGTCGCAGACGATAACGAGATCATCGTCGAGAACAGAAATATTGTGGGGCAGATTCAACTTGCCGTCGTCCGTGCCGGGTTCTCCCCACGACATGATGTGGTTGCCTTCGGAGTCCATCCGATGGACGCGGGAGTTGCCGTAACCGTCTGAGATGAAGACGTCCCCAGTGGCGGGGTTGACGTCGGCGTCGGTCGGACGATTGAACATCTTGCCGCTCTGCCTAGGGACTTCCTCGCCCGTGCCGATCGTCAAGAGGTGTTCCCCGCTAGTCGTGTATTTGTGGATCTGGTTGCCGACGTCGTCGACTAACCAGAGATTGTCATCTGGGTCGCAAGAGATGCCGTGCGCTCGCTTGAACCAACCATTCCAGAACTGCATTCGGTTGCCGTAAGGGTCCTCTGTGATCCGGACCGACCCTTGTGGGTCATCGTTGCCCCACATATCGATGACGTTTCCATCGGGATCAAAAACGAGCACCGGAACGTTGCCACGGTTGAAAACGTAGACGTTGTCTTTCGAATCGACCGTGACGGCGGTGGCTTCCCGCAGCCAGACGCCATGCGGGATTTTGGCCCACCCGGGCACCGGTTCGTAGTTGGTCACATGGTCTTCTGGCAACGACACGGCTGTGTTTCTCCGAGAGAGTAGTCAATCTTCGCGGTGCTAGAATTATGCACCATCTCAAGCGGAATCGGCGCCTTTGAAACGCAACCACCAAAAGGAAAAACTGCGACATGCTAGCTGATTTGACGGGACGAACTGCTTTGGTGACTGGCGGAGGCCAAGGGCTTGGATTGGGGATCGTCGAACGGATGGCGGGTCAAGGCGCGAACATCATCATCGCCGACCTGAACGATGAAAACGCGGCGGCGGCGGCGGCCAAGGTCGAGGAGATGGGTCGCAAAGGCTACGCGGTGCACATGGATGTGACTGACCAGCAGAGCATATCCGAAGCGGTCGCGTTGGCGTACGACTCGGCAGGCCGGATCGACATTCTAGCCAACAATGCCGGTGTTTCCGGAGCGCCAGGTTCTACAGGCACTGAGTGGCGGGACGTGGACTGGGAGTTTACGTGGCGGGTCAACGTCAAGGGGTTGTCGGATGTCACCGAGGCGATTTTGCCTCAGATGCGAGCGCAACAGTACGGGAAGATCATCAACATCTCCTCGGTCGCGGCCCGCGCAGCCCGATACGTCACGGCCTACTACGCGACCACGAAGATGGCGGTGATTGCCTATACGCAGGCTTTGGCCCGGGAATATGCGGCGGACAATATCAACGCCAACGCGATCGCTCCCGGTAGGATCTGGACGGCGTTTCACCAGGAATGGATGGAACGTCGGGACGCTAAAGGCGATCCAGATGTGCGCGGCCGGGCCCACCTCGACGTTTTCGAAGAGGCTGCGGCGGAGGTCATTCCGATGGGCAGACCCCAAACGCCTTCGGACATTGGCGCACTCGCAGCGTTCCTCGCATCGGAAGACGCCAAGAACATCACAGGTCAGACCATCCAGTGCGATGGCGGACAGGTGATGGTTTAATCTAGCGCGCGGATCGCTCGGTCGCGTACGCTAGCCGCTCGACTAGTCATTACGCACGGGTTCGTTTCGGGACTTCGTTGAAAAACCCAATCTCGCGTCGAGCAAGTCTCGACTATCGCAGTTGAGAGCGTTTTGGGGTGATAATACGGTTTGGTTGGTGACTTCCGACGCTGGGTCGGGCGTCTCGGCTACGGAGGTCTGAATATGTCTGAGTCGATGGATCCTTTGGGTTTGGCTGCACGCGGCAGTGAGTCGGTTGGAAGTGCTCGGTTGTTGGATGCAGGGCAGGTCGTGGCTGGCGAATACGGGACTTGGCAATTGGTCTACGTAGTCGGTCCGGCAGGTGTCAGGAACGGAGGTGTAGTGAAAGTCGGTACGGATTCGGATACTGATTGGGGCTTGCCTCAGGTACACGATCCGGAAGCGCCTGATTACTTAACCGTACGAGGTCCTGAAGACGCGGAGGTGGCCAGCCAGGTTTTGGACCTTACTACCGCACATGTGGTGAATCTCGGCCGAGATCTGGTCGAAGGCGATGAGTTGATGGTGACGTTCGGCGACCGGTCTGGAGGTGGGCCGGGCGCTCGGAATCAGACTTTCTTAGAACCTCGTCGTTATTTCTGGATCGAGGTCGATGTTGATGGTTCGGGCGAATTTGTGCCGATACAAAACCTGCCGGAAATGAGCGTAGTCGGCGGAGACGCGGTAAAGCTGGTCGTGGTCGCCCCTTCCGATGCGGCCGCAAGTGAGGAGTTTCGGGTAAGCGTGAAGGCCGAGGACAGGTGGGGAAATCCGTCGAATTCCTATCGGGGTACTATTCAGATCGGCGGCGCGGGCGTAGCCCTCGGTGTGGACGAGGTGACGTTCGACGATGATTGCGGCGGTGTCGTATGGATCGACGGTTGTCGGATCACAGAAACAGGCGAGCACCGGGTTACGGCGCGGGATGATGCTTCAGGGCTCGCAGCAGTGAGCAACCCGATAGTTGCTTCGGAACAGGTACCGGAGTACCGCCTGTATTGGGGCGACCCGCACGGTGGTCAAGTTGTCGACGCGTTAAAGATCGGCGACTTTTTCCAGTATGCGAGGGACGTGGCGGGAATACACTTCGCTGGGTTCCAGCGCAATGACCCCGCTATCACCACGGGAGCTTATGAAGTTCAGCAACAGGCGGAACGGGAGCACTATGAGCCGGGTCGATTCGTTCCGCTGCCCGGATACGAATGGTCGGCCACGTACGACCGGGGTGGGCACCACAACGTCTACTTCCGTCGTTTCGATCAGGACTTGCGACGTTCCGGTCACGCCGATCATCTTGATCCGTGGGATTTGGAAACGGACTTGCCGCATGTGCGCGAGATGCATGCGGAATTCCGGCATTCTGACATCGTCGTTACGCCGCACGTCGGAGGTGTGGCGGCAGACCTGCAATGGCATGAACCGCAGATCGAACCGGCGCTGGAGATCACGTCGACGCACGGACAGTTCGAATGGTTCTTGAAGGAGTCGATCGAGCGGAAATACAAGATGGGCTTCGTCGGCGGGAGCGACTGCTACACCGGCCGACCCGGAGATGATCATCCTGGTCATCAACTGCGGCGTTACCAGAAGGCTGGACTTGCGGGCGTGTATGCCGAGGAGCTCACGTTGGACGGGGTTTTGCAGGCAATGAAGGCGCGCCGGGTCTATGCGACATCGGGCGTGCGTATCGTCGCCGTCGTAACGGCAGACGATCACTTCATGGGTTCGGAGTACTCGACGGCTTCATCACCCGAGATATCGGTGAAGATTGTCGGCGCGGGTCCGCTGGAGCGCGTCGAGTTGTTCAGGGGTCTGAAGTTGATCCATTGCGAAGAGATGTCGCCCGACCGGTCGCCGAACCGCGTGCGGGTTACATGGGAGGGTGCCAGTAGGCGCACAAGTTACTCGGGCGTCGTCTGGGATGGGGTCGTAAACGTCGACAACGGTTCGATCACCGGAGTAGAGAAGATAAGGTTCGACAGCCCCAGATCCGATCTGACCGAACATAGCGATTCGCGCGTCGGATGGACGTCGTGGATGTGTGGCTACCGAACCGGCCTGTTGCTGGACATCGATGGATCGGATCAAACTGGAATCGATGTAGCGTTGACGAGCGACGTAATCGCGAGTTCTCAGTATGGTGGCCACGGAGAAACGGGAGCGCGGCGAATCAATTTCGCCGCCGCCGATCGCGTGCGGATTCCGACCACATTGGGAGCACTCGCGGATGGACCGAGAATCGTGGATTTGGGTGGGCTGGATCGCAAAGTCACCGTCGAGCTCGCACCCGAACCTGGACCCGACCGCGTCGAATTCAAGGTAACCGATGAATCGCCAGAACCTGGTATCAACCCATATTGGGTCCGCGTGACGCAATCGGACATGGAGAAGGCATGGACCAGCCCGGTGTTCGTAGACTACGTCGCACCTGTTTAAACACGCCGTTTTTGTATAATTCGGCGGTTGCGTGTTTCCGGATCGGCGCAACTTAACGCAGTCAATCTGAACTGATCCTTATCACGTATCCCTTTGTCGAGCATCCAATTGCCGCGCTTAGTTTCAACCGTGCGCCTGTTTAAGTACCACAATTTGGTGAACGCAAAGTCGATCACGCTTTCCGTAGCACTGGCAGCCGGGTTTGTGTTGGCTACCGGTTGCGCCAGCGAGGGAGATCCTGCAGAACCGCCTACCTCAACGGTCCAATCGACCGACCAGCAGGAAACACCGACGGCTACCGCCACACCGGTGCAGACTGATGTGACGAAAGGACCCGATGCCGCCAGCGCTGAAGGCGATGGAACGGCTAACGGCAGCGTGCTGACCGAGGATGACGTGCTGGCAACGGTGTTCGACGAATGGGGTTCGACCTGTTTGAACGAAGCATATCCTCCGCACGCACCGCAGCTTGATGAAGTGGATGAGAACGAGTTCTCGACCGACGCCAATGGCCTCAAGTTCGTCACGATTTCCGAAGGCGAAGGAGCGCAACCGAAACTAACTTGGGAGGTGGATGTTCAATACACGGGATGGCTCGAAGACGGTTGCATTTTCGACAGTTCGTACACACGGTCCGAACCCACGGTGTTTCCAGTTAACGCGGTAATTCCCGGTTGGCAGATGGCGTTGACACAGATGAAGGTCGGCGAGCGGCGTCGCGTCGTAATCCCCCCGGACTTGGCATACGGGCCTACGGGTTCGCCTCCGGTAATCCCCGCCAATGCCACATTGACATTCGACATCATTTTGATCTCGGGCACCGACCCCGATGCCGCCGCCGCGCTCGCCACACAGACCGCAGACGATCTCTTGCTGCAAGCAACGGTCGAAGCCGCAGAATTCGACCAAGAAGCCGCCGAGTTCGAACCGAATATTGTCGACTACGTGCAAGACGTCAAAGGTTTCCTTTCTGCATTTCCGAAGGGCGAAATTACATGCATGACCGCGCACGCCGGGAGCATCGAATCCGTAGAAGCCGTCTTTTCCGATCAAGGTCGACCAACGATCCCGATAATCGAGAAATTCGACGAATGTTTGAGCGACATCACCACACGAAACGTCGCCGCCGGAAGAATCCTGATCATCAACCCAGATCTCTCGGAAGAGACGATTTCGTGCATCGAAGGCAGGTTAGAATCGCCAACGTTGAAGCCACTTTTTGGAATCTTCGACGACGCCACAGTGTCGGAACAGTGGATCTCATCTCATTTCTGCCTAAACGCAGATGAGAGATTGGTGTTCGAGGAGAAGTTGTTCGCGAATCAACCGGATCGTGAACAAATCGCGGCTGGGCGCACATTTGTCGACGTTCAGGAGTGCATGGTTGAGGAACTCGGCGCGGCCAAGTATTTCGAGCCGGTTCGTCAACCCGATACCGCCAACCGCGAGGCGATGGGGCAGTTCTATGCGAACTTCACCGAATTCATGATCGCAGACATTCGTTGCCGGCAAGGCGATGACGGATATGAGTTGAGCAACGGGATCATGATGTCGGAGAGCGCTGCGGTGTGCATTGCCGACGAACTCGGCGCGTACCGTTTCGGCGAGATCCTGCTAGACCGCATCTGGGTTCCGACCGTAGAGGAGCACCTCGAGGTTGCGGCCGCTTACACCGATTGCGGCATAGTAACCGATTTCCTTGGGCTGCCTGACGGAATCGAAGAACTGAAGTCGACAAACCTATCGTGCCTACTTGCAGAGCTTGAGAACTCCGACAACCGGCGCGAGGCATCACTGAGGGCTTTCAGCGATGTCGGAGCGAACAACGACATCAAATCGGGTGACTTCGTCGCGCTGCTGTTCGGCGCGGAGACGTGCGGGATAGATCTGCCCGGCGTTCCTTCAGGAACCGAAATCTCCGACTCCTCCGCCATGTGCATCATGGACAAAGTGGACAGCAGCCTAATCGTTCAGGGCCGTGCAGCTGTGATGCCATCTTTCGAACAGGCACTCCAAGATTCGGCAGACTGCTTCGACGGCAATTGAACTCCTTTGACACCGCGATGCGGTGATGTTGCTACACTTTAGCAATGCCAAATGATGTCCTGAATGTCGGCGATATCGCAGTCAGTTCGCTGACAGACGGTCGGTTGGTTTTCGACCAGCGAATCACATTCCCTGAAACACCTCTGGAGCACTGGGAACAGTACTACGACATCTTCCCCGAGTACTTCGCGAAACCCTATTTTTTGCTCAACTTGGGCGTGTTCCTCATGCGTTCGGCTGGTAAGACTTTAGTCGCTGACACCGGTTTTGGACCTCATGGACAGATGCTCGGTTCGGACACCCCCGCCGATCTGCTCAATGACTTCGATCGCAAGGGAATCGGTACAGACGAAGTGGATACGGTCTTCCTAACCCACTTGCACGGTGATCATGTGGGATGGAACACGCGCCCTGAGGAGTTGTCGAAACCCACGTTTGAAAACGCTCGCTACCGTGTCCATCGTGCGGATTGGGAGCATTTCACATCGCCAGAGATATTGGCGGACGAACTGCGCGGCGAAGCCGTCAAGCGTAGTGTGATTCCGTTGGAGGATGCAGGTGTTTTGGATCTGATCGAAGGCGAGGAGGAGCTGGCGCCGGGAATCACCGCGATACATACCCCCGGTCATACACCGGGTCACATGAGCCTGTTGATCTCTTCTGGACGTGAACGTGCCCTGCTCATCGGTGACGTTTTGGGCTCACCGATGCATGTCACCGATCCCGACCTGACGTATTGGCCTGACACCGACAAAGAACAGGGCAAAGCGACTCGCCACCATCTTTTGGACATGGCGGAAGACGAAAACATGATCGTACTCGGAAGTCACCTCAGCCCGCCGGGGTGGGGCATGCTGGTCCGATGGCAAGGACGGCGTTACTGGAAGGGGATGTAAACCATGAGCGGATCGACACTCGATGTAGGCGACATACGCGTCACTTCGTTGAGCGATGGCAACGTCGTGTTCGATCCTAGGCTGATGTTCCCCGATACGCCTTTGGAGCACTGGTCGCACTTTTATGACATATTCCCTGAGTGTTTCTCGGGACGGCACTTCCTGATGAACTTGGGCGTATTCGTGATGAGTTCCGCACGCAAAAACGTGATCGCTGACACCGGGTTCGGTCCGCACGGCAAGATGCTCGGTTCGGATACTTCGGCGGAGCTTATGGATGACTTTGCGCGCAAGGGAATCCGTACTGAAGATATCGACACAGTTTTCATGTCGCACCTTCACGCCGACCACATCGGGTGGAACATCGAACCAGACACAACCGACGTGCCGGTATTTCCGAATGCCAGATACACCGTCCACCGCGACGATTGGGAGCATTTCACAGTCCCGGACGAAGATAGCGAGTTTGGGATGGAGCCGATCGAGCGGAGCGTGATTCCATTGCAGCAGATCGGAGTCCTGGATCTGATGGAAGGCGAGACTGAGCTCGCGCCGGGAATAACCGCCATACCTACACCCGGCCACACTCCGGGTCACATGGCCTTGCTGCTGTCATCTGGTAATGAGCGAGCCATATTCATCGGCGACATTCTCATTAACCCGATGCATGGGACCGAAACGGGCCTGCCGTTCGCTCTTGACACTGACCCAGCTGAGGCACTGGAAACACGCCTGCAAGTGTTGGATAAAGCCGAAGCCGAGGGGTCGGTCGTGTTGGGCAGCCACTTAAGCCCGCCGGGATGGGGCACGATGGTGAGGTGGGAAGGTCGGAGGTACTGGCGGGGTTTGGGCCATAGCTGAACGGCTTGCCTGCCTGTTAGTATTGTGACCATAGTCATGACTATGGTCACAAGGAGCGGGGCAATGCAGAACTACATGGCTTCGGAATTCAAAGCTAAATGCCTCAAGATTATCGATGAAGTAGCTGAGAGCGGCGATGGTGTGGTGGTTACAAAGCGGGGAGTTCCATTGGTGAAGGTCGTCCCTATTCGCGAACGGCCGAAGTCGATGTACGGCGTCGACAAGGGAAAGATCAAGATATTGGGGGATATCGTTTCGCCCATGCCACCAGAGTGGTACTCAAACTCTGACGAATCCACACAGGATCTGTTCTGATGCTTCTCGACACCCATGCTCTTGTGTGGTATCGCTCTGGTGATCGTCGGTTGGGCGAAAACGCCATACGCGCTATAGACACAGCGCTACGTACGGGCGAAGCCGTGGTGTCAGCGATTTCTTTCTGGGAGATGGGTTTGCTCATTCGAAAAGGCCGATTTGAGCTGGGCGACGAATTGACGTCTTGGCGCAGAGACGTTCTCGGAGAAGGGTTGATCGAGTTTCAGGTCGATGGGGAGATTGCACTAACAGCAGGTCTCTTGTCCCACGACCACGGCGATCCCGCGGATCGCTTGATAGTCGCGACTGCCATCTGCTCAGGAATCACCCTTTTGACCGCCGACCAGTTGATATTGGAATGGAACGGCACTTTTGACCGGCAAGATGCCCGTCAATAGACGACAATCCGTCAAGTTCTAATCGAAGAACCCCTTATCCTCATCCGAGAGATGCTTTTTCGCCTCAGCGACGTTGAATTCAATGCCGAGTCCCGGCGTGTCCCAGACCTTGATGTGGCTGTTTTCCACTATCGGATCGGGTAGCCCATCGATCAAGCCGTACCACCATTCCGGTTTGCCTGCCGGATATTCGAGCGCGATGTAGTTGCGTGGCAGCGTTGCGGCCAGGTGGACGTGAGCCGCGATGCCGATTAGTCCATCGGCAACGCCGTGCGGAGCGATCATGACTCCGTGCATGTCGGCGAATTCGGCGATCCACTTGAGTTCGGCGATGCCTCCGACGTCGAGCGGATCAGGTCCGATGACGCGCACGGCTTTGGATTCGATCAGATCCTTGAAGTTTTGGCGGAGATAGATCTGTTCGCCGGTGTGAATGGGCGTCGAGGTCTGCATCTGGACCTCGCGGAAAAGCTCGGGCAAGACGTAGGGCGTGTAGTCGCCGGTGATAGTGTCTTCGAGCCACATGATGTTGAGCGGTTCGAGGGCTTTGGCGAGACGCAGAGTGTCGTGAACTGTCATGCCGGGGCCGCAGTCGAGGGCGAGTCCGACCTCATCGCCAAGCACGTTTTTCATGGCTTCTACACAGGCGATGGTGTACTTCAGGCCTTGCTCGGTAAGTGGTCCTCCGACAGGTGGGCGCACACCGCCGCGGGCAGGCCCGCTGTATTTCGGGAGTTCGCCATAGAAGTAGTTCGGGAACTCTGCGGCCATTTGGGAGTGGAAAGAAATACCCTGCTTGATGATGGAGAATCCTTCCTTGAACTCCTTCATCTCAGCCATATTCTCGGCGTAATGTTCGGGTTCACCGCCCTTCAACGGGACGCGGATTCCGCCGTTGTAGACGCGTACCTTGTCACGCACTTTGCCGCCCAGCAATTTATACACCGGCACGCCGGCGGCCTTACCAGCGATGTCCCACAACGCGACTTCGATCGCACTCACCGCTGCGCCCCAAGGTTTGAAACTGCCGAGCCTGCGGATGCGACTCACGACGCGTTCGACATCGGTCGGGTCCTGGTCTAGGATCGCTTCCTTGTAATAAAGGACGAACGGTTTGAGATACGGCTTCGTCCATTCGGCTTGCCCCCAACCGTCGATTCCCTCGTCGGTCGTGATGCGTACGATGGGGTTGTCGCCGATGATGGCGCACTTGAGATCGGTAATCTTCACGGGGACACTCCTTACATTCCAAGTGGAATGATACGGGAATCACAGGACCGATGAATGGGCCGAAGCGACCCCTTCGCCAATCGCCAACCGTTATTCGATCGGCTGATGGAAGTAGTAGCAGAGACCGTCAGGCGCGATGACGAAGAAGACTTGCAGTTTCTGACCGTCACGCTCATCTATGCGCCAGTTCCCCGTTTCGACTCCGTTGCTTTCAAGTTCATGCTTCGCGCGTTCAATGTCTGAGACAAGGATTGCCGCACCATCTTGACTAGAGTCGCCGCCGTTGGCAGCGAATCCGATACGCGTACCGTCGCGTTCCATGATCACGGTCGGAACAGAGGAGTCATGCCGTTCCACCTCGACTAGACCAAACGCATCGGCGTACCACTTGGCCGCGGCATCGATATCGGCGACCGGAAGGGCTAATACATCGTCTTGGAATGGGAATGCAGCTTCGTAGAGTTTCATCGACACGTCAGGATCAGGATCGGTTTTGACGCGCGATGATACGAAATCAGGTGTGGAAAGGGAAGTGGCGACCCCGAGCAGATTTGAACTGCCGATCTCCTCCTTGACAGGGAGGCGTGTTAGGCCACTACACCACGGGGCCGCATAAATCAGCGACGATACCGGCGCGATACGCGTCAGCACCGTCCTTTTAGGTTAACCGATATCGAGAATCAGGTCAACGGCGCGGCTGACATCATCCCGCCCTGCGCATGGCCATTCGACGCACCCGGGCGCGTGCCGCTTGGCGAACTTGCGCCGCGACGCGGGTTTGAGATTCGAGCGTCAGAATCAACGGAAGGGCCAACAGCACCATCAACGCCATCACCGCATATCCGGGTCGGTACGAACCTGTGAAGTCGAACATGAAGCCGACGAAGAGCGGTCCAACGGTTCCGAACACTGCGCTGACCGAACTCGCTATGCCCACTATCGAACCGTAGCTGCGACGTCCGAAATAGTCGGCGAGAATCGACAACCTTAGCGGAATGGATGCGCCGAAACCGAGGCCGAAACCGAGGACGAACACAGGGAGCGGAATCAGCCCCCACGAGATCCCGAAATAGGTCGAGTTGATCATCGCCAACGCACCGACACCCAACATCTGAACGAAGAAGGAAAGCGCCAGGAGCATCTTCTTGTCGTAACGGTCTCCGATGAATCCGATGCCGGCGCGACCGAAGATATCGCCCAAAGCTACAGCACCCGCCGCACTCGCGGCGAGCCAAACGCTCATTTCATACTCGATCAGCGCCGGGTAGTGAAACAAGTTTGTGGAACTGACGAGTTGGCCTAGACTGACCGCAATCGAGATCTGCCAGAACGCCCGTAATCGCAACACTTCCCTGACCCCGATCGAAACCTCGCGGGGCTGACGAGAACGAGGGGCCGATCCGCCATTCACATTTAATTCGTCATCGCCGTCAGGCACCAGCCCGTAATCTTCCGGCCTCCGACGCATCAAAAAGACAACCGGAATGCCGATTATCCAGAAACCGACTCCGACTGCAAAGAGGATGGGGCGCCACCCGTATTGGCTGATGCTCCAAACCAACAAAGGCAGTGCAACGGCGCCCACGGCGGAGAAAGTCATCAGCACCGAGAAAGCCCGCGCCCGTTGCCTCACGAACCAGTTGCCTACCGTCGCAACGAAGACGATGAAGGTGCCGAATGACATGCCGAGCGCTAGCAGCAAGACCGAAGCGTAGAAGTGCCACAAGGTCTGCATCATGCTCATCACGATGAACCCGAAGCCGGTCACGATAACGCCGAAAACCATCACGCGTTTCGGCCCGTAACGATCGAGCGCCACCCCAACGAACGGAGAAATCAGACCGCTTTCGCCCCGTTGGATCGATACCGCGGCGGCAAACGCGCCCCGGCTCCAACCGGTGGTAGCCAAGATCGGATCTACAAAGGCTTGGAATCCGCGCCAAAAAACGGCAGAGGCGTAAAACTGCATCAACCCGCCACCTAGTACGATCCACCAGCCGTAGAAGATGTTCGATGGTCGTTTATTCAGCGTGGCAACGCCTCCACAGGGAAAAGGACGGGTTTGTGTGCTGGGAGGGGTCTTTTTGGTTGACGAAACGAATTAGCTCGCCGTAAGACTAGCTCTGAAATTTGCAAGCTGATACCGCCGGGATGCATTTGCCGCACAACCGCTACCAATGATTCGATTCATCCGATGTGCAAGCAGGATATCGCGAAGCGAGGGTTGAAATCTTCAATCGAGAGTACGAGAAATTGGGAAAATCCATCGGATGTCTATAGCAAAACGATCACCGGACGTTCCAGTTGGGCATATGGCCTAATCGACGTCACCTCGGTAAAGATGACAAGACACTACTCGGTTCGACGCGGTCGCGTAGAGCGGTGGGGCCTCTCGGCAGACCTCCATCGCGTGCGGACATCGATCGGCGAATTGGCAACCGGAATATTCGGTGCCCATCGTGTCTACGGTGGCTTCCGTCGTCGGCGCCACAACCTCCAAGCCGCTCTGCCATTTCTGGTCCGGGTCTGGCATCGGGATCGAACCGATAAGCAATTGCGTATACGGGTGTTCGGGCTCTTGGACGACCGGTACAACGTCACCCTCCTCCGCCACAACACCCCGGTAAAGCACTACGATGCGCTCGCTGATCTCGTATGCCGTCGTCAAGTCGTGCGTTATGTAGATGATCGAGATACCAAATTCGGTGTTGAGTTGACGCAGATTCTCTAGGATGGTGGCTCGCAGAGATGCGTCGACCATAGAAACCGGCTCATCCGCGACGATGAGTTTCGGACTCAGCAACAGAGCGCGGGCGACCATCACCCGCTGACGTTGGCCGCCGCTCAACTGATGGGGGTACCGTCCGAGCGTGTCTCGAGGATTCAAACCAACTTGTCGGAGCGTGTTTTCGATGATCTCAACAGCCTCGTCGCGGGAGGAAGCGACTCCCGTCTTGCGCACGGGGAGGTGCAGCGCGTGATCAACCTTGTAGAACGGGTTATAGACCTCGAAAGGGTCTTGGAAGATCACTTGGACGTCGCGGCGGAATTGCTTGCGTTCCGCCCTCGACAATTCGCCGACCGGTTTGTCGCGGTAGAGCACTTCACCTGATGTCGGCGGAATTATCCCCAGAAGCAACCTCGCGATTGTCGTTTTGCCGCTACCACTTTCGCCGACCAGCGCGGTGATGGTGGGTTGGTCTTCGAACACCGACATCGAGAAGTCGCGGAGCGCTACTGTCTTGCGGCTGAACCATCCGGTGCCGAAGATTTTTGACGTGTTCCTTAGTTCGACTAGTGGCGGCATTACGCATCAGTAGAGCAGACAAGCGGCCTGTTGCTCGCCTTGGCCGTTGGTTTGACCCTCGTTGACAACTTTGAGCATCGGTTCATCGGTCGAGCAGATGTCCATCGCCTGCGGGCATCGCGGGTGAAAGGGACAACCGCTCGGCAACGCATAAAGGGAAGGAGCGGTACCAGGGATACCGCGCAGGTCACCTCGCTCGCGGTCTTTGCGCTCGAGCGACGGTAGACTGTCGATAAGCATCTGTGTGTAGGGATGTTTCGGTTCCCTGAGCAATTGCCTGAGCGTCCCAGTTTCGACGAGTCGCCCCGCGTACATAACGCCGAGCGTATCGACGAACTGTGCCATCAGACCGATGTCGTGGCCGATAAGGAGAATCGCGGCACCCAGCTCTTCTTGTAAATCGGCGAGAGTCTCCATGATCTGTCGCTGGACGACTACGTCGAGGGCGGAAGTAGGTTCGTCGGCGATTATGACTTGCGGGCCCATCGAGATCGCGATCGCGATCGTCACGCGTTGCTTCATGCCGCCGCTGAGTTCATGCGGGTACATCTCTCCGACCTGTGCGTTTAGGCCGACTTTACTCAGTAAGTCGTAAACGAGATCGCGATACCCGGTGGACGAATACTCGGCGCCATGGTCGCGCAATCCGTCGATGATCTGGTTTTTAACCTTGGCGACAGGGTTCAGCGAGTTCATCGCTCCCTGCGGCACCAACGCGATCTTGGACAACTTCGCGGTTCGCATCTCTTCATCGCCCAACTCGAGCAAATCGGTGCCATCCACGACCGCAGTGCCACCAGTTATCCGCCCCGGGGGCTTGATCAACCGCATCAATGCGAGCGCAGTTGTCGATTTGCCTGATCCCGATTCGCCGACCAGCCCCATTCGTTTGCCCGGCATGATGTCGAAACTGACACCGTCGGCGGCTTTAACCTCGCCACGAGTGGTGTAGTAGGAAACGCGTAGGTCGTCTACTTTCAAGGCGGGTTGCACGCCGTTACCGGTCGATGCGGCGCTCATACCTGACGCCTCAAGCGTGGGTTCGCGATCGGATCCAAACCGGCAGTGATCAGGTACAGACTCCCAAATACGAGCCCGAGCGCCAGCACGGGTGGTGTCCACCACCACCAGAGGCCGTTAAGCGCCGCGGAGTATCGGATCGCCCAGTAAATCGTGTTGCCCAACGTCGGCTGGTTCTGAGGTCCCAATCCAAGCGCATCCATTCCGATCGTCGTGAGCATGGATACAGCGACCGCAGTAGCGAAACTAGCGGCTAGGAACGGAAGGAGATTCGGCAGCATCTCGAAGAAAATCACTTCCAGTGTGTTGGCCCCCGAGATTTGCGATACCGAGATGTAGGCGCGTTCGCGCATCGTCAGCACTTGCGAACGTATGGCGCGCAAAGGCCACATCCAAACAAAAGCAGAGATTATTATGGCCTGTTGCGTGACATCTACCGAGGCTTTCAGTGTGACAGCGACTACTACAAGGATCATGAGCACAGGAACCGTGATCAGGATGTCGGCCACGCTTTTGAAGAAGTTGTCGATTACTCCGCCCACAAATCCTCCTACGAATCCGAGGACGGTGCCGATGATCATTCCGATCAGAGCTGCTAGGAACCCGACGTACATGGTTAACGGTGTTCCGAGAACGGTGAGAGCCCATACGTCGCGTCCCAAGCTGTCGGTGCCGAGCACAGAGAACGTGCTTCGATCTTCTCCCTTGACGCGGTAATCGATCGACTGCCATGGCGGCAAGTCGAACTCCACCGTCCCAGCACGCGTGAGTTCCGGATCCGCGAATTGAGAACCGATGACGCCGAACAAAGCCATGAAGAGCAACAGGAATATCCCCGCCCAAAGGGTCGGGTAAGTACGGATCCACCTCAGAGGGACGAGGAGCCGATGCGATATAGGCATTTCGGCGTCGAGGTCCCGAGTCGAGTCGATCAGCCCGGGGTCGTTATCTGCGTGAGTCGTCATGAATGATCCACTAATTCGAGGGCACGTGAGATAGCGTCAATTTCGCGACGCGTAGGTTATCCGGGGGTCGATACGTGGGTAAATCAGATCGAGGATCAACGTGGCGAACGCTATTGACAAGATCACCAGGTACACGATGCCGTAGAGCAACGTGTAATCGAAACTCCGGATCGCCTGTAGTAGCGAGGTTCCGATTCCTGGGTACGAGAAAACCACCTCTACGAGGATCACTCCTGAAACGACCTGACCAAGTGTGAGTGCGAATGACGTAACTTGCGGAAGCATCGCATTGCGGACGCCGTACCAGGCGAACAGTCGCCAAGGCTTTGTGCCTTTGGCTTCGGCCAGCAACATATAGTCTTCGCCTTGCGTGGTCACCATCATTCCGCGCATCCCGATGGCAGAGAATCCGATGCTGACCAAGATTATTGACAACGCCGGCAACACCGCGTGGTGAGAGGCATCTTGAATGAAGTCCCAACTCCATTCTGGCGAGGTTCCAATCTTGTAACCACCTCCCAAAGGAAACCAGTCGAGTTGGAATGCGAGGAAGTGAATCAGCGCAACGCCCACCAGGTAATAAGGTATCGCCGACAACGACATGACCGGCGGGAACAAAAATTTGAAGATGCCGGAAGCTCCTGGCCACGCCACGAGCGCGCCAAGCGCCATGCCTAGAAACATGTAGATCAGCGAAGAGATCGTGACGAGTATCAACGTCCAGGGCAAAGCCTGCGCGATAACGTCACGCACTTGGGTCGGGAAGAATGCTACTGAAAACCCAAAATCGAAACGCGCGAAGTTCCATAGGTAGCGGAGGTACTGCTCGTAAAGCGGTTGATCGAGCCCGAACCGCTTCTCGAAGTTCTTGATCATCGCCTCGGTGTTTCCGCTCGAAACGGCACCACGCGAGGCGAGCTGACTCATGCGCTCCTCGATCGGATTCACGTCGGCCATGCGCGGCAGAATGAAGTTGAACGTAGCGGCGCCCCAGACAACTAGCAAGAAAACTCCAATGCGTCTTAGGAGATATTCGAGAGTCATCGGTTCTGATACGTCGTTTCACGCGCACATGTGCTAGCACTGTGATAGATTTCGTTATGCAAACGGTAGCAAGTGTGGTTTTGTCGGTTGCTGAGCCGCACAGCGTTGGATTGGCAATCAGATTAGCACATCGACGCGACGCCCGTTTCACACATTTAAGAAAGGGATTTAGTCATGAAGAGAAGCATTGAATCGGCCATGCGGTATACATGGCTGTTCCGCCTGATAGCTCTCTCGATGGTCGCTACTACGGTTATGGTCGCCGCGGT
>CAYRHG010000122.1:0-5199 GCA_964424025.1 uncultured Dehalococcoidales bacterium | reverse complement strand
GGCTAAACGGATACGTTGTCTCATGCCGCGGGAGTAGGTGGAGATTTTGCGGTCGAGTGCGAAGGACATGTCGACGCGTTCGATGGCTTGCCGGAGGTGGCTTTCTTCGCGACGTAGGTCTTTGAGGCGTGCGGAAAGTCGGACGAATTCGAGTCCAGTCATGAACTCATAGGCCGACTCGTTTTCGGTCATGATGCCGATGCGTTTGTAGACTTCGTGATCGGTGCGGGGGTCGGTTCCAAGGAGGCGTACGGTGCCTTCGGATGTCGAGTAAAGGCCGCACATCATTCGGAGGAGAGTCGTTTTGCCGGCGCCGTTAGGGCCGAGGAGTCCGGTGATTCCGGATCCGATCTTCAGTGTGATGTCGCTGACGGCCACGACGTTTCCGAACCATTTGGAGACGGAATCGAGCGATACGATGGCGTCGTTGCCGTTGCGGGTGGCTATTTCGGTCTGGGATTGCACGGAACTATCTCTGTCTGGAGTAGAAGAGCCAAGTTGCGAAGATTGACGCGGCTGTGAGGATGGCGACCCAGACGATCGGGAAGAACACGTTTAAGTCGTAGCTTTCTTTGTAGGTGCCGAAAAATATGGACGGGATGACGTTGGTATTGATGTCGATCAGATTGACGAGGGCGATTGGGTCGCTGATTGCATCCGGCGGATTGAACAGATCGACGATTAGCTCGGCGAATGATGAGATCATGATGACGCTGATGACGATCAGCGTCGCAATCATGCGGCGGTCGGTGAGCGAGCTAACCGCGAAGGTGAAAGAAGCGGCGAACACGGCGAATACCGCGCTGTTGCCGACGAAGCGTGGGATGTCAGTCCAGTTGTCTTGGATGTGGCCAAGGGAGTCGGAGACGCCGATAAGCAGGCCTACCCACAGGGTGATGTGAGGTAGCAAGCTGGCGGCGAGTAGAAGCACTATCAGTGCGATCCATCTGGCGCCGAGGTAGTCGAGGAGGGTGATGGGGCGGACGAAGTATAGGTGTATAACGCGGTTGCGGCGATCGGGGCATATTAGTTCTGGTCCGACGAATGCGGCGAATATGAGGAGGAGAAATCCGATTACTCCTATCAGGTCATCGTGGCTAGGTAAGTCAAAAACCTCCGCGCCTTCGCCGGTGTCGACTTCGAGGCCCAGCTGTTCGAAAAACGCGGCGATGGCGGCGAATACGAGACCCGTCAAGATGGCGGGTGATACTACTAGCCAGGGCAGGAACTTTGCCCATCCGCCGCGCCCGATGCCCATACCGTTCTTGACGCCGTCCCAGAATATCGTTTGCCAAGCACGGCTACGGCCTTCCCTTTCGCCTTCGTAGGTTTGGTAACCGATGTCGAAGACGGTGCCGGTGCGTTCGGATTGTTGATCTGAAGTCACGGGCTACGATCGGAAAAGGTCGATGAGAGCGCGTTGGCGCGGGCCCATGCGGACAAGTCGCGCTTCTGATGCGACTAGGGCGTCGCGGATGGCATCGAATTTCGATCCGTCCACGTCGGGTATCGATATTGCGACGCCCTCGGAGGTGTGTTCGATGTTTCGGTCTGACAGTTCGGAAGTGAACAGGTCGCGGTTGTTGGCGACCTCGACATAGATGAGTTCAGTTTCCTCGGTGAGCGATTTAACGTCGGACGATTCTTTTACTCGCCCCAGATCCAGGAGGACGATGTTGTCGCAAGTGCGCTCGACGTCTTGCATGAGGTGCGTCGAGAGGACGATGCTGATGCCGAATTCTCGCGCGATTCGACGGATAAGGTTGAGCATCTCGGTGCGACCGGTGGGATCGAGACCCGCGGTAGGTTCGTCGAGGAGGATGAGCACGGGATCGTGGACGAGCGCTTGCGCGAGTTTGACGCGCTGTTTCATACCTGTCGAATATCCGCCGATAGGGCGGTAGCGCTCCTCGAAAAGACCAACATGTCGGAGGGTGTCGGCAGCGAGGGCGCGGGATCGGGATGGAGGGATACCGCTGACTTCGGCCATGTGTGTGAGGAAGTTGGCGGCGGATTGGTTGGGAGGCAGGCAGTCGTGTTCGGGCATGTAACCGAGACGAGTGCGAGCATCGGGATGGCGTGCGTCGGCGCCCATAACCAGGGCAGAACCCGAAGTGGCGTCCGTCAGTCCTAAGAAGATGCGGATCGCCGTGCTTTTTCCCGCTCCATTTGGACCGAGTAGACCAGTGATACCGGAGCCGACCGTGAATGAGGCGGAATCGAGGGCTTGGACAGAGCCGTAAAGTTTCGTTAAGTCTCGCGCTTCTAGAAGGGGAGTACGCGGAGTGAGTTGGGACATATGGCGATAGTACTCGGACGAAGAAACCGAGTCATCATACTTTCAGCCGATAGAACTCGATCGCGGTTCTACCAAAAACGTAGTCGGATTGTTCTTCGGGAAGATTTTTGAGGATGTCGCGGATGGTGTCGGCCCAGCGGGGATACGTGGTGCCTTGAGTGGAAACGGGCCAGTCGGAGCCGAACATCAGGCGATCGACGCCGAACATGCCGAGGACGTGGTGGACGTATGGCGCGAGGTCCGAGGTTGTCCAGTTATCCATGTCGGCTTCGGTTGTCATACCGGAGACTTTGCAGCGCATACCGTCGATGGATGCGACTTCGCGTAAACGAGTGAGCCATGGTTCGATTTCGCGCTCTTTGATATTGGGTTTGGCGATGTGATCGATGACGGCACGCAGGTCAGGGACGTGTTCCATGATGCGCGGGACGAAGGGGAGGTTCCAGGGGCGGACTAGGAAGTCGTAGCAGAGGTCGCGGCGTTCGACCTCTTTGAGGCCTTCGATGGGCGCGTCTCCGGCGAGCCATCCGTGATCTTCGTCCATCTCCCAAAGGTGGCGTACGCCCTTGAAATAAGGGTTTTGCTGCAACTCGTCGAGCGTTTCGCCGACGTTGGGGTCGCTGAGGTCGACCCATCCGACGACTCCGGCGACGAAATCGTTGTTTTCGGCGATTTCGAGGCACCATTTTGTCTCTTCAACAGAGGCATGGGCTTGGACGATCACGGTCTTGTCGACACTTGCTTCTGCGAGCAAGGGGCGTAGATCATCAGCGACGTAATTGACCCGCAGTGGGCTGCCTTCCGGCATCCAGTCGTAAGGGCGCAGGTTTAGGTCCCAAAAGTGGTGATGGCTATCGACTACGGTCATGATCGGGATTGTGTTGATCGGGATTGTGTTGAATAAGGGTCGCTGTTGTGTAATAGGGGCAGGATTCAAACCTGTCCCTACGGTTGATGGGCGCAACAATTCGGCAGAGGGTATGCCCCCTTTGTCCTACAGGCATTTGCCCAGCAAACGGGGGAACCCAGCCCATCCGCTCATCTGGATTCCGGCTTTCGCCGGAATGACGAGTATTTGCAACGGCCTTGCGGACAAGCCAACTGGTTGTCAGCGGGCGATTGTACCGATGGATGGTTCGCCTCGGATTGCGGTGCCGTGGCTGCCAGCGAAGTTGGCGTCACCGAACCACAGGACGCCGTCTTTCTTGGATAGGCCGTGTATGAACGGGTCTTCGGGGCCCATCGTGACTCGGTCCATTTCGGCGCCGGTCTCTTTGTTGTAGAGAACGACGACGTTGTCTGTGGTGTGTGCGCACCATATGCCGTCGTCGCCTTCGAGCGCCATGCCGTGCAATCGTTCGAGTTGGACTTCGAACTTGTGGACAACCTTGAAGTTGTCAGAGGGATCGACCAAGATGATAGCTTTCGGGCTGAATGCGGTGACCCACAGCAGGTTCTCTTCATGGTCCCACTCGATGCCGTGTATGCCTCCGCCGTCGGGAGTGCGCCAGCGGTCGACGGTTTCGCCGGTGTCGATGTCACACTTGATGACGTAGCCGAGGTGAGTGTCGGTGCTGCGGTAGGGACGCGAAACGGTGGTGCCGTTCGAGCCGGTCCAGATGTGTCCGTCGCCGACGGTGATGCCAGAGCCGTTTTCGGTTGCGGTGTAGACGGTTTTGAGGACTGCGCCGTTCTCATCGATGACGTAGACGTTGTCGGTGAGCTGGTCCATGACGTAAAGCTCGTCGTTGTACCACTGTAAGCCGTTCGGCATCTCGCATGGCGATGGGATAGTTGTGCCAACCATCGACTGCGTTGCTGTCATTGCCATATTCAGATCCCTCCGATTGAGGATTTTTGCAGGTCGTTAGTGGAAGTAGTTTAACCCGAAGAGGAATCGATTGCGAACGATTGGGATGCGAGTATCGTCGAAACGATGTCGCCACATGCCGAGAACATAGAAATAGGGGTGTGGTAGACTGTGATTCGTGAAAGGTAGGCGTGTTTGAACCCTCGATTGAGTGGGGAACTCGTGTGAAACACGGAGCTTTAATCGCACCCGTGCCTCCTGTCGCCTACGGAGATGATGCTTGGACGCTTCGCTGCAAGACTGATTCGCAGCCTTGGAACTACATCGATACACAGATCAATCAGGAGGATGCGGTTGACATGAAAAGGACATCGACTGATGCAAAACCAAACGACGGGCCAAATCGCGCCACGCCGAGTGATGATATTTATCGACGGAAGTAATCTATATCACGTACTCAAACAGAACACCGATAAACGAGACCTCGATTACAAGAAATTTTCCCAGAAACTCTGCGGCGACAGAGAACTTATCCGGACCTACTACTACAACATCCGCCAAGAATCTCCCGACAATCCAAAGCTGGCTGAATCTCAAGACCGATTTCTGAACGCGCTTTACGAGACTGAATATCTCGAAGTCAAGCTGGGCATCTGGAAACAGCGCGGTCAAACCATGGTGGAGAAGGGCGTCGACGTTATGATCGCCGCCGATCTGATATCCCACGCTTACGAAGACCATTACGATACGGCGATCCTAGTGAGTGGCGACGCCGATTTTTATCCGGCGCTCCAGGTTGTGAAGGACACCGGCAAACAGGTCGAGGTGGCGGCATTTGACTCGAACCTATCTTCGGAAGCGGCAAGGTTTTCGGACTCGATCATCAAGTTCAACAAGAACTATTTCGATGACCTTTGGATGTCGGCGGGGCAGAAGAGCAACAATATTCGCACCGCCGAGATGCGGAAACGGGTCACCGATGAGGCAGCGTCGCCGAACGGCGAAGACAAGGGATCGAGTAGGTCGTCGGGCGATTCTCGCAAACCATTCACGCACCGGTACGCTGACCGTCGCACCGCTTACGGCAAGT
>CAYRHG010000121.1:0-11647 GCA_964424025.1 uncultured Dehalococcoidales bacterium | reverse complement strand
ACGATGAACAACAAGGTAGCGCCTTTCGACGATCCCGCAGTCCGACGAGCGTTGAACTTCGCCATCGACAAGCAGTCCGTCGCCAACCTAGCCTTCGAAGGCACGACTGTACCGGTCGCCGTGCCGCTCGCTATCGGATTCCCTGGTCCCGCCGAATACTACGCGAAGATCAAGGACTTGATTGACGCTGACGGCACAGATCAACACAACCCTGAAAAAGCCGCGGAAATCATGGAAGCGGCAGGTTACACCCGGAACGATGCCGGTTTCTGGACCGATTCCAGCGGCGAAGTCCTACAGATTGAACTCTGGAACCCGTCGCCTGGGTACTGGAAGATGTCACGCGCCGGCACGGCCGTCGTTGAAAGTGCTCAACGCGCCGGATTCGACGCTGTCGAACGTCGAGGGCTGACCGGTTTCTGGGGCAAACAGGCAGTTGGTGATCTGCCATCCTGGTTAACTTGGCACTGCGGTAGCACCGTCGAACCGTACCAGACTTACGTCCATTGGCACTCGAACAACTCAGCCGATATCGGCGAAACCGTCGCGTACTTCCTATCGGCACCTCGATATGAGAACCCTGAGTACGACGCAATCGTCGATCAGATGGGCGAGATGGACGCTTCGCCCGACAATGCAGAGTACGTCGCGCTCTTCCGGGATGCTACGGAGATAATCCTGCGCGACATGCCCGAGATCCAATTGGTCATCGATGGCCACATCAACGCCATGAACACGACCTACTGGACAGGTTGGCCAACGAGCCAGACGTCAGACCTACGCTCGGAACGCATCTGGGCAGAGTTCTACCACGCGATCATCAGATTGCAGCCGTCTGGCGGATAGTCCAGACTTCGCAATCCAGCGATCCAACCATCAGGGCCCGCTCCGACGAGCGGGCCCTGTTTATTTGTCTCACCGTTTCTTGCATGGATCGTCGGATAGGCATCATTCTCGAATCGCTGGTATCTTACGAAATCATGCGTTCGATTTCGCAATGAATACGTAAAACCTCGTAATTGGTCGCTGTTTCGACGCACTTCGTACATCTCGACACGGATGAAAGAGACAACCAAAATGTTGAAGTTCCGCAAGATCATCACAATCGGCCTACTGAGCCTCGCATTGTCCGCCGCCGCGGCCATCGCCTGCGCTTCCGAAACGATCGTCGTCCAAACCGTCGAAGTGCCAGTCGAACGCGAGGTCAGGGTCGTGGAAACGGTCGTCGTAGAGAAAGAGACGATCGTAGAAGGCGAGACGATCGTCCAGACCGTCATCGTCGAGAAGGAGCGTGTCGTTGAGGGACAAACCGTAGTCGAGACCGTCGTCGTCGAAAAAGAGGTCGTGGTACAGCAAGAAGTCGCCGTCGAGGTCGAAAGGGTCGTCACAGCGACCGCGGAACCCACGGCGACCCCACCGCCCGCAGCAGGAACCGAAGGTCTTCGTGACGTGCCCCGCAATCGCACGCTCGTAATCGCAATCGGTGGTCAGCAACTTCCACCCGCGAACATGAACCTGCTATCAGGAGGAGCACTCAGTCGTATCAGGTCGTACGCGAACCAAACTTGGATCGAGTTCCCGTTCTACTACGCTCACCACAGGGATGAAGCCGTTCCTTGGATGGCCAAAGACTGGCAGTACAACGACACCTTTGATGAGGTGACCATCACATTCCGAGAAGATGTCCATTGGTCTGACGGTACACCCTTCACTGCCGAAGATGTTCATTACACGTGGCAAGACCTCATATTGGACAACCCTTCGAGCGCCTTCCACTTCCGTCTGAAGGGCGTGGTCGAGAACGTCGAACTGCTCGATGACTACACAATCAAACTCCACCTCACGAGACCGGACAGCCGTATCTTCGTCGTGCTATTCCAGGAGAACACCGAAGAGCAACTGCCGGTGTTGCCGAAGCACATCTGGGAAGGCAAGGACCCTGAGACATTTGAGAACGTCGACATCGCACAAGGTTGGCCAGTAGGAACCGGTGCTTTCAAGCTTGTCAAAGCCGCACCTGAGGCGTTGATATTCGACCGCGATGACAACTGGTGGGCAGCCAAAGCCGGAGTTGCCCCGTTGCCAGCTGTTGAGCGCATCGTTTTCGCGCCTTCCGGCGATGAGCAGTCGATAGCTCTCCGTTTGGCAAGCAACGAGATCGACCACCAATTCACGTACCAAAACGGCCTCTACGAGCTAACAAAGGTTCGCAACCCGAACGTGATCACATGGCAGGACGACCCCATTGTCCTTGACCCGAACGGCTGCATGATCTCGATGACGATGAACAACAAGATGGCACCGTTCGATGACCCTGCAGTCCGGCGTGCTTTGAACTTCGCCATCAACAAACAATCAGTGGTCAACATCGCGTTTGAGGGAACCGCAATACCCGTAGCGGTGCCTTTGTCCTTCGCGTTCCCAGGACCGGCAGCCTATTACGAGAAGATTCAGGATCTGATCGATGCTGACGGCACTAACGATCACAACCCAGACAAAGCAGCCGAAATCATGGAGGCAGCCGGATACACGAAGAATGATCAAGGATTCTGGGCAGACGCATCAGGGGAGTCCCTGAAGATCGAACTTTGGAACCCGTCACCCGGTTATTGGAAGATGTCAAGGACCGGCACGGCCGTCGTCGAGAGCGCGCAGAGTGCGGGTTTCGACGCCGTCGAACGACGTGGGTTAGCCGGCTTCTGGGGCAAACAAGCTGTTGGCGAGCTTCCGTCGTGGTTGACTTGGCATTGCGGTAGCACCATCGAGCCGTACGGGACATATATCCACTGGCACTCAGACAACTCCGGTGAGATCGGCGAGACAGTAGGGTATTTCCTCTCGGCGCCTCGTTACGAGAATCCTGAGTACGATGCGATCCTCGATCAAATGGGCGCGATGCAGGCATCAGTTGACGATCCCGAGTACATCGAGCTTTTCCGACAGGCGACCGAGATCATCCTGCGTGATATGCCGGAGATTCAACTCGTCGAAGATGGTCACATCAACGCGTCTAACGAGACATACTGGACTGGATGGCCAAGTCTTGCAACCAAGGATTACAGTTCCCACCGAGTTTGGGCCCATTGGTATCTGGGCATAATCCGTCTGCGACCAACCGGCGAATAGGTCGAAGAGACCATCCGAATCAGGCAAACCGCACAGTGCCCACCTTCTCCGGGTGGGCACTGGCGCGAATCCTTGTGGATACACTTATCGGTTGGCAACTAACCAGGTCCAAAACGCCCGGCCAACGCCGATCAGCACCGTTGCGACCAGCCAGCCCATGTCCCAACTCGCCCATCGCACAGCATCCTTCGTCGCAACGGTTTTCCTCGCAGGTTCGCTCGCCTTCCTAGTGCCCCGGTTGCCGGCTTTGTGGACCGAATACGGCTCCTTTCCCAGTGCGGTTGACTTCGTGAATTGGTGGTTATGGGTTCTTGAGGGCGGATTTGTCAGCGACAAGGTGACTCAAGCCGTGCCATGGACGCTAGCGTTGATGGGACTAGCGACGACCGTGTCGTTCATCCTCGGATCCGTCGCAGGGGCGCTCATGGCATCGCCCTTCGGCAAGATCGGACATCTCGCCCGTTGGGGGACGCCTGCCGCCTTGACGATGTACGCAACGCCATATTTCATCTTCGGCATGATTCTCATCTGGCTATTCGTCTGGTTGGTCGAACTTTTCCCAACGGGTGGCGGCTACACCTTGGGGGAGACGCCTGAACTTACGTGGCACGGCATTCGGACGCTTCTCTGGCACGGCACATTGCCGATCCTCAGCATCATCCTCACCGGCACCGCGCACTGGCTCGTTTTAATGCGCGGCATGATGGTGACGGTCGAAGGAGAAGACTACGTCATTCAATCCCGCGCCATGGGCTTGAAAGATTGGCGAATCTTCTCATGGTACCGCATGAGGAACTGCGCCTTGCCGCAGTTCACACAGCTCTTCCTCAGCATGGGCATCATCTTCACCGGCGCGGTGATGGTAGAGATCGTCTTCGCCTACCCCGGCATCGGGTACCTGTTGCAACAAGCCATCCTCGGCAATGACTCCAACACCGTCCAATCCATCGTCATCACCACCGCCATCATCTTCGCCATCTTGCTGGCGGTGATGGAAACCTTCTACCCGCTGATAGACCGGCGGATCGGCCGCGGTTGATCAACCGAAGCCCGACATCGGACGGCGTTACGGCTCGACCAAGATCTCCTTGTCATACCTGGCTCGCAACCAAATGTCCCCATTGATCGCGTCAACTCCTACGACTCCGTAACCAAACGGGACGCGATAAGGCTCTGGATCATCAGGGAACCTGCCGCCCACCTGGACCGCCCATATTTGCCGCTGCATTCGAGGGGAATCTGGCGAGTAGAGGTCAGATTCTGTCAGTTCCTGCAGGTAACTGAGTCGCATGTTGCCGACACGAATGCGGATCTGATCGTAGCCGGCAAATTGGATGTCCTCGATGACCTCTGCCAACGAAGCTTTGGCAATCTCGATCGCCTCGGCCTGAGATAACGGCGGATCTGGATCGAGCGTCGGAACCGCCTCTTCGGGATCGCCACACGCCACGACCGCGATGGACATTGACAGCAGCAACGCGTGGACGAATTTCCACGCCCGTCTTTCGGTTCGTGTTCGGGAGTTCGCCGACCCAAACCGAAACATCAGCTGGATACCGGAATCGAGTCGACCTTTCGGACGATGTCTTTAGTACCGACGAGGTGTTTTCCCAGACCCAGTTCCTTGGCGTCCATTCCCATCGCCAACCCGAGCAGCTGCGGCAAGTGGATTATCGGTAGATCTGCTTTGCCGCGCTTGTTCTGGCGTCGCGCCTTGGGTTGGTAGCCGTCCAAGTTCAGATGGCACAACGGACACGGCGTAACCATCGCGTCAGCGCCCAACTCGCTCGCGGTGCCGGTGTGGTTCGCCACCATCCGCAACGAGTTGCGTTGGTTGATCAGCAAGATCGGGAATCCGCAACAAGCGGTCTTACCCGGAAAGTCAATCACGTTACCGCCGACCGCTTCGATAACGGTTTCCAACGACGTTTGCCGTTCGGGGTTTTCGTCGAAACCCAACGCATCCGATGGCCGAACGATGTAACAGCCGTAGAACGGTGCGAGATTGACCCCGGACAGCTCCTTCACGAACGTCTTCTTCAATTTCTCGACGCCAATATCCTCGACGAGGACCCACAGCAGGTGCTTCACTGTCGTTTTGCCGCTGTAGGAAAGTCCCTCTTCTACGAGGTATCCGTTGATTTCCTCGAGGTAGTCGGCGTCGCGTCGAACCCGGCGGTCCGCCTGCGCGATCACGCCTTGACATGTCGAGCAGATCGTCAGAACGGGCAATCCGAGTTGCTCTGCCATCGCCAACGTTCGGATGTTCAGGATGTCACCGAGTTTCTGGTCTTTCTCTTGGAGAACACCAGCACCCGTGCACGATGCGCCCGTCAATTCAACCCACTCGATGCCGAGACGGTCCATCACCGCGACCGCAGAATCGAAGAGCTCAGGGCCTGCCCCGCGCGCTACACAGCCCGGATAGAAGGCGAATTTCATGACTTCCGCTCGCTCTCTACCCGATCGAAGATGCGGGTGATCTTCTCTTTCTCATCGGCCTTGTGCGGCACGATCGGCGGCATCTTGCCCTTCATAACCGATTTGATGCCGATCTCGGCCAAGTCGATCAACCTCGGCACGTTGGTGTATCCAGCCGATTCAACGGCCAATCGAGCTTCATCCAAACGCCCATGTTTCTTCACAGATTTGTTGAACGATTCAGTGTGTCGATAACCGGAGGTGTTGGTGTTACCGGCCTCAATCGCCATGTCGCGCATCTCCATGATGCGATCCATTGGCGCAACATCTTTGGGGCAAACCTCAACGCACTTGAAGCATCGTGTGCAGTCCCAGATCCCACCTTCAACATCGTTTAATTCAGTCAGACGCTCTTCTCGTTGATCGTCGCGAGGGTCTTCGACAAATCGCCATGCCTTAGCCAACGCCGCAGGTCCAATGAACGCCTCATCCACTTCCAAGACCGTGCAGTCCGAGACGCACGCACCGCACATGATGCAATTCATCGCAGTCAATAGGTTGACCATCGAAGCGTCGCTCGCCACGAACTCGCCCTGATCAGGTACCGAATCAGGTTGCAAGTAAGGATCGACTTGCCGAACTTTATCGAAGAACGTGTCGAGCGTGACGACTAAATCCTTGATGACAGGCTGGTTGCCCATCGGCTCGACCACGATCGTCTCTCCCTCGTCGGCGACATCTGCGATACGAGTTTTGCAGACTAACTTCGCATCGCCGTTGACTCTCATCCCACACGAGCCGCAGATCGAAGCTCGGCAGGCGCAACGCAGCGCCAACGTGCCGTCGACTTCTTCTCGAATCTGTATCAGCGCATCTAAGACCGTGGCACTTGGATGTACTTCAAGCTCGAACTCATCCCATCGCCGCTGACCCTCGCCCATCGTCTCGGGGTCGTATCTGCTAACTCTTAGCTTCGATTCCATCAATAAACCCTCGTGACCGGTTCCCACTTCGTGATCGTGACGGGCGATGTCTCCACGCGAACTCCGTCATCATTGTCAAGGTCTTGGTATGCGAGTGTGTGCTTCAACCAGTTCTCATCGTCGCGTTCGGTGATATCCGTCCGGAAGTGTGCTCCCCTGCTCTCTTTTCGCTCCAGTGCGCTGTGCACGATCGCCTTCGCAACGTCCGCCATGAACTCCATCTCCAATGTGAAGATGAGGTCCGTGTTGAACACCTTGCCTTTGTTCTGCACCGACATCGTTGGCACGCGCTCGCTGACATCATCAATCGCTGCCTTCGCGCCCTCCATCGACGCTTGGTCCCGGAAAACACCTATCCCCTTCGTCATCTCGTTTGCCATGTAGTTGCGGATAGACGCCCAGTTCTCGTTCGGATCGCGATCCAATAACGACTGCATGCGCGCTTTCGTCGCTTCGACGTGTTCACCCGAGCCCGAACCCGCGTCGACCGACTTGACATACTCAGCCGCGTGAACCGCCGAACGTCGACCAAACACGACCGTGTCCAGCAAGGAATTAGCGCCCAATCTATTGGCGCCGTGAACGCTGACATTTGCACATTCCCCGGCGCCGTAAAGGCCGGGAACTACCGTAGCACCGTCGACGTCTGTCTTCACACCACCCATGATGTAGTGGACGCCAGGACGCACCGGCACCGGTTGTTCAGCCAAATCGATTCCTAGGAACTCAACGGCAACCTCTTGAAGGTACCCGAGCCGATCTTCGATGAATTCGCGGCCTAGATGACGCAGGTCGAGCAAAACGTTGCCATCGATGCCTCTACCCTCGTTGATCTCGGTCTGTTCGGCTCGCGAAACGACATCCCTAGAAGCAAGTTCCTCGTACTGCGGAGCGTAGGTCAGCATGAACCGCACGCCATCCGAGTTCAGCAGATGGGCGCCCTCGCCCCGCGCCGCTTCCGAGAGCAAAATGCCTGTGCGCGCGAGAGTTGTGGGATGATACTGAACCATCTCCATGTCCATCATCGGCACGCCGGCGCGCCAAGCGAGTGCGAGTCCGTCGCCAGTGCATATGATCGCATTCGTCGACGGCTCAAACACACGACCCGCGCCGCCGGTAGCTAAAATCACCGATTTCGCCCAGATAGAGTGCAATTCGCCGGTCTTGATGTCCAATGCCACTACCCCGACGCACCGGCCATCTTCGATGATCAGATCGGTGACGAACCACTCTTCGTAAACATTCAACCCGTAACGCAGTGCCTGTTCATAGAGCACATGCAAGATTGCAGAACCCGTGATCGCGCCGACAAAAAAAGTTCGGGCCACCAACTGTCCGCCGAACCGCCTCGTACCCAATCGACCATCGTCGCCGCGGCTGAAGATCACACCCATCCTCTCAAGCTCGATCACCGCATCCCCGGCTTCCGTCGACATGATCTCGACGGCGTCCTGATCAGCCAAATAGTCGCTCCCTTTGATCGTGTCGAGAGCGTGACCTTCCCAATCGTCACCCCTATCAGTCAGAGGAGCATTGATGCCTCCCTGCGCCGCATTCGAGTGGCTCCGCACCGGGTGAACCTTACTGACAACGGCGACATCTAATCCCAGTCGCGTCGCTTCGACAGCAGCACGCAACCCCGCCAAACCTGCCCCGATAATCAGGACATCGTGCTTAAACATCCGCTCTCCTAGCTTCTTCAAGAATGGCGGAAGCACGGGTGACCGCCGCGATTGTCAGCGCATCGTCAATTTCGCCGTTCATGCACATTCGCCGCAATTCGTCGACGGTCGTTTCGACAACCATGATGTCCTCAAGTTTATCTTGCGGCAAAGGATCGATTTCGAGACCAGTTGCCACGAAACCGTGGCAATACTCCTCGCTGTAACCCGATACTGGGAAAAACCCACCGATAGCGGTTAAATTCGAAGCGCGGTATCCAGTTTCTTCACGTAGTTCGCGCGATGCCGTAGTTACTGGATCCTCGTCTCCGTCACGAGTACCCGAAGGCAACTCCAATGTATACCCGCCTTGCGCCGGTCGCCACTGTTTGACGAGTAGCACTGTCCCCCGATCAGTGATCGGGATCATCACCGCAGACCCTGGATGGGCGATGATCTCCTTGTCCGTTGCGTCGCGGTCACCCATTTGGAGAGTGTCGACGCGCAAGGTCAGTTTTTCCCCTCGAAAAACCGTCTTTGAAGCCAGCCGTACGGCCTTCAGAGGCTCGCGATCTTCCACGGCATCATTCATCCGCTAGTACTCGCGTCGCGCCTAACTGCACCGATACGCATACCAAGACGATGCGATAGACCTTCCCAAAATGTGCTCTTCTGTCCTCGGCGCAAAAATCTGGCGCATCTCTCACTACGCGAAATCCTCACTGTCGATCCGTCGTGCATGGTCTGACTCAAGTACCCGTCCACCGTAAGCGTCGCGTCCGCGGTTGTACCCAACGTCAAGTCGAGAATGCTCTTTGAATCCAAGACTACGCCGCCGAACTGGCTCATGTGTCCGGCGATCGGTTTCAGCAGAAATACTTGAGAACTCGGATCTATCACCGGCCCTCCCAGTTGCAACGTGTAGCCGGTGGATCCAGTGGAGGTCGCTACGATCACGCCATCGCCTCTGAAGGTTGACAACTCAACGCCATCGATCATCGCTTCGACTTCGATGACGCGTAACTCTCCACCGCGGTGGACGGTTACATCGTTCAACGCATGAAGCGCGCTCTCTTCATCCGCGTCTAGCGTTGCTCGCAGCATCGCCCGTTCATCGACGCGTCCATTACCGTCCAGGTACCACGGAAGCTCTTCCACCGCTTTCTCAGAGTCGATTTCACTCATGAATCCGACACGGCCCATGTTTACGCCTAGTACCGGTATCCCGTATAACGACGCCGTATGCATCCCGCGGAGTATCGTACCGTCGCCCCCCACCGTGATGATCAGGTCCGTGTCCCTAAACCGATCGTCAGCCTCCTCATGCGCCAACGTCATTTCATTGGCGTGCCACCAACGGCAGCGATCAGAATATCTGCTGACTATGTCATCAGCCAGTCGCGCGGCACGAGGCAACAGACTGTGGTGTGCGATGCAGACTGACTGATAGCTGCTCAACTTTGCGTCACCAATGGGAGTGTAAGAAAACGAAGAAAAATCCCGTTGCTGATCACATGATCGTCAGCGATCGGTCGACGACCTCCAGCACCAGCCATGGGATCACGCCAAACAAGATAGCGCCCGCCACGCCAACGCTGACCGCCGTCAATTCGCCGACACTTGGTCGAAACGGTTCTTCATCTTCTGCTTGCCCGAACATTATCAGACCCACAACGCGCAGATAGTAGTAGGCGGCCACGACGGTGTTGATGACCGCAACCACGGCGAGCCATACCAATCCTTGATCAACCGCGGTGCTGAAAACCACAGCCTTCGCCATGAATCCGACCGTCGGCGGCATGCCCAACAGTGAAAGCAAACCGATGACCATCAAAACAGCTAAAGTTGGCGAACGTTTCAGTAAGCCGCTGAGCCCAGCCAAAGTATCGTTGCCGGTCCGGTGCACAATCGCTGTGAACGCGAGGAACACTGCAAGGTTCGTGAACGCATAACCAGCGAGGTAATACATCACGCTTTGCGGCCCAGCGCTCGGACTCTCTGTCGAGGACGCGACTGAAACCGCCGCGAAACCGACCATGATGTAACCGGCTTGTGCAATCGTTGAGTACGCCAAAAGGCGTTTGACGTTCGATTGAGATAATGCCAAGAGGTTACCGACCGTCATGCTCGCGGTCGCAATCAAAGCGAAGAGTATCTGCCAATCTTGAGCGATGGCTTCGAATCCTGCCAATGAGTACAGAATCCGCATCAAAACCGCGAACGCGGACGCTTTAGACGCTACCGATAGGAATGCAGCCACCGGAGTCGGCGCACCTTGGTAGACGTCCGGCACCCACATGTGCCACGGTGCGATCGCCATCTTGAATCCGAAACCCGCGACGATCAATAAAACCGCCAACATGACCGCGAGTGAACCAAAAGGCACTCCCGTTTCGAACGGCAGACTCGCCATTCGAGCAACGATCTCGTCGATTCTTGTCGCGCCGGTATACCCATAGAGGAAAACAAGGCCGAACAATAGCAGCGCGGTTGAGAGGGCAGACAGGATCAGGAACTTGGCGCCCGCCTCGATCGAAAAACCATCGCGACGAAGGGCGGCCAGTGCGATCGCCGGCAACGCGGTGGTTTCGAGCGCAACGTAGATCGTGATCAACTCACTGGCACCTACAAGGAGCATCATCCCGGCTGCCGCCGTCAAAAGCAATGTGAAGAACTCTCCGAGCGAATCCTTGAATTGGTTGAGATACGGGACGGAAGCCAGCATTACGATGGCCGTCGAACCAACGATCATGAACTGGAAGAACAACGCGAAACGGTCAGCCGTAAAGGTGCCGTAAACGACAGGATCAGACGTCAGATCGCCGAACCACCCGAACCAAAGGTTTAACGTCAGCAGCGCCGGAACCGAGAGGCCGATTACAGAGATCCACGAAAGCGCTCGCTTGCTGCCCCAGCGGCGACCGCCGGGCAGTTTCTCCGCAAGCATCGCGTCAGCAGACAGCACGACCAAAGCCAACGCAGCCATGGCAATGACGGGCGATAATGCCCAGTAGTCCTGAGCGTTCACTAGCGTAGTATCCCTTCAATGCCGATTTTGAATACGTCGACGATGGTCTTGGGCCAAATGCCAATCACAAAGATCGGGATAGTCAGGACCAGGATTGGGATCAAGTCCAATGGCTCGGCATCGGTCAACTCTTCGTATTTGTCGTCCGGAATCCCACCTTCGGGCGGTCTCGACCCAAAGAAGGTCCGCTGAATCATCCAAAGGATGTAGCCCGCGGCGAGGACGACACCGAAAGCGGAGATGCTCGCCGCCCACGGCCAAACCGGGAACGAGTTGAGGAATACCATGATCTCGGAAGCGAATCCCGACAGCGCAGGGAGTCCGAGCGAGGCAAATCCGGCGATGAAAAAGAAGATACCGATGATCGGCATACGACGCCAGAGTCCGCCCAGATGGGGGATGTGGCGAGTATGGGTCCGGTCGTAGGC
>CAYRHG010000120.1:0-5626 GCA_964424025.1 uncultured Dehalococcoidales bacterium | reverse complement strand
GTTGGTGGTCAAGTAGCACAACGCTGCCGCATCAGTCGTCACGTTATTGTTCTTCATGCACGCCTCAAAAGCTCCGGCAGGTTGTGACTCAAACTGCCAGTTTCCGAAGAACTCCACGACCTCAGGCGCACGTTCGCTCAGAGCTTTGCTCACAACGATCCTGATATCAACCGTCGGGTACGCGCACCCTTGGTCACCAGCCCAGCACGCATCTGTGTGAGGCGGCTCTTCCAACACGTAAAGGTCCAGTTCACCCGCAACCTTCGTTGGTGCCCACATGTAACCTAACCACGCCTCTTGACGACCATAGGCACCTTCCAAGTCCGACATCAGCCCGGCCGAGCTCCCAGGACTTAAGATGTCCAAAGTTTCGCCCAAGTCGTAAGCCTCAATCTTTTTCTGGTTGACCAACTCGCAGCCCCAACCAGGGATGCATGTCACGAACCGTGCCTTGCCGTTCGAATCCGGAGTCACAAACAATTCCTGATGATCAGGAATGTCAGAAACAGACACCAATCCCGGATTGGCGTCTTTCACGTACTGCGGAATGACCCATCCCTGCCAGTTGTCCGGCAGCGTCACGCCTGCCGGGACAATCGAACCCGCCGCGACCGCGTCGTTGTAAACTTCTTCGATGTTGTCCACCCAGACTTCCATCGAAACATGGACGTCGTCGTTCTCAAACGCTGGGAATTGTGAGGTGGTGTCGGCTACGACGTTTTCGACCGGGTAACCGTACCCATGCTCGAGGATGTAACCCGCGATCCTGGTCTGTATCTCCGCTGATTCCCAGTTGAGGTCAGCGAAAACTATCTTTTCCTTCTCTTCTTCAGAAGTACACCCCACCGCCAGCAACACAACAATTAGTGCGGTGATCAGAACCGCGACCAATCTTGAGCGACGTCGGAATTGACTTGATTGCTTCATCTTCAGCTCCCTTACCTTGGCTCGCAATCTCTCCTCTTAGGTTACCGGACGACTTTTTTGTTCTTTGGCAACGAACTAGCACTCTTAGCCTCTTCCCAACGATTCTTGCTGTTTCTTCGCGAACGCTTGCGTGTTGCGGTCGATTATCACTGCCAAAAACACGATCCCCAACCCGGCCAACAACGCGTTTCCAGATTCCAACCGACCCAACCCGCGCAACACGTCTTCTCCGAGACCGCTGGCACCTACCAAAGACGCGATCACCACCATCGCAAGCGCCATCAGGGTCGTCTGATTCACTCCTGCCATGATCGTCGGCATAGCGAGCGGAATCTTGACCTTCATCATCAACTGCCAAGGCGTAGCACCGAAAGACTCTGTTGCCTCGATCGTCTCTCGGGATACCTGCCGGATACCCAAGTTGGTGAGCCTAACCGCTGGCGGAACCGCGTAAACAAGCGTCGCAATCACAGCTGGCGGGTTGCCCAAACTGAAGAACGCGATCGCGGGCACCAGATACACGAAACTCGGCATCGTCTGCATACCGTCCAATATCGGACGCAATATCGCATCCAAGCGATCTGACTGTGAAGCCCAAATCCCGATCGGCACCGCGATCGCAATACACAACGTGACCGTCACGATCATCAATGCCGTCGTCTCCATCGTGCTCTCCCAAAGCCCGAAAAACCCGAGCAGAATCATCGCGACGACCGAAAATACCGCGATCGTCCTACCAACCAACATCCACGAAACCAATCCCAAAGCGAACACCACAACCGGCCAAGGCAACCACTTTAAGAACGCTTCCAACGGCTCGAATGTGTACGCAACCCCCGTTTTCACGGCATTAAAGAAAAAACCCAAATTGTCGTTCAACCAATCCAATCGTTGGTCGATCCAAAGACCAATGTCGCGGCCGACATCGTGCGGAAACACTCGAACACGCTCGGAGAGGAGTTCCGGATCGAAAACCAAAGCAGTTTCTTCAATCCCGAAATCCACTATCACGATCGGGATCAGGACCAAGACCATAATTCCAAACCATCTGAGCCAACTCGGCACTCTTGATGACCGCACTGCGTCTTCGTCGGTTGGCATCGTCGAGCCAGACATCTCACGCTCGGTACTCAAGACATTCCTCCTAAATCGGTTGCGTCCTCTGCATCCATCGCGCCAGCTAAGGCGTCTAACGAAACCTCCCCAACCAACACGCCGTCTCCGTCCATTACGGGTATGGAACGTTCCGCTCTTAAACCGAGAGGTACCAGTTCGTCCAACACGACATCCGGCGAAACACTCGTCTCGACCAAGAGCGGAGTATCCGCTATCTTCGTCGTCGGATCTGACCTCCACTGCTCGATGCGTTGCAACAGCGCAGTTCCAACGTAACGAAAGTTGTCATCCACTACCATCGCGTAGTTCTCATCGGTATCGATGAGCTTTTGAATTACTCTCGAAGCTATCGCGCTGACATGAACGACGTCTTTAGGGTCGCTCATAATCACGCCGGCCGTCATCAATTCGTTTTGGCGCACATTGCTGGTGAACTCCCGGACATAAGCATCCGCCGGATGCAGCACTACGTCGACCGGGCTACCTATCTGCACGATCTCACCGTCTCGCATAATCGCGATACGATCACCGATCCGAACGGCTTCGTCGAGATCATGGGTGATGAAGATGATTGTCTTTTGCAATTTCTCCTGCATCGCCACCAGCTCATCTTGCAACTCGTTACGGATCAGCGGATCAAGCGCGCTGAACGGCTCATCCATCAGCAACACGGGAGTGTCATGGGCCAACGCCCGCGCCAACCCGACACGTTGCATCATCCCGCCGCTCAACTCTTCCGGTTTGCTCGCGGCCCAATCGCCCAATCCCACCGTTTCTAGCGCCTCTTGCGCACGTTCACGGCGTTCGTCTGAGCCAACACCCTTCATCTCGAGGCCGAGCGCAACATTGTCAATCACCCTGCGATGAGGCAACAAACCGTAGTGCTGGAACACCATCGCCAGTGAGCTACGTCGTACGTCCCGCATCCCTTCCTCTTCCAATTCCGTCACGTTTACATCGTCGACCCAAATCTCTCCGGCCGTAGGATCGATCAACCGGTTGATACACCGAATCAGAGTCGACTTGCCACATCCCGACAACCCCATCACCACAAAAATCTCTCCCCTTTCAGCGTCGAACGAAACATCCGACAACGCCATCACCGACTCCGTCGCTTCTTGCACCTCTGACTTGGTCGCCCCCTCACGCGCCATCGCCAAACCGGAATCCTCGTCACCTCCAAACAGCTTGTAGACGTTACGAACCGATACGGCCACTTCTGACGATGTTTCCATTCGTCCTCCTGTGCGCGAGCAGAAAAACTGAAGCTTCGAGCCATTCGCGTCAGAAATCACGACATGCGTGATCACGACTGATTACCACCTTATCGAAAGCGTGGTCGCTCAATCGACGACGAAGTGTCTACGCCCGATCCGTAATCTCCGCCATACCAGGCGTCCCAGATCCAATGATCAAGTTCTTCGCGCGGTCATCCGCGCCTACACACACGATGAAATACCGGCTGGCGTCATGCTGTCCATGCAGCATCACCCGCTCCTGCTCCCACGGCGGCAAATCATACAACCAGCGCCACTCGTACCGCACCTTCTCTGGCACATTGAAGTGCGCCACCATCTCACTCGCCGGAGCTTTCACGTGCTGGTGCAGAAACTCCTTGGCCGCGCTCTTGGTGTAACCGGATCCAGCGATCGGCCTCGCATGGGCTGGAGCCAAAAGTATCAACGTAGCTCCGCCAGGCGAATCATCCAGCTCTCCGTGCAGATTCGCGATGTGCGCACTCGAATGTCCGCACGAAGCCGCGATCGACTTCAACAACCCGTCAGCCGTATCTACACCCTGATTTCCGTGATCGTGCTCACCGCCTGAAGGGAATATCGATACGACGTTCTGCTCAGGTCGATATCCCTTCTCGACGTGGAAGGGATCCCACGGCGAATCCTCCTCGTTCTCCGCGATGCAGAAACTGAACTTCCGCGGCGTCCCGATAGTATCCATGTCCAACACCCCCGGATACCAGTGACCACCATTTTTCAATGTCAACGTGAACGCCCGACCAATGGTCACATTCACTTTGGACATCTTCCCTGGCCCCAGCGTCGCCCGTCGATAATTCAAACCGATCTCGTTCCTTATGGGACCATTCACCACTATCAACGGGGCACCGGCCGACGTCGACATCAGCAATCCTCGAACCTCGAACGGCTCCATGCTCGAGATGGCGCGACACGCCGCGATCACCACTGGCAAATGCTCCGGTTCGCAACCCGCCATCACGCAGTTGGCCGCGATCTTCTGTACCGTAACAATCCCATTTCCAGGCGGTAACGTGCAGACCACATCCTCCGCATCAAGCGTCGTCCCAGACAACATCCGCTCAACCTTCTCGACCGTCGGCGGTATCAGCGGGAATCCATCACCCCAATCTCGGTCCAAGAACTCCTTGTTGAATTTATCCAACGCGCCGAACTGATCTTCGCCGTTGAATTTGAACCGTTTTTCTTGAGCGTCGCGCAGCGCCTGATTCTCGATCTCCTCTCCGCTGATCCCGCGCGTCAGAAGCTCCATGATCTCGTCGACCACCGGATCGGTCTGTTCGATCGCTTGCTCGGTAGTGATGTTGTTGTAGACGAGCGGCACCTCGACTCGCGGAATTGGCCCCATGCCGAATGCCTTCGCGCTCGCGTCCGCGTCATGTTGGAAACCGTTCGAAAGGATTACGACAGTCGGAACTCCCGCCTTCTCCAACTCAACCATGTCGTAGACAAGCCACGACGTGCAGCTCCCTCAATCAGCTGTACAGCCAATCGCGACATCGATCTCGGAAATCGCCTTGGCCCTCAGGGGATCAGGGAACGGCAACGCACCCGAATAGAACCGCACATCCACTGAAGGTTCGGCGGCTTTGATCAATTCTCCAGCGCGTTTCAACGCGTCATCGCCATGAGCCTTCCCATTCCACATCAACCCGATCACCTTGTTCTTCAGACTCGACGGGCGCGGTGCGTACGGAAATGCGCTAACTTCGCCTCTCTGCGGCGACACGGGATTTACAACTTCAAGCTGATACATGCTGACCTCTAACGGTTAACTCGAGACCCCGAGTTCGTAACTATCCTCACCGGCTTGTCCGTGAAAACTTGCAAAAAGGATACACCCGTCACCCGATGAATACTCTTCTCGCCGCACTGGGTAATCCGCGTACGCACAATAGTGGCGTTTCGCTGAATCACCATTCCTTAAGTCCCGATTTCGTCGAAATCGGCACAAAGTTCGATTAACTCAGTTAACATCGTTCCGTACCCTTCGCGCGCCATACATACGCGCTCGAAACTCGAACAAACGCCCAAGAATGAACTAAGGAGCGTCGAGATGAAACATATTGCAAGGCATCGATGGAGCAGCGTACTGCTGCTCTTCGCCTTCGCCATTGCTTCTAGCACCGCGGCACTGGCTTGCGGCACCACCGAGACCGTCGTTCAGACTGTCGTCGTCGAACAACGCGTCGAGGTCGCGGTCCCGCAGACCGTCGTCGTCGAGAAAGAAGTCATCGTTGAAGGTGAACGCGTAGTCGAAACCGTCGTCGTCGAGAAGGAAGTCATCATCGAAGGTGAGACCGTCGTTC
>CAYRHG010000119.1:0-4018 GCA_964424025.1 uncultured Dehalococcoidales bacterium | reverse complement strand
ACGTGCCACCGGCGATTTTTCCGGCTCCGATGATCGCCATGCCGTCATCGCGGGCCTCAGCTTCGATGCCTGCAGCCACCAGCCCGCGACCGTCGACTGTCTCGTAGCTGCAGGCATCGAAGCTGAAGCCCGCGATGACGGCATGGCGATCATCGGAGCCGGAAAAATCGCCGGTGGCACGTACCAGAGTCAAGACGATCATCGCATCGCTATGGCACTGGGTATAGCCGGACTGGTATCCGACGGTCCGATTACCGTGACCGAAGCCAACTGCGCCAGCATCTCCTACCCTGAGTTCTGGGACGAACTGGAATCGCTGGGCGGCGTCGTTGACTGACGTCGACGAACCAGTTGCCATTCCGCTTGTCGTCGTCATTTCAGGACCTTCGGGCGTCGGAAAGGATGTCCTCATCGAAGGCATGGCCGGGCGCGGTCTCGACTACCACTTCACCGTAACGGCCACGACACGCGATCCAAGACCTGGTGAACACGAAGGGATCAACCATCACTTTCTGTCGGTCGACGAGTTTCAACAAGCCATCTCGGAAGACGAACTGCTCGAATGGGCCCACGTGTACGGCAACTACTATGGTGTTCCCAAACAGCAGGTCAGGGATGCTCTCGCTCTGGGCAAACACGTGATCATTCGGGTCGATCTTCAAGGCGCGTTGAGGATCAAAGAATTGGCGCCAGAAGTTCTGTTGATCTTCATCCACCCGCCCAACATGCATGTTTTGCAACAACGAATCGAGCGGCGCGGCGTAAACAGCGCTTCTGATGTCGCCATGCGACTGGAATCGGCGGAAGAGGAAATTCGACAGTCAAAATCATTCGACCGTCAAGTGACCAATCACGAAGGCAAGTTGGAGATCGCCGTGGACGAGGTGATCGGGATCATCCACGAAGAGTCGCAACGAGTCCCGCCTCGGATCGTTAACATCTGAGAAAACCGATGCCACCCACTTAATCATGAAGATCATCATCGCTCCACAAGAGTTCAAAGAGAGCCTGACCGGCATTGAAATCGCGCGCTCGATGCGAGAAGGTGTTCTCCGCGTTTGGCCGGAAGCCGATGCGCAGTTGGTACCTGTCGCCGACGGCGGCGATGGGACCTTGCAGTCGTTGGTGGATGCGTCTGACGGGCAAATCATGTCCGCCGTGGTCGATGATCCACTTGGACGCCCGATTGAAGCGATTTGGGGGGCGTTGGGTGACGGACGAACCGCAGTTATCGAGATGGCGCGGTCTTCCGGTATCGCGTTACTAAATCCCGAAGAGCGCGATCCATTGATCACGACTACTTACGGCGTCGGACAACTGGTGTCGCTGGCGCTGGACGCTGGCTACCGTAATCTCATCATAGGTATCGGCGGAAGCGCCACGAATGATGGCGGTGCCGGCATGGCCCAGGCACTGGGCGCGAAGTTGATGGACGACGAGGGCAACGAGCTGGCTCGCGGTGGCGGCGCGCTCGCCGACATACACAGCATTGACGTGTCAGCATTCGATCCACGTTTGTCCGAAACGACCATCGACGTAGCGTGCGATGTGAATAACCCGCTTTGCGGAGAAACCGGAGCGTCCGCCATATTCGGTCCCCAAAAAGGGGCTGATCCAGATACGGTCAGGTTTTTGGACGACGCCCTCGAGCGTTTCGGCACATTGCTAAAACGGGACCTCGGACGCGAGGTCATGGATACTCCTGGCGCGGGCGCTGCAGGGGGATTAGGTGCTGGTTTAATGGCTTTTACCAATGCCCAACTGCGACCGGGCGCTGACATCGTGATTGACGCTTTAGACCTCGATGCTCGGCTAGCGGGCGCATCCTTGGTTATCGTGGGCGAAGGGCAAACCGATCGCTCGACCGTGTTCAACAAAGCTCCGGTAGCGGTCGCTCTAAGGGCGCGGGCTCAGGGGATACCAACCGTTGCGATCTCAGGGAGTCTAGGTGAAGGGTTCGAAGGTATCCACGAATTTGGGATCGACGCCGCGTTCAGCATCCTAGACCATTGCATGACGCTGGAAGAAGCCATGTCGGAAACCGCCAGACTCGTTTCAGATGCCACTGAGCAGGTATGTAGAGCGTTAAAAGTCGCGATCAACTAGCAATCGGCATCGGACCCGAGTTGTGAACGTATCCGATGTTCTCAACCGACCAGCACGATGTGAGTTTCGACAGGCCCGTGGATGCCATGCACGATAGTCGCTTCAATGTCCCCCGTTCGCGAAGGGCCTGAGATCAGATTCATAGCCGCATGCCGATCGCCGCTGTGAATGTCGACGTGTTCCAGCAGGAATAACTCGTCTAACGATGGCAGCACCTGCCCACGTCTCATCACAGCGATGTGTACGGGAGGCGCCAGCGACGTCAACCGCGACACCCCCTTCTTGGGGTGAATAACCAAAGTCCCGGTTTCGGCAATCACATAATCGCCGCCGGTTATGCCGACGTCGGTATTGAAGACTTCTTGCCGGTGTGCCGATCGTTGCTCGTCACGTTCATCGTCGGTCATCTCGTCATTGAGTGACATGTCGCTGAGTTCAACACTGGCTCTTTCCAACGCGTGTTCGATCCCAGCCTCGTCAAGAACTTCGTGACCAGATCTCAATGCTTTTTCGGCGCCGATTTCCCGACATATTCGGGCGATTAGATCTCCGACATCCTCCATCGTCTCGGCGCGATGAACATACCAACCGGTAGTGGCCAAAGCATCAGCTGCCTCTTCGAGCAACTCGAATGATCTGACGTCAGCCTCTCTTCGAACCTCGGTCCCCGCGTCTCTCGCTTCGTCCAAGTTCGGGTAACGAACGGGAGTCGTATCTGGGTCCGCAGGCAACCGCGTCCGACCAAGCGAAGCGCTGACGTTGGATATGAAATCTTTTCTTTCCATTTGTTAATTGCCGCGTTTGGCAAACCATTTGCCGAATGATTCACTTGCCGGAGCGGGAAAATCTCGGCTGGCGGTCCAGCCGGCGATCGGGGGTGGCACCTTCTTCAACCAACCATCTCTTTTCAGCGGGGAACTCACGATCTTCCCTACACTCGATCCGGCATCGAAACGACGACGACTCATCATTCCCTGCCGCCACGCTTTCCAAGTGAGCCGTTCCGCCATACTGGATGCTCGTTGCGCGGGATCGGGCTCACCTTCAGCCGTTTGCGATCGCAACTCCAGCAGCATGCGCGGGATGTTTATCTTCACCGGGCAAGCGTCATGACAGGCACCGCACAGCGACGATGCCGCAGGCAGTTTTGCTCCGTCTTTGAGACCCGTGAGTACAGGAGATACGATTGATCCGATCGGTCCCGGGTAGACCCATCCGTAAGAATGCCCTCCAACTTTGCGGTAAACCGGACAAGAGTTCATACACGCACCACAACGGATGCAATTCAGTGCCTCTCGCAGTGACTCGTTTCGTAACAGGCGATCGCGCCCATTATTCATAATCACCAGATGGAACTCTTCTGGACCGTCTTCCTCGTCGTGTGCACGGGGACCGTTGACCATCGTGACGTAGCACGATATGCGCTGACCCGTTGCCGATCGGATCAGAATCCGTAGCATCGCGCTCAGGTCCGCGGCCGACGGGACGAGCTTCTCCATGCCCATCGCCGCTACGTGGATGCGCGGCATCGACGTCGCCATTCTGCCGTTGCCTTCGTTCGTCACGAGCACTATCGAGCCCGTTTCAGCGACGGCGAAGTTTGCTCCGGTAATTGACATGTCGGCTCGCAGGAACACCCCGCGCAGCATCTCACGGGCTTGGCGAGTAAGTTGTTCGGCAGTTTCTCGGCGCTCGGTCCCCGATTCTTCCGCCAAAAGGTCGGCCACCTGTTCCTTGGACTTGTGGATCGCAGGGGCGATGATGTGGTACGGTGCCTCCCCCGCAAGTTGGACGATGTATTCCCCCAAGTCGGTTTCTACTACCTCAACACCGTCCGCTTCCAAAACGTGATTGAGACCCATCTCTTCCGAAACCATCGACTTGCTTTTGATGACTGTCTCAACGGCGTTGT
>CAYRHG010000118.1:0-27079 GCA_964424025.1 uncultured Dehalococcoidales bacterium | reverse complement strand
GTCAAGCTAGTCATTCGGGCGCGATATCTCGCGTTCGCGTGTTCCACTACTAAAGCCTGGCCCAATGCCCATCGAATCGATTCCCCGAACCCGACCCCGATGAAGAAGATCATCCCCACCCAGTACCAATCCCAGACTCCGATTATGAATATAGAAATCGCCGAGATCACCGGCGACATCATTATCACCCACCCTCGGTTTTGCCCGGCTCGGAGACTCGCTACACCGATGGACGCTGCGATTCCACCCAATCCCGCCATCGTGGCCAACCAGCCAACTTCGCTAGGCAACGACCCGTAAAGGTCTTTAGCGAAAACCGGAACCAACATTCGGAACGGCATCGAGAGCATCGCGATAATCACCGACTGGATCAGCAACACTCGCACGATCCGATTCCGGGCCGCGTATATGATCCCTCGCTTGATGTTGACCAACGGCGATTCCTTGGTCCGCGTCTGGTTTTGGTCCGGGTATAGCTTAGGTAACAGGCTGGTAAAGCCCATCGCGAGGAACATCATCACCGTCACCACAAAGTAGACACCTTCTGGCTGAATCAATTCGTACAGTATCCCGCCCACGGCAGGCGCGGCCACGCTCATCAGCGTCATCGCCGTCGAGTTGAGCGCCATGGCGTTGCCGATCAACGGCTTCGGCACGAGTTGCGACATCGCAGCCGTACGAGCCGGAATCTGCAACGCGAAGACGCAGCCCTGCAGCGACGACACGATCATCAAGTGCCACCACTCGATGTAGTTCGTCAGGATCAAGAATCCCACCGTCAACGCGAAAAAGGCGTTCGCGAACTGCGAAACCTGAATCAACATGCGCCGTTCGACACGGTCGCCAAGGACGCCACCGAACAGCGACATGATCAGAAGACCCGGTGCCCAACCTATCGAGACCAGCGCGGTCTTTTGGGCGTCGCCAGTTAAGTCATAGATCAGGATCCCGCGCGCCAGCATCAACATGTTGAACCCGCCCATCGACAGGAACATGCTGACCCACATCATCCGGTAATCGCGGTGTCCAAGCGACTCGAACGTGCGGGAAAACCAACCCGTCGGAGCCCCGGTCTGAGCCGAAGATGGCGCTGGCGGAGCGGAGGTAGTGTGATCGGCGGGTGCCGGCTGGGTGATCGTCTCGGCGTTGGAAGGCGATAGCCTAGTCGTACCGTCGGTAGTATCCGTGGTAGCCAAGTGAGTTTTGCTTTGGTTTAAATGCCGAGATAGGTGTTAGCGCAGATGTGAATCAGTATATTCCACCGCACTTTAAAATCGAGACGTAAATCGTTGCAATTCGACTGGAGCAACTATGTCCTTAAGCTCGCTACCGGAACCAACCATCGCCGACGTCTACGACGCGCGACGGAAAATCGCAGGTTACGTACACCGCACACCCCTCCGTCGCGTCCCAATCCTCAGCGATGCGCTTGACGCCGATGTCTGGGTCAAATTCGAGAACATGCAGTTGCTCGGAGCCTTCAAGGTTCGCGGTGGCATCAACCTCGTGTCCCGCACCACTCCCGAGGAACGCGCACTAGGTTTCGTCACCGCCAGCTCCGGTAATCACGGACAATCGATCGCCTACGCCGCTCAACAGTTCGGAGCAAAATGCACCGTTTTCGTACCTGTAGGAGCCAATCCCGTCAAAGTAGCCTCAATGCGTAGCATGGGCGCCGATGTCGTGGAACATGGCCCCATCTTCGACGATTCTCGCGTCCAATCCGAGATCTTCGCCCGCGAAGAAGGCATGCGATACATCCACGCCGCCAACGAACCCTACCTCGTCGCCGGCGTAGGCACCTACAGCCTTGAAATCCACGAAGACCTAGAAGACATCGACTACATCTTCGTTCCCGTCGGCGCAGGCAGCGGCGCGTGCGGCGCCAGCATCGTGTCGCGTCATCTCTCTCCCAAAACCAAAGTGATCGGCGTCCAGTCCGATGCCGCGCCGTCGGTATACCTCTCGTGGGAAAAGAAAGAAGGCCCAACGGTCGACGCCCCCATGAAAACCGTTGCTGAAGGGATCGCCACCGGCTCGTCATACGACTACCCCGTCGGCATGCTCCGCAAATACCTCAACGACTTCATCCTCGTCTCCGAAGAAGACATCCGAAAAGCCATCGTCAACATGATCGCGGCAACTCGATCCTTGGTCGAACACGCCGGCGCCACCCCCCTAGCCGCCGCCGATAAGATCCGCGACCGCATCAAAGGCAAACGCATAGTCCTAATAGCCAGCGGCGCGAACCTGACCGTCGACCAACTTAAGACCGTGATCGCCGATTGATTGTTCCTAGACGCTAGTCTGCGGCGATCCCCGCGATATCCTCGTCAATCTTCTTCAGCCGCAAATAGTCCTCACGGTACAGGCAGTAAGCCCGCTCAACATAGAGCTGCGCCAACTCCGACGCCCTCGGGGATGTCGACGTCGCGGCCGCCACGATCTTTGAGACCTCGCGGTTCGCTGGCAGATAGCGTCCGATGGCCCGGATCTTCGCCTCTGTCTCCAACGCCGTCGAACGGTCACCGCCTTCGACCGAGTAACGCATTCTGCCCAACTGCTGCGACAACTCAGTCAAAAGGTCCGCCTCATCCATGCCGCCGTACATCAGATCGTAGACCTCGTCCTCGAAATCGTCCACACCTTCGATTACGAGTTGGTCGTCTGCGTGGTGAACGTTCTCAGGGTGCGCCTCGGAGTAAAGCCTGCCGTACTCACCACTCGCTTCATTGACGCGTTCCATCATCTCGAACGCATCACTGAAAGCGATCGTCCCCGCGTAAACCAGATCGTCACCACGGATCCTCGCAATGCGTTCCGCTTCTTCCATGCTCTCGAACGGTTCCGGTGCCGGCGGAAAGGCGAAGGAGGAAATCACGTTCGCCGACATCTCAGCGACTTGGCCGGCGAGGAACGGTGGCATGTACTTGCCGATGTCCAACGGCACCGGCAGTATCACGATGTACGTAACGCCGATCGCATCGTTGTCGTTCGCGTCCCGGAAATAAACGAGCGCGTGACCACTGGGGTTTTCAGCGTCGCCTCTTTCAAATTCGAGTTCCATCGTGTTGACGCTAGGGGTGATTCGTTGTCGGCCGATGCGTAGCGGATTGCAGCTTGAATGCCTATCGGCACATATATGAGAAAATGATAAACGCAAAGCGACTGTGCGTTCCTCAGATGTCACTCCACGCACGTCGGGATCAACCAAAGGAAGAACGTGTATAAACGCTTGCTCCGACCATTGCTCTTCTCGATGGACGAGGAGCAAAGTCACGCGTTTTCTGAGTACACCCTGCACGTACCGTTGATCTGGAAAGCGCTCGGCGCTCAAGCCAAAATAGGCGACCCCGCGCTTACAACGACAATCGCTGGGATCCAGTTCCCTTCTCCCATCGGATTAGCGGCCGGATATGACAAGAATTGCCGGGTCCTCCGTTCGATAATCGACCTCGGATTCGGGTTTGCGACCGGCGGAACGGTTACGCTGGCCGAACGGTCTGGCAACCCGCCGATTAGGATGGTGCGCATCCCTGAATCTGGTGCTCTCTTGAACTCGCTTGGCTTCCCTGGCGAGGGACTAGCGCGCATCAACCCTAGGTTGAACAAGCTCGGTCAGCGTCGGTCTCGTGTTCTGGTGAGTATCTCTGGTTCGATAGAGGACGAAATCGCCGAGTGCTACCGTCGGATCGCACCACAAGTTGCCGGAATCGAACTCAACATCTCAAGTCCGAACACAGTTGGGCTCCGCGTTTTTCACGATCCAGGGAGGTTGCGCGCCCTCGTGGAACTACTCAGGAATTCTGAACACCGTCGAACGCCACTCCTGGTCAAACTCCCGCCCTGGACGAATGAACAACACGAGAAGCGGAGCGCGCTCGCGCTCGCAGAAACCGCGGTCAGCGCGGGCGCCGATGGCCTTGTCATCGCCAACACCTTTCCCGTCGAGGATGGCCGACTCGCCGTCGGCAAAGGCGGATTGAGCGGCGCACCGTTGCTCGAAAACACCGAACGCATGACCGCAGAAGTGGCGGCGCTACTCGGAAAAAACGCCAGTGTCATATCGTGCGGCGGGATCTCAAAGCCCGAGCATGTCTGGCGAATGTTCGCCGCGGGTGCCTCAGGAATCCAGCTCTACACCGGGATGGTCTACGAAGGCCCTGCCCTGCCCGGACGATTGAATCGCGGCCTGCTCGAGCTGATGCATCTTACCGGCATCAAAACAGTTGAAGACATCTCCGGTCCGCCCCCGTTTTGACCTGGTGGCTTCCGAAATCAGCTATCAGCTAATGCCAAAACTTCACCCCTGAACGGCATCGCGGACTGTGTGCCAGGACGCGAAACACAAAGCGCGCCAGCCGCCATCGCCAACCTGATCGAGCGCTCAAGATCATTTCCTTCGCACAGCGCTCGACCCAGTACACCTGCGAATGCATCTCCCGCAGCTACTGTGGCGACCGCGTCGACATCGAACGGCGGTAAGTGGCCGCTCACATCGTCAGAGTTCACGTACACACCCTGTTCAGCCATCGTCACGATGACACAAAAACACCCATGCGCCTCTCGTATCTGTGCAGCCGCTTTTTCCGCAGACTGCACGTCTGTAACCTCGATACCCGACAACGCCTCAGCCTCCCAAGCGTTCGGCGTCAAAATGTCTGCCGAACCGTAGAAACCGTTCGGAACTTCCTCGGCGGGAATGGCTGGTGCCGGATCGAGAACTACCGGCACCCCACGTTCGCGCGCGACACGCATGGCCGCAAAACTACAATCCAACGGAATCTCCTGTTGGACCAGCAATACTCCCGCGTTGTCTAACTCATCTATCGCAGTTGCCGATTCTTCATCGCCACACTTTCCGTTCCCGCCGTATATGGCATGAACGAAGTTCTCACCGGTAGGGTCGATGAAGATGATCGCAACGCCGGTCTCAATATCCGGATCGGTCGTTACTGATCCCATGTCCACGCCCTGCTCGGACATAAACTGTCTCAACTCATTCCCGAATCCATCGTCGCCAATCCTGCCGATCATCTTCACTGCACCGCCGCTATCATCCGCGAAACGCACCGCCGCTACCGACTGATTACCCGCTTTCCCACCTCCTGACGTATAAAGACGATCGCAGACGAATGTCTCACCAGCACGCGCCAACCGCTCAGTCTCCACGATCAGGTCCATGTTGATGGCGCCGAGTAGCAGGGTCGTTTTGTCATCGGCGGCTTGTATGCTGTTAGCGGTCATGTTTTCGGATATTGGAATTGGTGATTGGGTAATGGTACTCGTGCGCTACGCACACGGCGTGGCCGCAATCGCATGGGTCGGCGGAAGCATCTTTCACGCCCTCATTCTGCGGCCGCTAACCTCGGTAGAACCTGAAAAGATGCGCTCCGCGATGTCCATCATCGCACCTGCGTACCGCGAGATCATCGACATCGCCGTCGTCACTCTCATCGTCTCCGGCCTCATCCTGATGTTCTCGCGCATTCAGGGCAACGAGGCAACAGTCTCTTGGGCGATCGTACTGGGCATCAAGATCGCGCTCGCGATGTGGATGTTCTACATCGTCTGGCGACGACGGCGCATGACAGCACAACAAACGGTTGATGAAGGCGTCGCTTCGAAACTGCTCGGCTACAACGCCATCCTCGCCCTCGGCCTCATCGTCTTCCTCCTCGCCAACGTCCTGCGCGAGCTAGTGGAGGCGTCGCTCAGTTAAATGACCGTCTTGCGTCAGTCGAGTATCGTCTGTACCGCCGCCATAACCGAAGCGACACCTACCATGAGACCAATCACCATCCCGAACATTCGCCATTTAAGTTCCGCTATGAGGTCGGCCTTCAACTCAGCGAGATCCGATTTGGTCGCAACATGTTCTAAAGTAGCGTTAATCGAGCTAATCTCTTGTTCAACCGTCGTCGTCCGCTGTTCTATAGTAGCCATGCGCCAAACGACATTTAACTAAGTTGTTATCGCTTAGCGCATGTGTATCACAACGTAGCACCTATTTCAAAGACGTTGAATTGATCAAAGCGTTTACAGCTTCTGGAACTTCCTTACGCGTTGCCCGCGTTCCGGGGTGCCGATTTCAGCCACGTAGATACTGCCTTCGGAGTCGGTCCAGATGCCGTGCGCGGCACCCAGGATCTTCGCCTCGTCATCACCGCGCCAGCTCGTAACCAGCTCGCCGTCTAGCGTCCAAATGGAAACTGCGCACCCATCGCCCTGCTCAGCCACGTAAGCAAGATTGTCGCGGAAATGGATATCGCCCGGCGCCGACATATCTGTCCACTCCGTGATGTAATTCCCATCGCCATCGAAAACCTGGATCCGGCTGTTCTCACGGTCGCAACCGTAAACGCGGCCTTGATCGTCGACGCCGACGTTGTGGACCAGCGCGAATTCACCCGGCCCGTCACCAGGCACACCCCAGTTCATCTCAAACTCACCGGCCGCCGAGAATCGATGTATCCGCCGGTTCCCGTATCCGTCCGAAACATAGATCTTGCCGTTCGGACCGATAGCGATGCCTGTTGGTGAGTTGAACGGTTCGCCGTGCCTTCCATCGAACGTGTTAGTCACCGCAGCCCAGTCGCGGTTGCCCAACTCCATCAGGATCTCTCCCGATTGGTTGTGCTTCGTCACGATGTGGCGCTGTTTCTCGGACAGCCAAATGTTGTCGTCCGAGTCGATGAAGATGCCGTGTGGCTCACGGAAGAAGAAATCCGGCGCGATGCCCAGTGTCAGACCGTAACCCCAGCTGCCAACCAACTCGCCGTCAGTCGTCCACCACGTAACCGGATGCTGTTCTCTAGCGAACACCCATATCCTGTCCTTCGAATCGACCGCCACATCCGAGGCCATGCCGAACTTCCAACTCTCCGGCATCTTCTTCGGCCACTCGGGCAACAACTCGTACCTGTAATCTCCATCGCCGACGATCGTCATGTCATCTCTCCTCGCCCAAAGGCGTCAAGTGCAAAATGCTTGCCATGCATGTTACGGCAAATAGGTTGGCTACGCGGCGGGGGAAATCGACGAATCACCGTGTAGGCGACCCGCAGGCGAATCAAAAAACTCACCAATCTGAACGCGGCGACGACTATTCGCTAGTTTCCGTGATTATTTCCAACTCAATCCAGCAGGATTGGATGCGGTCCGGATGAAACATGTCTCCACCATCGAATCCTTCGAAATCGTCGCTCTCGTAGTCGCTCACGTACAAATCATCGAAAATCACACAATCTTCGAGACTTCCGTACTCACCTTTCACGTAAACCGGGGTTCCGCGGAAAATACCTTCGTACGAGAATCTGCGTTCGAGCGGGTACTGGCCCGTGTTCCCGGTTAACTCGCTGCCCTTGACCTTCGCGGAAGACATATAGAGATCCTCCATGTCGTATACCGGCTGGAGCAGGTATGTTGGATATTTCGCAAGAATAGGAGGCCGTTCAAGTTCTGGAGAAACGTACGCAACCGTTTCTTGAGGCACATCGCACAACATCAACTCGTCATGATCCTCGGAGAACGTAATCAAAGACGGACTATCGTTCTCCCCAGCCGTCCCAAACGGCCTGCAACCATCCGCGCGTTCGTCAACTAGGTTGCCAAAAATCACTGCACCCACAACTATGACGGCAAGCAACACGAACGATACGACTGGCGTCGCGATTGTCCTAACGTCACGCCTATACGAGTTACCTCGAAACATTGCATGTTTCCCTGACAATTCCACAACGTAAATGCAATTGGCGACTAGGATACCATCTGCATACGTCACAGAAACGCCAAACAATGCCTGAACACGATATAGAAGCGAACAAACGACTTGTCATCCTAGCCATCGATGATGCTTGGCGCCGATTCCGCGCGTCATTCAACGAGCTCCGAAGCGAGGACGTCGTAGAACCGGGCGCTTGCGGCGAGTGGTCGGTCAACCATGTTCTCTGGCATATCAGCGCATGGGAGTTGTTGCTGATCGAAGCGCTCGACACGCCAGACGACGGCTACGATTACCCGGAACCAGACCCTGATGAATTCAACTCGGATGCCATCAAAGGGATGATCGCCACGCAGCCTCGCCAAGTCATCGAACGGTTGGAATCTACGCACCGCAAACTGCGTGACGCGCTCGCTGAAACGCCCACGAACTACTTCGACTTGGATCACCCTAGACGCCGTCTTATCGACGAATGGGCCTTCCTACACTACGAAGAACACGCCGCCCAAATCGGCGCATGGCGCGCTCAACGCACAAACTGACGCCAGCGACCTAAACAGGCACCCACTTCCGCAGGCTTGTCACTTCCCGCGGCGGATTCAGCTTCGAACCCGTGTTGGTGTACGAAACCTCCGCAATGTAGACTGCGCCCGTCGAGTCAGTTGCTATCCCGTGCGACGCGATGAACTGGTCGTGCCCCTCGCCTGGAAGATCCCCGCCGAAACGGTCTACTTCATTCAAATCGCTGTCGAACACGACGACGCAATTGCCGAGATTTTTGACACCTTTCTGCACCTCCGGCGCGCCGGCTTCCGCCACGAATATGAGACCGTCTCCCGTGCTGCTGTTGCCGCAAGCGATCGGGCGGTGCATGTGCTTTTGCCCCACGAATTCGCCGTCCAAATCGAAAATCTGGATGCGGAAATTCTCCCGGTCGCAGACGATGACTCTATCGTCGCCCAGCATGCAGATATTGTGAGGCAAGCTGAACTGTCCGTCCATCCAACCGGGCTCGCCCCATGAGGTGATGTAGGTGCCTTCGGCGTCGTACTTGTGCACACGAGAGTTGCCGTATCCGTCCGAGATGAAGATGTCGCGCGACTCGGGATGTACCACGATGTCAGTCGGACGGTTGAACGGATCGCCTTCCTGCCAAGCAGCAGGTTTCCCGCGTTCGCCTAACCGGAAAATCACTTCCCCTGACGTAGTCCGCTTTTCGACGACATGGTCATCATCATCGGCGAGATAAAGGTTGTCGTCTGCGTCGATGAAGATGCCGTGTGGTCGATTGAACTCCCCTTCTCCCCACGTCTCGAGGAAATTGCCGTCAGCGTCAAATATCATCATCGGCCAGTTGCCACGGTTAAAGACATAGACACGGTCCTGCGAATCAACCGCGACCGATGTAGCCTCCTTGAATGACATCGGATGGGGCAACTTCGCCCAATATGGAACAGGTTCGTATGGCATGGATCTACACCTCCATTCGAGTAAGAATTTGACTATTGATTGCGACCATTACGCGCCATTAACCGGTGCCCACTTCCGCAGACTCACGATCTCTCCGAGCGGCGGCTCGTCCATCCCGCAGTTCTCGGGGCTCGAGTAGAAGTTCGTGTAAGCGACTTCCGCCAAATACACATTCCCCTGCGAGTCGGTGCTTACGCCGTGCGGTGCGGTGAACTGGTCAACGCCCATACCCGGCTGCTCGTTACCCAATCGTTCAATCAGCTGACCATCCTCGGATAACACGGCAACCCGCGCGCCGAGGTTCGGTACGCCGCGCTGGACCGCCGGTTGGATCATCTCACCAATGTAGACCTTGTCGTCGGAGCCTTTGCCCTGAGTAACCGACATCGGGTGGTGGATGTGCCACTGGTCTACGTACTCGCCGTCGAGCGTGAAAATTTGCACTCGGAAGTTCTCGCGGTCCGCCACTATCACCTTGTCGTCGCCGAGCATGGAGATGTTGTGCGGCAGGCTGAAATCGCCGTCGCCAGTCCCGGGTTGGCCCCAAGACTGCATTAGCTTGCCATCGGGATCGAATCGGTGAACTCGCGAATTGCCATATCCGTCCGAAACGAATAGCTCGCCAGTGTCAGGATGAATCGCGATGTCCGTGGGCCGATTGAAATACCCGCCGCCTTGCCATTCGCACGGTTCACCTTGAACGCCGATCGTCATCTGCTCGACGCCTTCTTGGTCGAACTTCCTCACATAGTGACCGTCGTCATCGACGACGAATATGTTGTCGTCGCCGTCGATCTCGATACCGTGCGGACGCGTGACTGTGCCATGCAGCATAGTCCGAATTAGATCGCCTTCGGGGTTGAATACACAGATCGGATCGGTGCCGCGATTGAAGACGTAGACATTGTCCTGCGAGTCGACTGCCACTGAGGTGGCATCACCGTAAAAGGAGACGCCCATCGGCAGTCTGGGCCAACCTTCGACAGGTTCCCATTTGAGGCCATCGGGATTAGATATTGATGTTGACGAAGTCATGACAAATGCGATCTCCTTCACTGTGCGACGCGCGCCACTTCACACGATTGCCCAATAGGATACGCCATGACGAAGCGAATACAACCCTTCATTCTTGGGCTCGCTTGTAACTTGGCAATCCGTTCGACACAACGTTAGCCTTTTGTGTCGGGATTTTCCAATGCCCTGTTCGTTTCTTCAACATCCCGGGAAGGATCGACCGTTCGACGACCAGCAACTCGATCCTCCGCAACCGCTTTAATCCAATCGCCAAATGACATACCTTCGCGCTGCGCCTAGCGAGCGAAGAGTTCCTTTTCGGCATCTGGAAGAATCAAGTCGATGACTGCCATCTAAGCAACCTCACTGACATTTCAAACGCATTCGACAATCAATCTTTCACAGTGGTCTGGACGCAGAAAGCGAACTAGGCTCGAACCAACGCTTAACCCTAAGCCGAGTTAAGCCAAGCCGCCCACTGATCCGGGAGCCACTGCACCATGTTGATGCCCCGCTCCACGTCCTCCGTCAACAACCGACCCTTGGCGTGCACGGTGTCTCGGACCCTCTGCTCGGCCGCACGCACCTCAGGGTGGTTCGGATAGCCGTCGTATCCCATAGACTGCGCGAGATCGTTCGACCCGAACGCGATCAGGTCGATACCGTCGACTTCCAAAATCTCGTCGATCGTCGCTACCCCGTTGGCCGTCTCGATCTGCGCCGCGACCGTCACCTGCTCGTTAAATCCAGCCATGTAGTCGGGTGAAGAATCCCCAGCCATCCCATACTGCCGACCTCGAGAAGTACCGAAACTCCGCTCACCGATCGGCCCGAACCTTGAAGCTTTGGCGATACGTTCAGCTTGCTCTGGGTTGTCAACGTGCGGGCACAAGATTCCCATCAAACCTCTGTCGAACGCCCGCAATATCGTGTCCGTCTCGGTATTCGGAATCCGCGCCGTGCAAGTCATCCCGAATATCTCGCCAGCACGACACATATCCTCCACATCGTTCCAATCGAAAACACCGTGCTCCATGTCAAGGTGCAGCACATCAAAACCCGCATGACCCGCCATCTCCGCCAATGCAGGTGAGGGAAAAGTAAACGTAATTGCATTAACCTTTGTCCCTGAGTTAATCGCTGCTCGAATCTTGCTCGTGCGCATAATTTGTTGACCCCGTTTTCGCTTACTAACCCTCCGTGAGTTACCAAAGTTTACATCTCTCGTTGCGAGGCGCGAGCTCAACTCTCACCAGCTTGAAACACGCAACCATCGCGCTCGTGTTCGCTTCTGCATTGCTAAGCGCCTGCACAACACCCGAGCAGCCGTCGCCCACCACCGCAATCGAGCCACAACCTACGCCGTCTCGTACGCCTTTTCCCGCATCAACCGTTACTCCGTCACCGACGGCCACCTCGGTACCAACCGCTACTTCAACACCGACGGAGTCTCCAGTCGCGACGCCCACCAAAACGCCATCCGAAACTCCCACTCCAATGCCGACGGCTACGGCTACGCATATGTATACGCCAACCAGCACACCTACATTGACCTCAACCCCGACCTCCGCACCTAGTCCCACACCGACTTCTACTTTTACGTCAACACCAACTTCTACACCTAGTCTTACCGTCACGCCGACTCTTACTCCAACCGAGACGCCGACGCTCACTCCGACTCCGACCGAGACTCCCACGCCAACGGAAACTGCAAGTCCCACCGCTGTGCCAACCGAGACCCTAACTCCTACACCTACTCATACTCCGACCAATACGGCGACGCCGACACCCACTTTCACGCCTACTCCTTCGCCGACACCCGACCCGCAGGACAGATTGGAGTACTTCGCCCTGATCTATCTCGAAAAAGAACCGTATCCGGACATCGAGATCGAGCTTTTCATCGATAAAGCACCCAATACCGTCAACAACTTCGTGAAGCTTGTCCGCAACGGTTTTTATGACGGATTGACATTCCACCTTGTCGTCCCGGGAGAACTAGTCCAGACTGGTGATCCGACCAGCACAGGCGACGGCGGACCCGGATACGCCATCGAAGACGAATTCCATCCGGACCTGCGCCACGATGCCGCCGGTGTCGTAGCAATGGCCAACTTTGGAAACCCACCGAACGGAACCAATGGAAGCCAGTTTTATGTCACCCTTGCCCCATTACCTCATCGCGACGGGCTCAACCCCGATGGCTCAACGAAAGATTGCGAAAACGACAACATCGCGTGCCACTCCGTCTTCGGAAAAGTCATCAAAGGTATGCATCTTATTGACTCCTCCGCTGACCAACCGCATCACAACGCCGTTCGAGAGGGAGACGCCATTCGGAAAATCGAAATCGTAACCCAATTCACTCCCGGCAGTCCTTCTGTTTCCAAACCGCCGGACTGCTCCAACAACATCGCCGTTGCCCGCCCGGAACAAAACCCGGGGCTCGTTCGCCATTGCGAGATACTCCTAAATGTCAAGCGATCATTGGCCGGCGAAGCGAAACTGAATTGGAGCGACCAGATCCCGATTTGGGAATGGCATGGAATCACAATCGTCGATCCGAGAACCCCTTTGATCAATCTCGAGTTGCATAGGCGAGGATTAACTGGCTCAATTCCCAAAGAGTTGAGCGAATTAACCGGTCTCTCACGTTTGGACTTAGCTCAAAACGCGCTTACAGGAACAATCCCGCACGAAATCTCGAATCTCTTACGTTTGGTTGAACTAAACCTTGAAACCAACCAGCTTTCTGGCCCCATCCCAACTGCGGTGACGCAATTGCCCTCCTTGGCGAGTCTCGTCTTGAGCTTCAACGAACTCACTGGCACGATTCCGCCAGAAATAGGTAACCTCCGCGATCTTGAAGTCTTGGGTCTCTACCGCAACAATCTCACCGGTGGAATCCCTCCCGAGATCGGGCAATTGACGGGGTTGCGAGTTCTAGACATCGGTGAAAATCGCCTGAAGGGCCGCATCCCAGACGAACTAAGCAACCTTACCCGACTCGAGGAAATATGGCTCAACGCGAGCCAACTCGCAGGCGATTTCCCAGGATATTTGGCCGAACTGACGAACCTTCGTGCTCTCAACATCGGCCGTAATTTCCTGACGGGCTCCATACCCACATCATTGGGCGAAAACCAAAGGTTTGACGACATCCAGCTTTTCCCTAACGATCTCGAAGGATGCCTTCCTGATCACCTGAAACAATACGACCTGCACGAAGTCCAACTTCGATTCTGCAGCGACCCGCCCGCTTGGTATCGCCCAGCCGATTTATTCGAGGGTGGAGTCGACTTAACCGTGACGCATATCGAGCGGTTGCCTCGCTACCCGTCGTATCAAGTCGTTTACTACGAATCCCAGGCACATTGCCCATATCCGTTCGACGAGCCATTGGGGCCGGTTCTTTGCAACGACGACGCCGAAATCAAACGGAATCCCGAATCTGGCGACATCGTGCAGCTCGTCGCGCACGTACGCAACTTCGGCGATACCAATGCTACCCAATTCGATTACGTTTGGCGCGTCGATGGAGATGCGGTTGAGACTGGTACACACGATCCTTTGAATGCGGGAGAAGCGACCGAGCTGTTCCTCGACTTCACATGGCCCGACAAAAATGGCAACCCAATCGTCAGCTTCGAGGTAGATCCGGCGAACGACGTTGTAGAACTCCTCGAAGATAACAACTCCATCGACGACTGGATCAAGGGACACACGATAGGTGTCTACTTCAGTGCTGAAGCATATGAGTCGCTGAAAATCTCAAACGAACCTGGCTCCGCTATTCAATCACCAGTGCATTGGTTCCACAACAACGTCGATCGACTCAACGAGATGTTGGTCAACGTGGGCGTCGAAGATCGCGTGCGCACCGAACTTTATCTCGTGGCTGAACAAAGAAATCTCGATGCCACTCACGATCTCAGACGATATTTGGACGGATGGTGGGGAATATGGCACGACACGTCAGCCTATTCGCTCGAGGGATATCGTGGCCGAATGGAAATCGACGGCGGATTGCTCCACGAGTTGCTTCACCAGCTTGGACTGATCGACATCTACCAGATGATCCTCTGGGACGATCAATTGTCGTTACCCGACGCTAATCGACCCGGGAAACTCGCCGGTTGCGGGTTCGATTACTGGAAGGCCGAATCTGACTGTTTCGCGTTCCCACCCGAAATCCACGACATCATGATCGATGAAACAGTGCTTTCGATAGGTGACCACACCGCTGGCGGCCTCAGAGCCAATATCGGGCATCGCCGCGGATTCTACGGTGAATACCTCTACGACACGCCTGCAACCACGACCATCAAGATAGTCGACGAAAACGGTAACCCCCTCTCCAACGTCGAGCTGCGTTTCTACCAGTCAGAAGAATGGTTTATCGGCGACCATACGCTGCCCTTCGTCGACGATATCGTCGAGTTCACTGTGTCGACCAACGACGACGGCATCGCAACTCCGCCCAACCGCGGAATCACCGGCATCCAAACTGTGACCGGACACCAACTCCGACCCAACCCATTTGGCGTCATAAGTGTTAACGGAACCAACGGCCTATTCATAATCGAAATGATTGGCGAGGAGTGCACCAACTACGAGTGGTTGACTCTGGTGGAACTAAACATAGCCTATTGGGACGGTCAAACCGACCACGCAGAATTCACCAAAACCCTCAGTTGCCCGCCGCCATAGACCCGGTCAATCCCGGCAATTCGCATATCCTTAGTGGACGCATCGGCTCCTTCTTCCGCGAACCCTCTCGTTGAACCTCTCCCCCCTCGCCGCACGGCCCATCCGCGCCACCCTACGCATCTACCGCGGCTACACCGTCGCCCTGCTCGTCTTCCTCTCGACCGGCCTTTCGATCGGCATGACCCAATACTCGTTCGGCGAGTTCGCAGCGCCGCTGCAAGAGCGCTACGGCTGGAACCAGACTCAGCTGAATCTATCCCTTGCTTTCTCTTTCGTCTCCGGACTCCTCGCTCCCGTCATCGGGTATTGGATGGACCGTTTCGGCGTCAGACCTGTGATGTTCGTGTCCTTGATCCTGATCGCCATCGGCTTCGCACTCCGACCCTTCATGACGGAACTGTGGCACTGGTTGGCTCTCGCCACCCTCGTCTACGCCGGTTTTCCCGGCGCGACCGTCCTGCCCGCCGGCAAGATGGTCGGACTCTGGTTCCCGAACTCGATGGGACGCATGACCGGCATCGTAGTCTCAGGAAACAACTTCGGCGGCATCACAATGCCACCTCTCGCCGCAATCATCATCGCCTTCGTCAACTGGGAATGGGCCTACATCATCTTCGCCGTCATCATGTTCGGCCTCGCAACAGCTGTAATGCTATTCCTGCGCGAAAAACCACGCTATGTCGAAGTCGAGATGCGCAGGACTCGTCGACCGCGACCTTCAGAAAACGCTGCCGCCGCCCGAGCGGGAATGTCAGTCAAACAGGCCATCCGAACATGGGCCTTCTGGCTGACGTTGATCGGACTAGTCGCCGCAACCTTCACCTACCAAGGCGTCCTCACTCAACTCCGACAGCACTTTGGAGAAAACGGCTTCGCCCCAGCCGCTGCGACATCGGCGGTCACATTCATTGCCACCATGGGCATCGCATCCAAAATCGCCTTCGGGCGCGCCAGCGAACGCTTCAGCGCCCGCAAGATGACCGTGCTCAGCACTGCGTTTCAAGCCGCGGGCGTAACACTCATGATCCTACCCTTCGGCGGCATCCCCCTCATTGTCGCCGGCATCTTCGTCTACAGCCTCGGTTTCGGCGGACTCGGGGCCCTCATCGTGCTCGTAGTTCAACAGACATTCGGACTCCGCGAATACGCGTCATTGATGGGACTCTACCAATTCGCCCAGATCATCTCCATCGCCGGCGGACCCGTCCTCGCCGGTCGTGTTCACGACGCAACTGACTCCTTCGACCTCGCCTTCGCCACCATCGTCGGCATCTTCATCCTCGGCATGATCACCCTCTTCATCGCCCGTCAACCGAAGTGGGAGTGATGGTGTTATCATGATGTCATTACATCGGATAGGAAGATTTCAATCATGATACGAACTCAGATCCAACTCGATCCTGCCAAACACGAAATGGTCAAACGCTTAGCCCATTCGGAGAACAGGTCGATGGCAGCTGTTATCCGAGATGCAGTTGACGCCTACCTTGAGATGCCGGAGAAACCTAAGCAAACAGTAAAGTTAACCGATCTCTCATTTATCGGAGCAGCTAGCGTAGAGCATCCCCCGGACAGGCCCTTTTCCGTTTATCACGACGACCACGCTTGGGAAGAGGACTGGCGAGATTGATCTTCCTCGACACCTCGGCGGTGCTCGCTCTTCTGAACGACCAAGACCGATTTCACGGTGCCGCGTTAACGGCACTTGGAAAGATTGATGCCGACGGAGAAACGCTTCTCACTCACAACTACGCAATCGTGGAAGCGGTGGCCTTAATCCAAAGGCGGTTAGGGTTAGCCGCCGCCGTCACGTTCCAACTTGATGCCCAGAGTTCGTTTAGGATCCACTGGATCACTGAAGCCGATCATCAGCAAGCGGTGCGACGATGGACTGAACGCGCTACGCGTCGCCTCAATCTGGTCGACTGCATGAGCTTCATCGTCATGGAGATGTACGGATGCACCACCGCATTCACTTACGATTCCGACTTCGGAACCGAAGGCTTCAAACAGGTCGGGTAATCCCGCCCAACCCTAATTCGTAAACCGAATGATCAACGGCACTACAATCGCCGTCACCGCCAGCATCCCGATCACCACCGCGAAGAGTTGGTACCGAATACCGTAGTTCGACATCAGCGACGGATCGTAATACTTCGCCACCTCGTTATCCCGATACATCGCCACTAACCCATCCAGCAGCATTCGCCGCGTCCGCCGACCCAAGACCAAAGCCACCAGTGCCACAACATTCAGCAACACCGTCATCACGATAAACACCACCAAAACGATGTCGTAAGTCGCCGAACCACCCCGCGTCACGGCTTCGGACGCCAAGCCCGAATTCACCGCCAGCACAATCAGATTGAACACGATCGCCGTCAACACAAAAATCGTATCCGTCCGACTACTCTCCCCCAACTCCCTGACAATATGCTCATGCGCTTGATTTAGCATCGCGTTGCTCCTCAACTTCAATCCTAAGGCAACGGCAACTCACGTTTCGGCGCTGTTTCGTCCAGCCACATTCTGTGGAACAGACTGCCGGGATATTTCGGCGGTTCCAGATCATGCACCCAGGAGTGCGTGCGGAAGAAAATCGTTTCGGGTATGACCGCGATCGGTATCACCAGCGCGTTTTCAGCGACATACTCCTCAATCTCCAGATACATCTCATGCCGCCTCACTGCATCCAACTCGGTCGCCGCAGCCGACAACATAGCGTCCAGTTCCACGAACTCGGGCGCACGGCCCATCTTCCCGAACGGCGCTGTCAACGATCTCAGAATCGTTGCCGGATCGGGATACGCAGGAGTTACTCGGAAGATCCGTATTTGATATCTGTTGTTTCTTTGACCTCCAGACGCATCCAGAGATGATGCACCGAACTCATCCTCTTGAAGCGACAGATTGAGTAACTGCGCCCACTCCAAAAAAGATGGATCTTCGATGTCGGCAACTATGATTGGATGAGAGTTAATCACGGTGATCTTTCGAGCCTCTACTTCCTCGGCGTATCTTGAAGATTCCAATTCCGAACTCGCCAACACCTCGTCGTAGCGGATGAACTCGGCGCGTGGTTCCAGAGGCGTCAACTCCTCTGTAATCAGACGTGCATCTCCATCTACGATCGGCAGAAACGTCGTCAACCGCGAAAAGGCTGACGCGGCACGTCGGAAATGAATGTCGTCGAACGGCGGCGCGGCCGCGTTTAGCACCGCGAAAATAAACACCGCCGGGAGTTGCGCCTCATCATCCTCGGCTCCGTCGACTTCGACCGCCTCTCCTCCCTCAACTACAGGATCAGATTCAACCCCATCTTCAGAATCCTCTGTCACAAATACCGTCCGCTTCTGCTCGAAATCCGTCGCCTCCTCGACAAACGCCATAGGATCGCTCGTCGTCGTCATCCAACCATCATCCGTTCGTTCGGTTATCGCAACGTCGGTTCGGTACCAAACGCCGTCCAGATACGCCAGTTCACCCCAGTAGTGCGGGTTCCTGAGGATGCCGCAGTATCTCGATCCAGGATGGTCGAAGTGGGTAGCCAACATGAACGGCCCGGCACCCACCGGCATGTTCTCTTCGTTGAACGGGAAAGTCATTGTCGACGACCCAGAATTTGTCCAGTTAGTACCCCATAACCTCACGTTGTCCTTCTTCAACACGGAAGCCACAGGATCCGACAACAATGCCGGAAAATCGGCTCGCGGGCGGATCATCTTTACTTTCAACGTTCGATCATCCACTGCCACCACTCCCGAAAGGTCATCGCTCTCGCCCGACAACACCCCGTCAGCACCTTCGATCAACCCGAACACATCACGCGCCCGTCCACCTGAAATCGATTTCTTTAGCGCCCGTTCCCAACTCCATTTAAAATCGCTGCTGGTCAACGCGCTCCCATCGCTGAACTTCAAATCGTTACGCAATACGAACTCATACTCCAACCCGTCCGCACTGACGTTGTATGCATCCGCCAGCTCTAACTCGAATGGCGATCTAGGATCATCCACTGTCCGCATCAAACCCGCGTGAATCTCCGTCACCAACGGTGGCGAGTCCACCGAGAAGAGCGATGCCGAATCAATCGCTGGATCAGGAATCGGACACATAGTCGACGAAGATGCCAACACACCACCACGCCTAGGACCACTCCGATTCAACGGCTGCACATCCCCCTCACCCTCCGCCGTGGGCGGCACCGTCCTAACGATCTCCACACCTTCCAACAACGAAGAACGCGAAGGGGTTTCGGCTACCACCGCTTCCCCTTCTTCACTCGTGGCGACCAACTCAATTTCACCATCTCCGCCATTGCAAGCCAACCCTAGCGAAACGAAAACCACCGCTACGGTAAATGTCACGCCCGACAGACGAATTTTGTTGAAACGAGGCACGTTGTTACCTGAAGCCGAGATCGAAGACGATTTGGCGATACCAAGTTTACTTCGAATTATTCAGATATTTAGAATTTCTAAGGCCACTCGAACTCTCCAAAATAGTCGCGACCTCCCCTCGCGACTTAGCGTCCGATATTATTCGTAGCGAATTATCTGCCATGGATGGAATCAAGAAATTCGCAACCACGGTATCCCTAGTTCTTATCGTCGCCGCTTGCGGAACCTCAACTGACGCCGTTTCCATATCCGACACGACGGTAACTATAGCCGGCGATTCCGAGTGGCAGATCCCTCCCGGGTTCAGTGTCGTACCCACACCCGCGACATTGCAGAGCGATGCGATGTCAAACGATCGAGGCCCTCCGCCAGACTTACCAGATTTCTCTATGAAACGCGATATGGAAGTTGGCGAAGAGCGGGAGCGGGTACTCATAATCGTCTGGGCGGACGGAGAGTCTGCTGAGTCGGACCCCAAAGAAGTGTTGGTGTCTTGGACCGAGGGTGGGCTTAGGCTCGCGGAGTATGACACAGTAGTAGTTAAAGAACGATTTGGACTACAGTCTGCCAGTTGGCGCGGTCAAGCCCAAGCACACGGCCAGCCACCTCAAGGTCTCGTCGCGGCAGTAATATCCCATCCTGAAACCCAAAGAGTTTGGCGGCTCACATGCTTCGTTACATCGGAGGAAGTGAGTGACGAGGTCTCTCGAATCTGCGATCAGTTCCAAGCCCAGCTCCGTCCTCTTTAACGGTATTGTGCAAGTCCTGCTCGACTCGACGATCACCCTCAAACCCCCAACTCCCGCCGAGCCTCCCCAACACTCATAATCCCCGCACTCACCAACGTCGCCAACCTCTCAGCCCGATCGGATTGCGACTCCTGAATCGCCTCCACATCCGACAGATTAAACCGCACCACCAACTCGTTCGGAAACTGCGCGAAGTGCGGCACCAGCCGGTGGTTGATTCCGTCTTCGAGCATCTTCAGTTCCGGGATGATCGTGTTGCGCCATAGGAACTGCTCCATCGTCCGAACGTTCGCCAGCGTCGCATCTTCGAACTCGCTCAGGAACACCTTCGGCACTCCGAACGCCCGCGATACCTCTTCTACCGACCACTGCAACGCCGCGATGAACTCCATCTCCGAGTGATTCGAGCCCAGTCGCTTCACGTCTATACCGTCACCCATCACAATCGGTCTATGGGACCCGTTCGAGTCCTTCAATCGCTCTTGCCACATCTCGAGCATACGATCGATCTCATCCTGATTGGGGTTACCATGGGTCGTGATCACCAGATCCGGCGGAATCGCAGAATGTATGTAGAAACGCCGATTGAAACGCAGCGCCTCGGAACTCATGTCGACCGCTTCCCGTGCTGGCGACATCGATGAGAAACCGGCCAAAGGGCGCGACGGGTTGAAGCGTCGGTACCACAACATCTCCTCCGGTAGGTACGCCGAGCGACCATCGGCCGTCTCGTGAATGAACCCGCGCACCGTTCGGTCAGCGGCGTCGGCAACTACGTGAACCTCGTCAGGCCGCAACGGCCACATCTCGTAGGGAACCCCATCCCGGTCCCGCGCCATCGCAACGAATCCCGAGCCCCAAAGAGCCAACCCGCTCTCAACCGCCCGTCGCAACTGACCGCCATCCCAAACGTCGTTCGGACGGTCCAAGAGCCGCTGCAACGCGTGATTCGAACCCGCCAAGTCCAACTCCCTTCCAGGCGCCGATCGCTGCCACACCTCCAAAGGAGGTCTGCTCACGGCCTCGGCGAGAACTCGCACCGCGGCATGAACCGCGGTCGAACGCGCATAGTAATCTCCGTGTCGCGCCGTCGACCAATCCACTACGTCACCGCCTACCAGCGGGATTTCGATACGGCCGACAACCCGTCTCGAGGACATCGCTCGCTGTTCAATCCCATCCGAGCGATTCTCACCCCGCGTACCGCCGAACGGCCTCGCGATCGCCCGACCTATCTTCCGAATCATTCCATCACCTGTCTGATTTACTGCCAAAGTCATCATCAAACTCCTTCCAGGTTCACCCGCCAGCTACAGAGCTGATCGCGTAACCAACGATCGCCAACACTTCGCCGCCGACCAACACCATCAACCAACGAATATTGATTTCGATGCCTTTCAACCGCTGGTCGTGATCCTGCTCAACCGTCCTTCGCAGACGCTTCACCTGATCCAACAAGTCCGTTTCGCCTTTGAAATCGTTGGCATCGGTCATTCGCTTTTTCTTCCTTGGTCTCTCGCCACCGACCAATTCGTCGATGTCGACATTCAACAAAACCTCTCGAGGGTCCATTTAACCCATTCCTCCAGTTCGTTCCACTTGCAATTCACACTTTGGGTTTCCCCCGCTCGCGGGGGAAATGTCCGAAGGACAAAGGGGGCGCGTAGTCGCCGCGCCGGTCGTTCACGGGCCGGGCAGTCCAACCAGAACCCGCGATGCACCCCGTGCCTGCCCCTTTCGCAAGGCGAAAGGGGCGCGAGCGAACGAAGTGATGCGAGCGGGGTGTGCCCGGAGCCAGGCCATCAGCACCACCTCAGATCGACAACCGCCGATAAGGCCCCAGCAAGCGTTGCACATCCTCCGAAGGGTCGTACAGTTTGCCAGATGATCCGTCGAACCCATTCGACCTATCAACGATGCCGTCCCGCCGTCGCCACCGGTCTACTGCGGTGAGTAGAGTCGCCTCTACAACCTCCGCCGGAAACTGCAGCACCTTCAACTCAGATGCGTCCGCATGCTGAGCCGCCGATGTTCCATTGACACCCCTCACCACGTTCATCAATGAACTGCCGACCTGTGTCACGAACATCTGCTCGTTGTCGATCTTTATCGTGTGCCCCGTCAAGAGACCCGCATCATCGTCGACGCGAATCGAACGCGACGCAGCGGTCAGTGGTTCTCCTGAGTTGCTCACGTACGCTCCGAGCGACACAAAGTGCGACCGGTATCGCCAGCGGCCAGTGACCTGAACCGCCGCGCGACCCGAAGGAAAACGTCGCCTCGACGATCTCCGGCTCGTTCGAATCGCGTGAAAAGGAATCCCGTGCGGCGATGTCGGATTGGCGTCCAGCGGATACAAGACGTACTCGCTCCGATGCTTGACTCGCTCGAATATACCGTCGCCATCCCAGTCCTCCACAACCTGGGCGACTTCGATCAGATCATCGACACGAACGCCGTCGCGGTATCGGACATCGAATCGCTTCGATTCCGAGCTCACGTAGAAACGCCTGCTACAGAACCCATCCACGATCCGGCTTGCCACGTGCAGCAGGTGCCACAACGTCGCGTCGTGCGACGTATCCGCGATCCCGACACGTCGTTTCAAACTTGCCGGCGTAGCGTAAACATTCAATATCCCTAACGGTGCTTTGGCATCCGCCATTTCACTTATCCTCTCTTCCAAATCACGAAATAGTCGTCAACCCTCATCCCACCGAAGCGAATTGACGTAAACCGAACAGAACAGGCGCCATCTAGACAGCGGCTCGTTGGCAACGACCGCGCGCGCACGGATCCAAGATCGCCCATGCGACTTCGAGCGTCGCTCTACCCGAACGGTAGTCCCTCTCCCGCTCAGCAGGAGAGGGTTCGAATGAGGGTGCGACTTTAGTCGCCTAAACCTCGATGTTGTAAGCCAGTGCCGTGTGCTTTGCGTTCGCGCGATCGTTGGAACGCTCGGCGAATGCCAAACGCATGCTCACAACCATCACGTTCTGACGCTTCTGGATGTCGCGCTGCGTCTCGATCATCAAGTTCCGACGAAAGCCGACGCGCCACTGGCTCGTGTTAACCGCCAGCAATCGACCGCGATCAGTGTCGTTGCCGCCATCGGTCACCTTGCCATCGGCGTCGGCCAATCGCATCTGACCGCTGACCACCAATGGATGCCCGTAGACCGTGGCGAGCTGACCCGTGAGGATCGTCGCTTTCGGACCGAGTTTGTCCACCGTCTCTACTGAACCGAGACCGAGGCTACTCACGAATGTCGCCACATCAGTCACGTACACCGTGTCCGATGCGCTGACGCCGTACTTGCCCAACTTCTTCAACAGGTCCAAATACGCAGCCATCGTGATCGAGTCGCCGTGGGCAACGGACTGCGACGGATTGTCGACCAACGGAAGGTGCAACAGTCCGTCGAAACCGATCAGATACTGCGCCTTGCCCGCAGTGGAAGTCGTTATCGCCGCGCCATCGCTGTTGATGCCGTTTTCAGTCGTGCCGTCGGCGTTGAGCAAAACATCGTCGATCACCTCGGCGGCGTTGCGAACCAAAGTCCGTCGCACTTCTGGCAGCACCGCGAAAACCGCATCCTCGTCCAACGTCAACGACCACGGAACTTCCGCGACCAGTTCATACGCAGTGAGAGTCTGCTTTGCAGTCTTCGCTGTACTTTCCGCGACGGCCGTGTTCTCCGAACCCGGATACCAGTTCACGTCTCCTAGCTGAAGCGGAATGTCGAACGGGTTCGTTGGCATGTCGATTCGGTTGAAAAGACTCGCCACGCGTGTCTCTTGATGCAGATCGTTCCAAAGTCGGGCCGCCATGCCGGTCGGTACCAACTCATCGCCTTGGCCGGCGGTCACGCTATCCATCGCCGCCTTCAGCCTGGCGTCCCAATCGCGAACCGATTCCGGACCCGTCTGCGACTCCGCGGCGCGCTGCACGCTACGCACAATCGCCAGATCCAACTCGTCGCATCCGGCGTACGGACCAGACTTCACTATCCGTTCCACTCCGGGCAACGACGCATGCTCAATCACCGACGCACGTCTCGATTCCCGCTGTTCCGCGGTCAACGCCTCGATCGCTTTGCGCAATCGAACCCGTTCATCGTGCACCGGTTCCAAATGCTCTTTGACGAAACTCGAAACCTCTGCCAGTTCCTGCTTCACCGTCTCCATCTCCATAGTCGTCTCAGGCATCTATGCCATCTCCTTTTTCTTTTTCTGGACTGTTGTCCAAACCTGGGCTGCAAAGCCCATCAACATCGCGGGTTCACGCGGTCAGCGAAACCGCCGCGCGCCAGAGATCCCTTACACCGCTCCGCACATCATTCGTCTCTCCGTTGCGGACTTCCGGCGCTCGTGATCTGACAGCCAACGCATCCGTATGCATCGGAACCGGAACCGCGCTGATTTCAAGCAACTCTTGCCGCCGATAAAAGTAGCCACGCCGACCATCGGATGCTTCGCGCAGTTCGACCTCTAGCGGAAGAAAGCCCACCGAAACGCCGCGCATGAAGCCGTCGACATAGAGACCCGCCACCTCACGGGCGAATTCCGTTGGGGCGAACTCCACCACCGCGTGCAACGCTCCTTCATCGAACCAGACCCGCTTGGCCTGACCGATCGGCGGGATCGAACGATCATGCGCCCACAGAAAAACTGGATTGCGCAAGTACCCTTCCAACTCCCAACCGCTAGGGTTGATCACGTCGCCCTTCCGATCCTCCGTCCCGACCGCGGCCTTGATGGTCAGGAGACGGGGTGCATCGATGTTGGCCGCATCGACCGGTGATCCGGCTTCAGCTTCCACTTCGACGCCGTCGCCAGTGGGTGATTTTCGATCGACGGTGGTGCCTACACCGGCGCCGAACCACTTGACGACAACCCCGCCTCCGTCACCCAGCCACGACGCATCGCCAGCGCCATGACTAGCAAATGACCTGCCCTTCCGCACAGCATCCTCCTATGCTTACTGCCGCTGTTAACCAACGGCATTATTGATACATACGTTCTAAAAACAATGATGTACCAAAAACTCGGCTGATGCAACACCGAAATGGCGAAATTTCAGAATCTCATGAAACTTCGGCACCATCCACCTCGCGTCCTGTGCTTGAGGTCGCACCACTGAGGCCCTTATCTACTCGAACTGTCTGCGGGTCGACCAGAACGAAAAGGTGAGGAGGTACCGAATCCCGCGAAGCTGAAGGGCTGAAAGTGACTCGTACGAATCCAACTCAATACATGTGCGGTTGCAGAGACGCTACCAAAGTCATCTCGATGTCCTGGATCGCCTGGGTCATCGCCTGCCCGATAAGGTCCAGCCTGCGCACCTGCTCGATGCGCGGCGCAACCGTTTCCAGTTCGTTGCTCGTGAAAATGCTCTTGAAAATCCCACAAGCATCAGCCAAGCAGATGATTACGATGTCGCGCGGATCCGGAATCTCGTCGCTGAACAGGACACCCATGATCCGAAGTTTGACCTCGCGTTGCGCCTCACCGTCGATCGCAGGATATCGCCGTGATTTAAACACCCATAGAAATCGGTCGTCCTGGCGCTCCAAGATTCCCCTATCGATCAATCGTTCCAGAACCGTTTCTCGCACCGCATCCGACCTCACCGCAGTTCGTTCCACCCAGAAACGGGCATCATGCCCACCCTCCTGCTCGATCTCCGCTAACGTCGTGTCCAGCAATTCATCACCCGTGGGCGTCGGGTCGATAAGGATCAAATTATCCAGGTCCGTGTCAATGCGGTTCTCCAACGCCAAATCCATCAAAATCCCGCCAGCTAGCGCATAGTCCAAAGAGATGTTCTGAACTCGAGCGAAACGACCATCATCGTCATTCAACAACAGCAGAATTATTTCCTCGGCAAATCTGAGCATTACCTATTCCTTCGCCTTCGATTTAGCGTTTGCTGGGTTTAACTACTACCCCATTCTGAACGTGCGAGACAATCAACGCCATTATAGACTGCTTACACCTTCAAACCTTTGACATGCGTTGACAAACCGTTTAACAGACTCCCACATCTCACCTCCAAATATCCGAATCCCCGTTCATACGCAGAACCGGTTTGACCACTAACCCCAACAACCCCGTAATCAGTTACGAACCGGACGAATCATGTCCGCCGTGGTCCGTAGTCGCCACTGCCGTCCAAGGCGTAACGCTTGTGTTGGCGCCGACCATCCTCGTGGTCGCCATCACCGTTCGGTCTGGGGGTCAAGACGCCAGTTTCCTCGCTTGGGCTGCCTTCGCCACGCTCGTAATCGTGGGTTTGATGATGGCGCTTCAAGCCGCGAAAGTTGGTCGATTCGGGGGCGGCCATTTGATCGTCTGCGGCGTCACCACCAACTACATCGCTGTCTCGATTATTGCTCTCGGCCAAGGTGGTCCAACAATGGTCGCCAGTCTAGTCGTGGTGTCTGCGATCTTTTACTGCGCGATCGCCGCGTGGCTTCCCATGCTTCGAAAAGTCATCACTCCCACAGTGGCGGGGACTGTGTTGATGTTGATCGCCGCGATCACGCTTCCCTTCGCGATCGACTTGATAAGTTCAGTTCCCGAAAGTGCCCCTTCTTTCGCAGGAACAACGGTAGCCGCAATCACCGCACTGTTATCAGCAGCGCTAGTTCTGCGCGCCCCAAGTTTTTGGCGACCTTGGGCCATTACCTTCGGGATAATCGCAGGTTGTGTCGCAGCTGCATTGTTTGGGACGTATGATCCTCAAGCATTCATTTCCGCACCGCTAGTCGGTTTTCCCGAAATCCAATTCCCCGGTCTCGAAACAACGCCAGGTATTGAGTTTTTTGCACTTTTGCCCCTGTTTCTTATCGTTACTCTCATCCAGGCGGTTAAAAACATAAGCGATGGCATGATTGTGCAACGGATCTCGCGCAGGAATCCGCGTGCCACCGATTTCCGCCTAATCCAAGGCTCGATCTACGCGAACGGTACCGGCATCCTTTTGTCCGGCGTTGCGGGTACGCCACCTAC
>CAYRHG010000117.1:0-8453 GCA_964424025.1 uncultured Dehalococcoidales bacterium | reverse complement strand
GCCATCGACGTTAGCCGCAGGTCATGGCCCGAGTCGGCAAGTTCGGCGACGACGGCCCGCCCGATGGCGGTTGGAGATCCGTTTACGAGTACGTTCATGAGCGATCAATTGGGTGGTGATTGCGACGTTCTCGGATGATGATATCGCGTCAGTGTTTGGGATGCTACGCTGATATCACATGAAGCGAATCGTTGAAATCAGAGCTGTTTAAAGATGTGCGGACGCTTTGGCCTGTTCACCGATCTCGTCGAGTTGGTCGAGCTGCTCGGTTTCGAGCTGAATATGCCGGCAGACGCATACGCTCCGCGTTGGAACATCCCCCCGACGACGCCTGTGTTGACGATTACGGAGATGGACGGTCAACGTCTCGGTTCGATGATGCGATGGGGGTTCATCCCCCGCTGGGCAAAGCCTGGTACAGCATTTAAACGCCCGGTGTTCAACGCAAGATCCGAAACCGTAGCCGAACGCCCGATGTTTCGTGATTCGTTCAAAGCGAGACGTTGCTTAATACCGGCAAATGGTTTTTTCGAATGGCATCAGAAAGAGGCGCGGGACAAGACTCCGATGTGGATCCACAGTGCGTACGCGCCGGTGGTTACGTTCGCCGGTATCTGGAGCGTCTGGCATGGCCCCGACGGAATCGTTGAATCGTGCGCCATATTGACGACTTCTCCAAATGCACTGATGGAACCGATTTACAACCGAATGCCCGTGATACTCGACGACGACTGGGCGGCGATTTGGCTCGACGATGCCGCTGATCAAACCGTCCTGTTAGAAGCGCTGAAACCCCGTGAATGGGAGACGATGCAGGCCCAAGAAGCCAATCCCGCCGTTGGTTCTACCAAGAACGACGGGCCTCATCTGCTAGGTTCCCAACCCTCTCTATTCGAGTAGGGCTGTTCCGAAATCGCCGCGAATGGCTTGAGTTCGGTAATGGACCGCGACGCGCTTCGTGAAACACAACCTGCGAATTGCATGAAAAACGAAAATGTCATTTCAGAATTTCATGTAATTCTGAAATGACCCCGCTGGAAATAATCGCACGATAGGTCAACACAACCGTTACCTAACCAACAAGGCGCGTTTCCGTTCCCGTGGCGCAAAGGTGCGGCGCAGGGCAGACGCATCGCATCGACGTGGTACAGTTCGGAACACATTCATCAACGAATCGCTATGAATCGGTTTGGAGGTGCCAATTGTCGATGATTACTACCCCTAGAGTGGGTGGCTTGGTTCTGATAATCGGGGCCACGCTATACATAATCGCCACATTAATCACCCCAGGTCACTTGATCGGCGAGACTACGGCGGGTGATCTCGGTTCATTGGTCGACGCAATCGCAGACCACCCGTTGTTGACCGCATTTGCCGCGATGCTGGCCGCGGTCGCACTGATGTTTCTGATTTGGGGTTTGACCGTGATGTGGCAGACTGCGCAAAACGAATGCGCTCTAGACGCGTTCGTGAAATTCGGTCTGGCTGGCGTGATGTTGGCGCTCGTATCTTTCCTGATCGCTCAATGCCTCAACTACACGACTTCACACGTGGTCGACCATGGCATCGGAGCGGGTACCGGCGCGGATCAGACCGAATCGCTCAGGGCGATCGCGATACAGATGCAATCAATCGGGGGTGCCGCTCGGTTGCTCGGTGCACTTTCGGGTTTGACGGGATACGTCGTGTTGGGATTCGCGTTTGCTAGAAAGTTCCGTCCCGGCATGTACAGGATTCTTGCCCTCATCGTCGGAATCGCAGCCATCGTCTCATTGATCGGTGTCGTCTTGACGGAACCCTTCCACGAACTAATCGACACGTTGGCACCGATATTCACCGTGTTGTCGATACTCTACCTCGTTTGGTGGATCATCATCGGCATCGGCGTCTATCAGGAACGATTCGGCCTGCGAATCGGAACGACGCCGGAGCACTGACACGTCGACCCAAGACTGGGGTCAACCGGCTATCGTCGCATATCGACGCGCTCCGCTCCGCTACCGCTGTCCACTTGTAATGGCCCGGTAGTCCGCGAAGGATACCGCCCTGCCTGCGATAACCTGTGGGCAGGCCGAGCGAGTCCATTCGCAGTTATGGAGACTAACCATGGGTACTGCCCCGATAATCACCCGCGTCGAACTTTCGAGATACCGAATCCCAACCTACGATCTAGCGACGGACGTCGGATTCGCGATGGGGCAGTTCTATCAACCTGGCGCTCACGGATCGCGATCCAGAGTGGGCATCAAAATCCACACCGATCAAGGCGTGACCGGTGAGTACATGAGCGGAGCACCTGCCGCATACGAGCAGATGCTCATGTGGTTCAACTTCCTGATCGGCAAGAGCGCGTTAGCGCGCGAGCTCTTCTACAACCAGGCCAAGTCGATACTCAGAAAAAACGACCGAATGGGCGTTGGGCCGATCGACATCACTCTTTGGGACCTCGCTGGAAAATACCATAACGCCCCGATATACCAGTTGTTGGGCGGACATCGAAAGCAACTACCGTGCTACGCCAGCACCTACCACGCCGACCGCGAGCCTGACGGCCTCAGCAGCCCAGAAGCATACGGTGATTTCGCCCAAATGTGTTTGGAGATGGGGTATCCGGCCTTCAAGATTCACTCTTGGGGCGAAGTCGACATCGAACGCGAGATCGCGACGGTTCGAGCCGTAGGGGAGCGCGTCGGCGGAAAGATGGCGCTGATGACCGATCCTTGTTGCGTCTATGACACCTTCGCCGACACCCTGGCCGTCGGACGAGCTTGCGACGACTATAACTACTTCTGGTACGAGGACCCGATGCGCGATGGCGGCGTGTCGCTCTGGGCCCACAAGCAACTGAAAAAGATGATCAAGACGCCGCTGCTCCAAGGCGAGCACCTCCATATGGTCGAGGCGCACACCGACATGGCGATCGCGGAGGCCACCGACTTCTGGCGCGCCGACGTCGAATACGACGGCGGAATTACCGGCGTAATGAAGATCGCCCACGCCGCCGAGGGATTCGGCCAGGACCTCGAACTCCACATCTCCAGCCCGCCGCATCGACACTGCATGGCCGCGATCCGCAACTCGAATTTCAACGAGATGGGCCTAGTCCATCCCAAAATCGTCCAACCAGGCCCACGCCTCTACAAGTGCGACTATGCAGACCAGATCGATTCCATCGACAAAGACGGCAACGTCTCCGTCCCCGAAGGCCCCGGACTCGGCGTCGAATACGACTGGGCCGGCCTAGAGCCGTACCGATTGGACACGGTCGTCATCAAATAACGCGCCCGCGAACAGCCCTAGGTCGGCGTCTCGTCATTCGTCCCGTCACGTTCGTGTTCGTCTTTCGCGGAATCCACTTCAAACGGTACCGGATCCCATTCATCCGCCACGTATCGCACAACGTCCCTAAACATCGAAACCAGTGGGGGACCAAATATAACCCCCCAAATGCCGAAAAATTGACCACCAACGATGATGACGATGATCACCGCCACCGGGTGGAGGTTTAACGCTGCTGATTGGACCCGCGGCGCGATGAGTGTGTTCTCTGCCAGCTGCACTCCCAAATACAGAATCGCCACCCAAAGCAACTTGTCTGGCGCAGTCGCCAACGTCACCAATATCGCCACCGCGCCGCCGATGAACGGCCCCACGATTGGAATCAACGCCGTGGCACCGGCAACAACGCCTAGCAATGCCGCGAACGGGACTCCCAACGCCAATAAACCTACGGTTGCCGCCCCACCCACGATCAATGCCAATATGAACTGGCCTCTCAGATAACCGCCGGCGGTCCGGTTCACGATTTTGCCCATATCCACTAGGTACGGCCGCAACGCTCTCGGAAACGGAGCCAAAACCGAGGAACCGATTTTGCCCGAATCTCGCGTCATGTAGAAAATCAGAACCGGCATCGTCCCTAGGCCGATGATCAACGCGAATGTTCCTGAAACCAACCCAAAGGTCCTCGGGAGAACCTGCCACACCGCGTTGAAGACTATGCCACCCATATTGGCTAAGCTCGTTTCGATCTGCGTCCGAATCTCGGTCGGCACTAGTTCCGTGTAGTCGCCGACCCACCTTTCGATCGTGACACGCGCCGAATTTATGATTGTTGGTAAATCATCGACGAGTTTTTCGCCCTGCTCGATCGTCGGCGGTATCACCACCGCCACCGCGCCGATGACTGCGCCCATCGCCACAAGGAAGATCAAAACCACCGCTATTCCGCGGCTTAACCCTGGCCTGCGCTCGCGCCACGGCATCGGACGCGCTATCACATCCCTCAACGGCAACAGCACATATGCGATCAACGCGCTGAACACCACAGTTATGAGAACCGATCTCAACAGGTACATCAACACGACCGTCGCGAACAGCATCGCCGCTGCCGTCAGCATCAGAAAACGTTTACGTCTGATTTCGCGATCTGTCATCGAGTGTCCAACACCTTGATTCGGCATGGCATCCGATTTGCGATTTGACTACGCAGCTGGCGGGATCGCCAATGCTGGCAGGGGATTAGGTGGACGCTGATTCCCAGCCACATCCGCGAGCTGAGATGTGTCAAGCGGCACGAACCTCTCCGCCGCATTCAACACCTTTGGCAACAAATTCACATCGCCACAACTCGGCGCGGTGTGCATAGATTGCGACAAAACCCACCACAACGATTTGTCGATGTCTTCCTGCTCCCGATGCGGGTCATACCATGTGTTCGTCTCTTTTCCGCCTTCTCCCCAACCGCCTCTAGCGATCATCTTGATAGTCTGAACACCGATGTTTCGAGATTCGCATTCGCCGAGCAACGCCTCTGAATCCCGACGATAGTCCGGATCCCTAGACGCCGCAGGATTCAATGGAAACATAACAGTGTCGAAATCGAATCGCTTGAGCGCTTCAAGTATCGTAGCCGGCACCTCAGGGCCATGACCAGTTATGCCGAGCCAATTCGTCAATCCCTGTTCCCGCATCTCAACCAGGGTTTCTAGCGATCCTCCCGGGGCGGTCGCAAGTTCAAGTTGGTCCATGTCTCCGACGGAGTGAAGTTGGAACAGGTCGAAATCTTCCACGTTCATTCGTCGCATGATGCTCTCAACATCTCGCCAAGCGCCATCGCGATCCCGAACCGCGGTTTTGGCTCCCACAAATATCCGCTCGCGGATCTCCGGCATCCAAGGCGCGACCCGCTCCATCGCCTCGCCATATGTCGGCGCAATGTCGAAATGGTTCACACCGCTATCCAGCACGAGTTGGATTGCCTCATCGGCGCCGTCTTGGGTTAGCCATCCGACCGCATAGGTGCCGAATGAAACCACCGTACTTTCATGCCCGGTTCTGCCTAGAGTTCGTTTCTGCATTGTGTCTCTCGTTTTGCATTGATATCGCGTGAAAAACGTTTCACCTTCGGGGAGTTTGCCGCGATTGGCGCAATTGCGATTGCGATCACGATCCCATGGCGCTCTCAATGGCACCTTCCACTATCGCTCGATCCATGTCTTACAACGTCCTGGGAGGGCCGTCGTACTTCAGCGAACCGAATAGCCGACTTACAGGTCCAACTGGCTTTATCATCACCTTGCCGTCGAAGATCGCGTATCTCACTATGTCACCCGGCATAACTCCGAGCGCCTCGCGGACCGCTTTCGGTAGCTTGGTCTTTCGATGTGCGGAAATTCGCGATTCGATCATCACAATGCTTTCTGGTCAAACTCGACGACAATTCGTCTTGTCCTTAAGGCGATTGACAACATCTATTCTTCCAAGGCTACAGGAGTCGACGGCCCGGCTCTCGGTTGTTTCTCGCCATGTTCGCTATGCCTCACCCGCGACCCATTCAGCATCGTCCCAACCCACGTGTACCGAACGAAAAGTTGATAAACGACCAGAAGGTTAGCGGTTACCCCGACGATTATCAGCACCACCTCCAAATGCACATTCCAGTCGATCCTCGTCGCGATCGCTTGGGCCGGAAATATCAGGGCAACGTGCCACAAGTAGATCCAATACGACGCGTCCGACATGTAGCGGATCCATGGCCGATTTGCCGAAGCGACGATCTTGAAAAACCCGATCGTCCCGAAACACATCGCCCACGCGTACATCACTTGCACAACCGATGACGCGATATGTGCACTAACCGAATCTCCTGTGAACTCGAAGATCCGGCCGACGTAGAAGATCGGAATCGCCGGCAACAACGCCAATGTCCAACGGCGGTCGATCGACATGCAGGTTTGAAACATGAACGAACCGAACAAGAAGAAACACAGGTAGTAAGCCAGCACAATCGGATTCACGACGATGTGAGAAGCGGTGTCGGGACCCCAGGTGTACTCCGTCATCATCAGCTGCGGAACCAGCACCGACGGGATCAACATCCACCACACCCAGCGGCGCGTGAACCTGATACCGAGGGAGGAAATCCCGATAAACAAACCCACAAGGAGCAGCAACATCCATAGAAACCAAAGATGTTGAAGCCCGTAAATCCAGCCCAAGCCGAAAACCCAGATCAGGGTTAGAAGATTGATTTCATCACCTTTGAACAGCACGATCCACAGGACATGGACCGGAACGATCGTGAAGGCGCCGATCAACAACGGCAGTCCGACGCGCCTCAGACGATGCTTGAACAGTTCCTTTCTGCCGTACCGTTTCCAGAGCATCGCGGTGAAAAAACCGCTCAACAGAAAGAACACTGGCATCCTGAAGCCGTGGATGGCGTGGACGATGTCGTCGTATGGAAGATCGGGCGAAATCTCCTTGGCGACGACGGGCCATTCTCGCCATACCAGAAACATCGACGCATGCAACACAACCCCTAGAAGCATCGCAAACGCACGCAACGCGTCGAGTTCGTGGAATCTGGTCATCTTAGGTCAATCGACGAATTCGTAGAATCCAATTATCAGGGAACACGAATGCGCGCCGTAATTATCACTCTTATCGTCGCCGCTGCGTCAACTAGCCTCGGATGCGATGCCATCTTCGGCAACGGATGTCCCGAAGATACCGAACGCTGGATCGAGTACCGGCTCTACATGGGCAGGGGAGGACCTGACGGCGAGACCGTGAACGATTCCGAATGGGACGCATTCCTCGCAGACGCAGTGACACCGCGATTCCCTGAAGGCTTGACAGTGCTCGATGGAAAAGGTCAGTGGCGCGGTTCGGACGATGCAATCCAAAAAGAATCCTCAAAGGTGTTGATCATATTGGCGCCGAAAGACGACGAAGATGCTGACGACCAAATGGAGGAACTCTCGCAAGAGTACAAACTTAGGTTCAAACAGGAATCGGTGCTCAAAACCGTCAGCAAGACCTGCGTTGCGTTTTGACTGAGAGCGGTACAAGAACCAAGATCGTCGACGTGGGATGTCGGATCAGGTCGCAGCGACATAGGTCTCGCTCATGGTGGGCCCGGTGGGATTCGAACCCACGACCTTCGGATTAAAAGTCCGCTGCTGCCGAACTGAGCTACAGGCCCGCGCATAAAGACGATTCTAATCCCGAACATCGCCACTACTCGCCAAACCTCTCACCTTCATCGGCCAAAGCCGGCGCGGCAGCACCTGTCCAATCGTCAGTTTGAGAGTCGACTGCAACCGTCGCCCGCAACCTGATCCCAAGCGCTTTCAACACCCGGAGAACCGTCGAAAACTCCGGGTTCCCGTCCGACGACAAAGACTTGTAAAGGCTCTCACGCCCAAGTCCCGCATCCCGCGCAACCTGAGTCATCCCCTTAGCCCGGGCGATATCGCCGAGAACGGCGGCAACGACGCGATGATCGCCATCTTCCAACGCCGCTTCAACATACGCCGCTACATCCGCATCATCCCGGATGTGCTCAGCCGGGTCCCATCGTGTTGTCGCTATCTTTGCCATCTCAGCAGCACCTCGTTTTGTCTCAAACCTGTTTTGCCAGCTCTTGGGCGGTTCTGATGTCTCGACTTTGCGAGCCTTTGTCACCGCCCGCAAGCAGGATCACGACTTTGCGACCTCGTTCACAGAAGTAGATTCGGTATCCGGGACCGTAAGGTATCCGTATCTCCGAGACTCCTTTGCCGACCGATTTCGCATCGCCAAAATTGCCCAACGAAAGCCGGTAGATCCTGGCGTCGATGCGAGATCGAGCATTACGATCACGCAACTTCCCGAACCATCGCTTGTATGTGCGTGTCTCTCTTACCTCAATCATAACACAAATCGTATCCCATAAGATACACCACCTCGAATCCTTAGTACGTGCTGGAATCGGGTGGACTTAAAATTGATTCGTCCTACCAATTGATTCTGCGTCATCCCGCCATTGCAATGCCCGAACAAGCCTTCACCGCTGACGAAGTAAGAGAACGGTTCCTCAAATTTTTCGAGGACAGGAAACACCTGCGGTTGCCATCAGCTTCGCTGATCCCGGCCGGCGACCCAACATTGCTCTTGACTACCGCCGG
>CAYRHG010000116.1:0-44723 GCA_964424025.1 uncultured Dehalococcoidales bacterium | reverse complement strand
TAGGTTTTGCCGGCGCAACGCAATCCGGCAATCAAGACGGCGTGTCGACATTCACCGAATCTCCGAATCTCGCGCCAGACACGCTCGAGTTCATACCGGAACTTAACGCCTATGGCGTGCCAGCACAAGATATCGAGATTGTAGCCAAAGAAACATCCATCGATGTGAGCGCGTCATCCGATGACGAGGTTGCCCGCGAGCTGGTTGCTTGGGAATCGCGTCTGATGGACATTTGGGATTCGTCGATCAACGGCGTCGTCCTGATCAGTCTCGAAAACACCGTGTTCCCCACCGATGGCACTGGCGCCGGATGGTTCTGGGACGATGAAGGCCACATTGTCACCAATTACCACGTGGTCCGACCCACCTCGGTGTTAGGCGCCCCTCGCCTCGGCTCGACGAACAAAATCTTCGTCGAAACATTTCAGGGCGACCGTTACGAAGCCGAAATTATCGGCGGTGATCACGTCTCCGATATCGCAGTCATCAAGATCGACGCCGATCCGGACGCGTTTGACACCCTGCCTCTGGGAGATAGTGCCGACTTAAGGCCTGGGATGGCCACCGTGGCGTTGGGCCACCCCTTTGGAATTGGCCAGTCTTTCTCCATGACGCAAGGCATCATCAGCGGTCTCGCAAGGTCGATCCAATCCGAAGCCAGCACAATCCCGATCCCGTCTGTCATTCAGACGGACGCCGACATGAACCCAGGAAATTCGGGTGGTCCGCTACTTAACAGCGTCGGCGAAGTAGTCGGCGTAAACACACAGATCCGAAGTATTTCCAACACCAACAGCGGCGTCGGGTTCGCGACGCCGATCAACTTGGTTCGACGCGTCGTCGGCAGCCTCATCGACGATGGAATCCACGAGTACTCGTTCCTCGGAATTTCGTCGTGGACTTTGACACCAGCACTTACGGAGCAGTTTGGACTCGACGACGATCAACGCGGATTGCTAGTGACGCTGGTTTCGCCAGATGGCCCTGCACATGAGGCGGGAATCATACCTGACTCCGGCGCGGCAAGACAGCTAAACGGCGATGGCGACATAATCGTTAGAATCGACAACGTCACCATCGAGAACCTGTACGACCTGCGAAGCTACATCATGCTCAACACCTCGCCCGGTGACGAGATCGTTGTTGAGGTTTTGCGAGATGGTGTGATCGTGCCGGTCAGTTTGACCCTTGGTTCTTGGGGTGATCGGTTCAACTAGCATCAACGAACCACGTTGAGGGCCCGAGGCAAGATCGCCGAGATGATCAACCTCGGTCCCAAATCGGCGGGTCGATTGGCCGCAGTCGGCATCGAAGATGCCGAGACGCTTCGCAGGATCGGAGCAGTTGCGGCGTATTGTCGGGTAAAGACGCGATTTACTGACGACACCTCGTTGAATCTGCTCTGGGCGATACAAGGCGCACTCATGGAGCTGCATTGGCTCGACGTGCCCGACGAGATCAAACAGCTGCCGCGCGACGAATTGGCATCGCTCCCGGACTAAAGGCGTTGAGATGCCGAATGACCCGTGGTTCGTCCAATGGCCTCGGCGAAATCATGATCTAGATTTTTCGCACACATGTTTGACAAAGCTTAATTTGCTGTTACACTTGTGCTAATTCATCGTGCGCTGCCGAGCGCTACGTCAAGGGCATAACATAGAGGACTATCCGCATGGCTGCTACTAGCACCGCAACTCTCGAGAAATCTATCGAAGAGGCTCTCGAGCCAGAATCAACCAAAAACGGTACGAATATGGCAACTACCAAGCAGACGAGTGTCCGCGAAAAAGCGTTGGAAGAAGCGATCGCGCAGATCGAGCGCAACTTTGGGCGAGGCGCAGTGATGCGAATGAGCGAAAACGACGCAGTTCGTCAAGTCGAAGCCATTCCCACCGGTTCGCTTTCACTCGACATCGCACTGGGAATTGGTGGGCTGCCTCGGGGACGCATCGTAGAAATCTACGGTGCCGAATCCGCTGGCAAGTCCACACTGGCCATGTCCGCGGTGGCGCAAGCTCAGAAGGCGGGAGGTGTCTGCGCATACGTCGACGTGGAACACGCAATGGACCCACTCTACGCGAAGGCCATCGGTGTCGATATCGAATCGCTGCTGATTTCCCAACCAGATTCGGCAGAACAAGCGCTCGAAATCATAGAACATTTGGTGCGGTCAGCCGCGCTCGACATGGTGGTTTTGGACAGTGTAGCCGCGCTCGTGCCTAACTCTGAAATCCAAGGCGAGATGGGCGAGTTCCAAGTCGGCGCACAGGCACGTCTAATGTCTCAGGCCCTCCGAAAACTCACCGGCATCATCAACAAAACGCAAACCGTCTGCATCTTCATCAACCAGCTTCGGGAAAAAGTCGGCGTAATCTACGGCAGTCCCGAAGTCACGCCAGGCGGCAGAGCACTCAAGTTCTACTCAAGCGTTCGCCTCGATATGCGCAGGAAAGAATCCCTCAAGAAGGGCAAAGACTTCACCGGCAATCGCGTGCGAGTCCGAGTTGTCAAAAACAAAGTGGCACCGCCTTTCCGACAGGCGGAGATAGACATCATCTTCAATGAAGGCCTGAGCATGGAAGGCGATCTGCTCGAACTCGGAGTTGAACACGGAATCCTGCAGAAACGCGGTTCCTTCTACGCCTACGGAGAAACCCGGCTCGGCCAAGGTCGAGAGGCTGCAAGGTATTTCTTGAAAGATCACCCGGAAATGCGCGACGAAATCGATGCTCAGGTAAGGAGCATCGCACTGCCGCACAGCAACGGCGCCTGATTGGCCCTCCGTCGAGAGTAGCTGCAACCGAAGTTGAGCGGTTAGTGCTACGCCCACCCGTTGGGCCTTGCCCAAATGGGAAGTGAATGAACGCGTAACGATGCGGGGTGCTGATTCGTCCCATTTATGATTAGCACATGGTTATCAACGCGCTATTGATCCTTGGCGCACTGCTTGGTAGCGCATTCATTTCAGCTGCTGAATCGGCGCTGTTGAGCGCGCGCCCATCTCACATCCAACACCTCGCCGAAGGCGGTGATCGACGTGCAGACGCAGTTATGCGCGTCCTCGAACGACACGAGAACTTCTTCGCGACGATTCTTTTGGTCGGCAACCTCTTCAACATCCTCGTAGCCACCGCGTCGACGAGCTTGATCATCAACTCCATCGGCGGCGGCGAAAACACGGTCCTGACTACTATCATCTCGACGGCGGTCGCTACGGTGATGGTCTATATCGTCGGCGAGCTGACGCCAAAGACCCTCGGCGCTATCGCTCCCGAAACTTGGTCGCTAGCCGTCGCGCACATCATCTTGGCGATCATGACGCTGTTCAAGCCGATCGTGTGGATCTTCGCTCTGTTGCCACGAGGACTGTTGCGATTGTTCGGATTGTCGGCAAGTGATGCTCGACCCGGTTTCACACAGGGCGAACTCAGTTTGATCATCGACCAGAGCCAGGAACAAGGCCTGTTCGACGATACCCACGGCGAGATGCTCGACAACTTGATCGATTTCGGTGCACGCGATCTGCGCGACCACCGGGTACGCGTTCATACCAGCCAAATCGTGTGGCTGAACGAAAACGACACGTTGAGAACATTCCTGCAACATTACCGAGAACACCTGTCTGATATAGGAACCACCGACGAACCTCACCGCTTCCAGCCCGGGTTTGTTGTCCAAAAAGGCGAACCGCTTCGGATTGGATACTGGTACCACCTCGACCAATTGGCCGGTGCCATCTACTCGAACGATGTGATGAAGTTCATCGCCGAGGGTGGCGACGACAAACTCGAAACTGAGGTCTCCCAACTGATGCGCTCGGACATCTTGGTGTTGGCCGACACGACCAAACTGGACGATCTGTTCAAAGAGATGATCCGCACCGAGCAGCACCTCGCCGTAGCCCACAACGATGAAGACCTCATCAACGGTCTTGTCACCCTCAACGGGTTGCTAGAGATGATGCGCGGTGATGACGACGACACTTTGGTAATTGAGCAAAAGGCGATTGAGCGTTTGGCCGACGACACGTATGTACTGCCCGGCGCGCTTTCAGTTGAACGGACTCGCGACGAAACGGGGATCGAGATCCCTCAAAACGAACGGTACGAGACCATTGCAGGATTCTTCATTGACCGGGCACAAAAAATGCCGTCCACCGGCGAATGCGCCACTTACAACGACGAGATCTTCATGGAAGTGCTCGAAATGGACGGCAATCGTATCGAACGCCTGAAGATCCAGAACATCGCCACCGACGTGGGTTCCGAACAAAACGGAAAGTGATGAGAAACCTGCGATCTGCCAATGCCTTCAATCTCGGAAAGCGGCGGGTTCCTCCGAAAACTTGAAGAGGGTTTCAAATCTGCCGGCATCGCGCCGAACCACTCGATCATTAGCGCCGTTTCCGGTGGGCCCGATTCCACAGCGTTAGTCCTCGGCGCAATGCGGCTGCCGCATCTCTACGGAGCAATGGTCGTCGCCCATTTCAACCACCGTGCCCGCGGCGAAGAATCTGATGGCGACGAAGAATCCGTAAGGCAACTTTGCCTCAACAACGGCATCCCGCTTCACATCGGTCGAGCGCGGAAGGTATACAACGATCTCGACGAAAACTCAGCGAGGCAAGATCGGTACTCATTCTTGGTTGAAACCGCCGATGCGATCAGCGCAGACGCAATCGTTGTCGCGCACACGATTGAAGACCAGGCCGAAACGGCACTTCTACGCATCACTCGCGGGGCTGGAATGCGCGGGGCTGGTGGCATGCTGCATTCGAGAGCGATCACGACGCCTTCTGGACGTGACATCAATCTGGCGAGACCGATGCTGGACACCAGCCGCTCGCAAGTCATTGATTTCCTAAACTCCGCACTCGTCGACGCGCGTCACGATTCTTCCAACGACGACTGGTCGAAATACGCTCGAAACCGGATTCGGCATCGAGTCATACCTGAACTGCAAGCGTTGAATCCAAACGCGATTTCGGCAATATCCCGATTCGCGGAGATTCTGCGGTCCAATGTCGAATTTGTAGAGACACTTGCGGACGAAGCGATGAAATCGGCGAGCACGGGCGAGCCAAACACGCTCATGCGCAGGACCGTCGCTGCGTTGCACCCCGTCGTACAGGCCGAAGTACTGACACGATTATTTAGATCCGTCGCGGCTCTAGAGGCGCAACTCGAACAGGATCACTTGGTGAGGCTTTTGACGCTGATCAGAGAAGGAAAGTCGTCGACTTATGACTTGCCGGGTGATGCTCTGTTCCAATCTGATCACGAACACCTTAGCATCTACCGTCGTGACGAAAAGCAACCGGATCTGTCGCCTTATCCCAGACCGCTCCGCTGTCCCATGGAGCTGCCGATCCCCGGGACGGTCGACGTCGGGGATGGATATCGCATCGCGGCCTCCATGTCGGCGATTGAATCTGAACTCAAAAGCGATTCCTCGTACGAAACATGGCTGGCGCCAGAACTTGCCGAGTCGGGTTTCCTGGAAATCCGTAACCGGAAATCGGCAGATCGCTTCAACCCGCTCGGGATGAGCGAAGACGTGAAACTCAACGATTTCCTGATCAATTCGAAAATCGCCGCGTCTTGGCGAGATCGCATTCCATTGGTCGTCTCGCCGGTGGACGGAAGAATTGCCTGGTTGCCTGGGATTAGACCTTCAGAGTGGGCGAAACTTCGACCTAACCACAAAACCGCATTGAAGCTCCGATTGTTCGTCGAGCGTTGAAGTGCGGAGACGGCCGGTCTTTCGAGTCCCTAACCCAACTCGCGCTGCAACATCCGGTGGTTGGGCACTCGTCCCGGCGCCATGCCGCGTGGGGCGACAGCTTTGCCGTCGATTTCTTTGATGGCTCCAGTTACCGGTGCCGGATGGGCTGCTGCGATATACCGTCCAACTACGTACAGACCCACTTCGGCGCCAGATGCTTCATACTGAGCGATCAAATCAGGCGTCAATTCGCCAGCGATGTGAATATCAACAGACCCGAAACCCGCGTCCGTTAAACGAGCTTTCAACTCCTTGGCCAAATCCGGAACGCCCCCGCCGAGGTTTTCGGGAATGTTCACCTTTACTCCACGCAAAGGATTGCTGGTCCCTCCACTCAAGGCATAAGCCGCATCTAAGGCTTCTTGGATCGCGTCGCCAGCCGTAGGGACCGGCATGACTCGCTGCGCCCCAAGACGGCTGTGTCTGTCGTAGACCGTCATCGCTCGGTCTGCCGCGCCCCATATCAACACGAAATCGTGGGACATAGAACCCTGCGGCACAGTCGCGGTCCGTTCGCCGCCCTTTTCGGTCGAAACAGCGGCGCATCCTCCGACGTAAGCCGAGTACTCCATCGAGTCGACCACATCTGGGTGGATGAACGGAGCACCGCTTACCATCACTCTGGTCTCGCCGGCCGCCGATACACACTCTCGTGCCGCCGTGGCCCACCCGATGCTGGACGCGAAAATCCCAGTGATAACGTCTCGGTACATTCCGAATGCGGCGTACGGAGCCAAGATCCTCAGCAGAGTCTCGCCTTCGTTAATCTCCTCTCCATCGGATAGGGAAAACACAGCGGAGTTTGCGACAGGCAATCTTGCTCGCAGAAACGGCAAGACCTCGTTGATGCCCGAGAGGATTCCGGGCGCGCCGGCATAAACCTCGAACACAACGTTGGGGTTCCGCTGTTCAGTTCTGAGGATTCTTTGGGCGTTGTGATACTCGATAGATACCGTCGCACCGCGCAGAGTCGGCGACGATAGTTCGAGTTCCTCCGATGGCATCACCATTGCTTGAAATCACCATTCATTTGATCGCACGAATCAGAATACATCAATCGATTCTCTGAAACGTCGGTTTGTGTTCACCAATCCTAGTCACGACCTGCGACGCGCAACGTTCGCCGGGTTGAAACGGACCCGCAGCAAGCCTTTCAAGTCCTCGCTGGCCGTCGAGACTATGCGCACCCTAGTGTCAGGATCGTCGATCCAGTGAACCGGTATCTCCTTGATCCTGTAACCCGCTCTAAGGCTTAGCAACAGTAACTCGGTGTCGAAAAACCACCCGTTGTTTTCGACATGCGGAACAACGTTTTCTGCGACTTCGCGCGAGACCGCTTTGAAGCCGCACTGAGCGTCTCGAAATGTTTTTCGGGGAAACATCAGCCTGATCAAGGCGTTGTAAGACCGCGAAACAAACTCGCGTTTAAAGGTCCTCTTCTCGACCCGCGAACCTGGCAACAATCGTGAACCTATCGCGACGCCATACCCATCATTTGAGATTGCATCGACCATCGGTTCCAACGACTCTAGCCGCGTCGAAAGATCAACGTCCATGAAACAGCGCACGTCAGCGTCGCTCTCGATCCACGCCTTCTTCAACGCGCGCCCACGGCCGCGCTGTTCCAAGCGGGTCAACCTTACGTTCGGGTATTTCGAAGACAATTTGCGCCCCACCTCCGGAGTGGTGTCCTCCGATCCGTTGTCCGCGATCGTTATATACCAATCCCAGTCCCCGATCACTTCGTTTGAAAGATGCTCGGTCAACGTGGAAATGCAACGCGGCAACGAGTGCTCTTCGTTGAGCACGGGAATCGTGATGTCTACCGATATCTTGGGCATTTCATATTCGATTCGATCCGACGAATCAATGATAGAAGTGCCGTTGGCCGGTGAACACCATGGCGATGCCTAACTCGTTCGCCGCGTCGATCACCGCCGCATCGTTGATTGACCCTCCCGGTTGGATCACGGCAGTGACACCGACCGCGACGGCCTCTTCGATGCCATCAGGAAACGGGAAAAAGGCATCCGACGCCATCACCGAACCCGCGGCTTTTTCGCTCGCCACCCGCGCCGAAAGGTGAACGCTCGTTACCCGGTTCGGTTGTCCAGCGCCCATTCCGACCAAAGTTCGCTTTTTTACAAATACGATGGCGTTCGATTTGATGAATCTACAGGCGCGCCAAGCAAACCTTAGATCATCCAGTTCCTGTTCGGTCGGCTGGCGGTCCGTGACCGCGTTCATGTGCCACAATCCGTCATCGGTCTGGACGTCTGGCTCTTGCACGAGTGCACCACCCGAAACTGATCGAACTTCCCAACGCGCCCCGGGAACGGGTTCCACACGCAAAACGCGTGTTCTGCGCCTCTTCCGAAGAATCTCCAACGCCTCTGACTCGTAACTCGGGGCAACGATCACGTCCAACAGCAGGCCATGCATCGTTTGTGCCGTCTCGGCGGTCAATCGTTCGCTAAACGCAACGATGCCTCCGAACGCGGAAACTGGGTCCCCTTCGAGGGCGGCTTCCCAAGCGTCTGGCTGACTATCCCGGACAGCCAACCCGCATGGGTTGGCGTGTTTAACTACGACTGCGGCATGTGCTCCGAATCCCGCGAAGGAACTCGCCACCGACCATGCTGCATCAGCGTCGAAGTAGTTCAGATACGACATGTCAATGCCATGCAAGAGTTCGGCGTTGACGACGCCACCACCTCCGCCCGGAAGTGAATAGACACCGGCACTTTGATGCGGATTTTCGCCGTAGCGCGGTCGCGCCACTAACTCGTAACCAAACGTGAGTTCATCGGGCAACTCCACTGAATCGTCACTAGTCGGATCGTTTCGCAGATAACTCGCGATCGCGGTGTCATAGGCGGCCACGTGTTGAAACGCTTTGGATGCCAATCGGCGACGCTCAGTCTGAGGCACATCACCATCTCGGATCATCTGCCCGACTCGGTCGTAATCGTCCGGATCCACGACGATTACGACGTGCGGGTGATTCTTCGCCGCCGCCCGCGTCATCGCCGGTCCGCCGATGTCGATATTCTCCAAAGCGTCTCTCAACGACACATCTGATTTGCGTATCGTTTCCATGAACGGATAAAGATTGTTGACAACCACGTCGATGCCACGTATGCCCCACCTCCCCATCTGCTGCAAATGACCGTCATCGTCACGCAGCGCGAGCAGGCCACCATGGATTTTAGGGTGGAGTGTTTTTACACGGCCATCTAACATCTCCGGTGATCCGGTCAGTTCCGATACTTCGGTGACACTAATCCCGTTAGCGCGCAGTTCAGCGCCTGTACCGCCCGTGGAAACAATCTCGTAATCGCACTCCACCAATCTCTTCGCGAAATCCACGATCCCTCGGCGGTCGTACGCGCTCAAGAGAGCGATCTTTTTCGGTTTTTCGGTCAATTCAACTCCGATCAAAATCGGTGCGCCACCGTCGATTGGCCGGCCTGCGCCTAAACCATCACGATACGATCTTCGGTTCCGCGATGCGCTGTGGTTTCACCGATCACCCACGCATCTCCCAACGCCCGCAGAACCACATCGGCGTTTTCCGGCGCCGCGCAAACGATCATTCCAACTCCCATGTTGAAAACGTTGTACATCTCCTGCTCTTCAACCTCACCGACTTGCCGAATGTAGTCGAACAGAGGAGGCACCGACCACGAGTCGACGTTAATCATTGCGCCAACTTCGCCGCCTAGGGCTCGTGGCACGTTTTTGGCAAAACTTCCACCCGTGATGTGCGCCATGCTCTTGATCTGGTTGAGCACGGGTTTCAATTGCCTCAAATACGATTTATGCGGCGCCAGTAGAGCCTCCCCCAGCAACCTGCCGTCGCCCGGGACGTCATCAAAAAGCGCTGATGGATCGTCATCAGTGTTGAAAATCGAACGCACCAGCGAATAGCCGTTCGTGTGAAGACCACTGGAAGGCAACGCGATCAAAATGTCGCCAGCGTCAGTCGACCCCGGATCCAGCAGTTCGTCGCGGTGGACTCTGCCGACAATGAACCCGACGAGGTCGTAATCGTCGCCGTGATAGACGCCGGGTAACGAAGCTGTTTCGCCTCCTATCAAGGCGCAACCGTTTTCCAAGCAACCTGCGGCGACACCTGACACGATCTCGGCGATCATTTGGTCATCGTAGCCGCCGATACCGATGTAATCCAGAAAAAACATCGGTTCTGCACCGGCAGGGAGAATGTCATTGACGCAGTGGTTGACGATGTCGATTCCGATCGTGTCGTGCTTAGCCATCGCTTGGGCGATACGCAACTTCGTACCTACTGAATCGGTACTCGAGACAATCAGATAATCGCTCCGCGGATCAACGTCGAAAACGCCGCCGAAACCGCCGGGTGCCGACACTACACCATCTGCGTAAGTCTCCCGCGCGATCTCTGCGATGCTTAACTTGATGCCGGCCGCAGCATTGAGGTCAACTCCTGCCGCGGCGTACCTGCTGGCCGAAACTTCCTTCATTCGCAATTCGCGATTACGAGGCCGCGACCGGCTCTGCCACCAACCGGTCCATGCGCAATTTGTCCATTTCCAGTTGGACGTCGATCGGATACTTGCCAGTGAAACAGCCGCGACAATACTCGTTGCGGCCCGCCGAAACCGCTTCCTCCAACCCTTCCAAACTCAGGTAGCAAAGAGTGTCGGCGTCGATCATTTCGCAGATCTCTTCGACCGTATAGTTCGCGGCGATCAACTGATCGAGTGTCGCCATATCGACGCCGAAATGGCAAGTCGATTTGATCGGCGGTGCCGCGACACGAACATGCACCTCGGCCGCCCCAGCTTCCCGCAACATCTTTACAACGTGTCTTATCGTCGTGCTGCGAACTATCGAATCGTCCACAACGACGATGCGTTTGCCGCCGATGACCTGTTTCATCGCGTTGAACTTGGTCTTGACGCCAATGTCGCGCATGTATTGGTCGGGTTGAATGAACGTGCGTCCCACGTACCGGTTTCTCACCAGTCCTTCGGCGTACGGAATGTTCGCTTCCGCCGCATAGCCCGCGGCATGAGGCGTCGATGAGTCCGGGATACCGATCACAAGGTCCGCATCAACCGGGTTCTCGCGATACGCTATCGCGCCCATCCGCATCCGGTTTTCGTAGGCCAGACTGCCTTCGATCACACTGTCTGGTCGAGCGAAATAGATCTGCTCGAAGATGCACATCTTGTGAGTCGAAGACGCCTTGGGCCAGATCCAATTCTGGATCCCGTCCAAATTGACGATCATTACTTCGCCCGGTTCAAGTTCTCGCACGAACTCCGCACCTAGGTTGTCTAGCGCAGCGGATTCCGATGCAAATACCCAACCCCCATCCAGTTTCCCAAGGCACAGCGGACGAACTCCGAGAGGATCTCGAACCGCGATCAACTCGTGTTTCGTCATCATGATTAACGAATATGCGCCGTTGAGCAGCGACATCACTTTGTCAGATACGTCGAACCAGTCCTCGCCCGGAGTTTTGGCAAAAAGTTCGGCGATGACCTCGCTATCGGTGCTGCCCGTGAATTCGCTGCCGTATTCTTCCCGGCAGAATTCGCGCAACTTCATGGCATTGATGACGTTACCGTTGTGGCCGACCGCTAGCGCGCCCCGCGGGCCGTACGACATGATCGGTTGGGCGTTTTGCCGTCGGTTCGACCCGGTGGTCGAATACCGCGTGTGTGCGATCGCAAGATGCCCTTGAAGTTTGGCCAAGTCCTTCTCTTCGAATACTTGGGAAACCAACCCAACCTCAGCGGTCAGGCTAAGCGATGTGCCGTTCGATGCCGCAATGCCAGCACTCTCCTGCCCGCGGTGTTGGAGGGCAAAGATACCGAAGAATGCAGCCCGTGCCGCCTCATGTCCCGGGATGTGTGCACCGAATATGCCGCAGGCTTCCCGCGGCTTATCGTTGCCGAAAGCAACGTTTTCGGTCTCGAGATTTAATGATCCACGCAAGTCTGGAGCGGTCGCGACGTGGCGCAACACCCACTTAAACTCGTCATCTTCCGAGCACGTGCACTGTACATGTTAATTCCGATTCACATCCAACGCGCGTCACGGAGCCCAATAACTCAGACCGGGGGAACCACCCACTCAGGCGATTCGCCCCGCGCCACTCGCGCAACGTTTGCGATGGCGTTGCGAGTTGCGTTGTGCTCAGATTCCAGCGCCCGTGTCGCCAAATGCGGCGTAACAACGACATTTGGCATTTCTGGGAGTTCGTTGTCGGCTTCGATCGGTTCGACTTCGGTCACGTCCAATCCGGCACCAAATATCTGGCTATCTTTCAACGCCCGTTTCAGCGCGGCTTCGTCAACTACTGGACCCCGACATGTATTCACCAATATCGCGGAGCTTTTCATCAGCGCGAACTCGCGGTCCGAAATCATGTGGCGCGTCGTCCGTTCCAACGGAACATGAAGACTGACGATGTCGGACGTTTCCAGCAACTCGTCCAACTCCATAAACGTCGCATGCGCCTCGTTAACGTAATCATCGTCATGGTCTACGACGTCGTAGTAGACGACTTCGCATTCCCAACCTTGCAGTCGCTTGGCGACGCGCGAGCCGATCCTGCCAAGCCCCACTATGCCTATCCGCTTGCCGACCAACGTGTGGAACTCAGTGCGATCACCGCCGACTCCATCCATCCAAGTTCCGGCCTTCACAGAATCTATCTGTCGGTCGATTTTCCGCTCCACCGATAGCATCAGGATTATTGCGTGTTCGGCAACGGCAACAGCGTTAGCACCTCCGTTGTTGGCGACTTTGACACCAAGCTCGGCCAACGCGGCTTTGTCCATCCAATCGGTGCCCGCGCTGAAGGTCTGGATTAGGCGCAAGTTGCTCAGTTTCGAAATCATCTCGGTATCGAAGGCCCGATGACCGCCGGCAATCAATGCGACCGCGTCTTTGCACTCTTCTATTACGTCTTCTCGCGACTGGCTCGAATCGACGAGTTTGAACTCCAACTCAGGATATTTTTCCGCCTCTTCGCTGGCTTCCCTTTGACGCACGTTCAATCGGCCCTCAGACATCGGACCCAGCAGAACCGCTACAGGCATCGTTGCAACTCTCGACTTTCTACGCGATGAATCGTCTTTTTTTGTGTTCTACCCGTACAAATTCGACACCCCAATTGGGTGCCGTCCGAGTAGCTACGAATAGCGCATTATTATATGTTCTAGCACAAGCGCAAAGCGGATTGTTCTAGAACTGTTGTTCTGCGCTTTCAGGGTCATTTCGGGGCGATTCCGCCATAGACCCGCGTTCGATTTCCATCGGCTCGGACAGTTTTACCGTTCATTCAGGCGGACTCCAGTTGAGTGGTTTGCCCCGCATAGATGCGAGAGCTTGATGTCCCTCCCAAGTCAATCCCTTGATCGATCCGATGTACGGGGGCGCAACATCTTCCACCTTTAACAGTCCCGCCTGCACACACATCTCGACGTGGTAGTTGATTTGTCTTTCGTCGTAATCGGCGAACTCTGGAGCGCACATCGCTTCTCCGTCCGCATGGGATTCCACGTATGCGAGAATTTTCAGCACCAATTTCTTTTTCAACTCCATGGCCAAATCTTACCAGCGTGCGTGGCATGGTAGGTCGCTGGCATCGATGCAGACGCACCGTTCTTGAACGGGGCTTCGATTTCGGTCAGCGGGAAAAGAGCCGTCGGAAGCGGCTCGCCAATGTTGGTGTCTTCTTCGTAGACGGTTCCGATCCGGTTCTCGGGCGGAAACGCCTGTCCAACACATCTCTTGATATTCCCACGAACGATCTGCCATCCCTTATACCGGCTCTCATCTTCGGCCGTGCCGTTTCGGTTCTTTCCTGCATTTGAACCCTCCCGCCCGCTGTCGGTTTTGCGAAAACGGGCGAATACCCCTAAAATGGAAGTCGAGTCAAACATGATGAGCGCCTTTCGGTCGAGGGATTGAAATCGTCACCGGACAGGTGCCCGGCATGGTGGCGGCTCGGTCCGATGAACACCGAGCCGTCGCACTCGTTTCACTGTATCGTCAACCTGAATTCAATCCTACCGAGAATCGAAGAAGAGGTCCAGCGATGTCTCTGCCGAACGATCCCCGAACTCCTCGACACCTTCTCGAAGAAAACGAAGAAACTCTTCGCAGATGGTTCGCTCGCGGGGCGAAAGTACTTCGCGCTCGAATACGCCGCGCGCATTCTCGTCAAGACGAGATAGAAAAGCGCGGCCTGCCTGCGCCCCCGATCTCCTGTCTTCCTCGTAAAGCGTGAAGGCGAGCAGTTGCAGAAAGGCGCTGACGCACTCCGCTGGTATATCCTGATCTGACATGCCGAACACCTTTCGCTGTGTGATCAACGCCGAACAAGTGCCCGGCATTGCGGCGGCTCGGGATGTTGATTAATCGAGCCGTCGCACTCGTTTCATGTTAGCACAACCGCGCCGTTTCGGCAACGCTCACGGCGCAACCAACCCTGACTTTCACCCGTAGATGCGAGCAACAAGCCATTCAACGCTGAAAAGCTGAATGTAAACACCCCCTAATTTGAAGATGCGCGTTTGCGGCATTTCTCCCAACTTTTGAACCGCATGCCGACCCGAAAAATCCAACTGTCCTAACGGGATCGTCGCCGCACGTAGTCCATCCAATGTCCGAACCGTCTATCGAACGCGCCACGATCCGTGTCCCGGCTACCAGCGCAAACCTCGGTCCCGGTTTCGACTGCCTAGGGATGGCCGTAGACCTCTGGAACGAGACTACAGTAACCCGGGGCAAACCCTCCGTCAAAATCGATGGCGAAGGCGCGGCTTCTTTGCCAACCGACAACTCGAACCTCATCGCTACCAGCGCTCAGCACACGTTCAAATCGCTCGGAGTGGACGGGATAGATTTGAGTTTCGAATGCGTCAACAAAGTTCCATTGACTCGTGGTCTGGGTTCGTCATCCGCCGCAACGGTCACCGGCATCGCCGCCGCATTCGCATTTGCCAACCAAGATTTGTCGCAGTCCGAAACGCGCGAACGTATGTTTGCCATTGCGGCCGATATCGAAGGGCATCCCGACAACGCTGCACCTGCCGTTTTCGGCGGCTGCCAAATCGGGATTCACATCGAGGAGCCGTCCGCTGATCTTGGTTGGATCACGAGTCGCGTGCCGATCTCTGACGAGTTGAAGGCCGTAGCCTTCGTTCCCAATTTCTCGATGCAGACCGAAGAGGCAAGGAGCATCCTGCCCGGTACATTGACCCGGTCCGATGCAGTGTTCAACGTGGGGCGAGCAGCGATGTTGGTGCACGCATTGTCTTCTGGGCAGTGGAATTTAATGCGCCACGCAACGGATGATCGTTTGCATCAACCACAGCGGATAAAACACCTTTTTCCCAGATTTCGTCCGATCGCCCGCGGCGCGCTGGATGCGGGAGCGCACGGCGTATTTCTCTCCGGCGCTGGCCCCACGATCATGGCTCTCGCAACCGACCGTTTCATGACGATCTGTTACGAGATGTCCGAAAACGCCCGCAAAGCGCAGGTCGAAGGGAAAGCTATGGTCCTTGACATTTCAAATGACGGCGTTCAGATCCAAATAGGCACCTAATGAACACGATTCACCGTCATGAGTGAACAAGCCCAACTTGTCGTCCAAAAATTCGGCGGCAGTTCCCTTGCCACCGAAGACCTTCTAAGAAGCGTCGCTCACCGTGTATGCGAACGGCGCGCCCTCGGTGCCAACTTGGTCGTCTGTGTCTCCGCGATGGGCGATACGACCGATGAGCTGCTCGATCTCGCCAATCGCCTTTCGGGTAACCGGTCTCCCAGCCCGCGCGAAACCGACGCTCTGATCTCAACCGGTGAACTTGTTAGCGCATCTCTGCTCGGCATCGCGATCCGAGGTCTGGGCCACGACGCCATCAGCCTGAGCGGTCGACAAGCGGGTATACGCACCGACGAGACGTTCGGCTCAGCGCGCATAGCAGAGATAGATCCGGTGCGAGTATTGGGCGAACTGAGTCGCGGGCGGATCGTGGTTGTGGCCGGGTTCCAAGGATTGACGTCATCGGATGACACGACGACGCTGGGCAGAGGTGCATCGGACCTGACAGCGGTCGCCATCGCCGCATCGATCAGAGCCGATGTTTGCGAGATATACACCGACGTAGACGGCATCTACACCGCCGACCCACGTTTGGTCCCCGACGCACGAATCATTTCCCACATCGGATACGAAGAGATGCTCGAGATGGCATCGTTAGGCGCCAAGATGAACCCACGTTCTATCGAGATGGCGGCCGTGCACAAGGTGCCCATGCTCATAACTTCGTCTTTCAACCCTGACGCAAAAGGCACTCACATCGGTAACTTTGAAGGAAGCGATATGGAGATCCGAAAAAGCATAACCAGCATTGCAACCGAGCGCTCCGTCGCAAGAGTCACTCTTCACGGTATCGCCGACAAACCAGGCATAGCCGCCACGATCATGTCGCCATTGGCGGATGCCGGGATCAGCGTGGATGTCATCGTCCAGAACGTTTCAACACGCGGTCTAACTGATATGTCGTTCACAGTCGGCCAAGAGTATTTGCAAAGAGTAACTGAGATTACCGAGAGGAATGACAAAGTTGAGCATTCCGGACTCGCCACTCGCGGCGGATTAGCCAAAGTGAGCGTAGTTGGTACCGGCATGACCAACTCTCCGGGCTATGCGGCTCGCATGTTCCGCGCCCTCGCAAACGCGGACGTAAACATCGAGATGATCACGACCTCCGAAATCCGCATCACCTGCATTGTGGACCAAGAGCAGGTCGGCACTGCGGCCAAAGCGATACACGCCGAATTCGAACTCGAAACGGCTTAACAGCAAGCTCCCGAAGCATGACCGACGACGCCACACAACCGGTCAGCGTTACCGGCGCATTTGACCAAGATGCCTCGGTCGTCGTCGTAATCCCGACGTTCAACGAAGCCGAGAACATCCGAGTAATCGTGGAGCAACTCTTCGCCCTAGATGTTCCGAAATTGGGCGTCCTATTCGTCGACGATTCGTCACCTGACGGTACAGGCGACATCGCCGACGGACTCGCACGCGAATTTCCCGGGCGCATCGTGGTGGCCCATAGGCAAGGAAAGCTAGGGTTAGGGACCGCATATGTGGCTGGTTTCAAGATCGCACTGGATTCGGGAGCGCCGTACATCGTCCAGATGGACTGCGACCTTTCGCACCCGCCAGCCGAGGTCCCCCGAATGGTGGAAGCGCTGCGAAATTCGGACGTTGTCATCGGGACTCGATACAGCGGAGGAGGCGACGTTGATCCCAATTGGAGCATGTCTCGTGTGCTTCTAAGCAAATGGGCCAATTTCGGAATCCGCATGATTTTGGGTTTGCGCGTTCGGGACGCTACCGGCGGCTTCAAAGCCTATCGCCGCCAAGCTCTTGAAACCATCGACTTGGATCGCCTCACCATCACAGGTTTCGGTTTCCAAGCTGAGGTCGCATATCGGACTCAGCGCCAAGGGCTAAAAACAATCGAGCATCCGTACACGTTCATGGAACGGACGGCCGGCAAGTCCAAGATGTCGCTCCAGATCGCAGTGGAAGCCTTTTGGCGTCTAACATTGCTGCGATTAAAGCGGAATTGAATGCTAGTCCCGTATTCGATCCGAAATTGCATCCGCCGATAACCCGTATGAGAATAGATTTGATGCGGCTCCACAACGTCTCCAGCCAAACTCGCGATCAGGCTAGCCCCAATGACAGCTACTGAGTTCACAATCATCGGAGAAAACATCCACTGCACTCGCGTCGTCAAACGCGGAGGGATACGCGGACACGTATTCGATGACGGGTCCGAAGCCGTGAAGTACCGGTCAGGCGGCGAAGCGCGTTTCGTTCGCGTGCCGGAACACTTCGAAAGCACGCAACCCTATCAGCAAGGCAACTTAAAACACTTCATGATCGCCGTATGGAAAGGTGTCAACTGCAGCGGGACCGAGGCAGCAGAGGGTGAGGCGTACATCAAATACGAAGTCGACAGGCAAACACGGGCCGGTGCAACGTACCTCGACCTAAACGTCGACGAACTTTCACACCGACTCCCCGAACAGATCGAGGCCATAAGATGGCTTGTCCGATACGTCCAATCGGTCGCAAAGATCCCCCCGAGCATCGACTCCTCCAACTCCGAAATCATCCAAGCCGGCCTTGAAGAGTACGACGGATCATCCGGCCAGCCCATGGTCAACTCCGTCGCCTTAGAACGGCTCGAAACACTGGATTTGATCGTCGAACACAATGCGAGGTGCATTATCTCCGCGGCCTCTGAGAGCGGTATGCCCGAGAACGCCGATGAGCGATTAGAAAACGCTACCCGCGTAGTTGACGCCGCCAGTGACCGCGGCATCGACTTCGAAAACATGTTCATCGATCCGCTGTTCTTCCCCGTTTCCGTGGACAAGGCATACGGACCTCACGCGTTGGAGGCGATAGCGAAGCTACGGGAACGCTTCGGCGAAGACGTTCACATCACCGGAGGAATGAGCAACGTGTCGTTTGGTCTTCCAAAACGAGCGTTGGTCAACGAAGCGTTTGTCAGGTTGGCGGTTGAAGCAGGAGCGGATTCCGGTATCATCGACCCCATACAAGTTAAAGTCGATCGAGCGATGGGGCTTGACATGGAATCTCCTCGCGTCCGATATGCGGTCGATCTACTTCAAGGTAAGGACGACTTCGCAATGAATTACATCACCGCGTACCGAAGCGGAGAACTAGATTGACGGGGCATCTGCCCGTCCTCCCCACCTTTCAATACCTTGTCGGGGGTCTCTAGGAGACCCGACCAATGGCGACCACTCGCGATCAAAGAAACATCCGCTTAGCCTTGCGTTGGGGACGCCAGACATTCTGGTTTTTGTTCCACAACGTGAACGACTTCATGTCCGTAAACGGACACTATCTCGCCGCGGCGATCGCTTTCTACAGTTTCCTGTCGATCTTCCCCCTGTCCATAGCTTTGATCACACTTTGGCGTTTCGTCGTAGGTGCTGAAGGATTCGAAGACCGTTTGATCACCGGCATCGTCAATCAGATCCCAGTGTTGGGAGAAACCGAGGGACCGTCCTTCGTAGAGGGATTCATCCACAATGTCAGCAACCAACCCGCGGTTACTTCCAGTTTGACCGGGCTCGGCCTATTTGTGGCGGGGATGGGCGTGTTCGGTTCGATCCGTAAGAGCGTCAACATCATCTGGGGAATCTACAGGCCGCGCCCATTCCTAACCGAGCGTTTGATTGACTTCGTCATGATGACGGTCGCATCGTCACTCATATTTTTGTCCGTTCTGTTGTCGACGATATTCTCCTTCATCGGGGAGATCGCTTTCCTTTTGGCCAGCGAAGTCGCACCGTTCAACCAATGGGTAGTGATAATTGCTGGTCTTGCCATTCCGGCCGTCATCACCTACGTCGTGTTCTCCGTCGTTTATTGGTGGCTTCCGAATACAAACGTGCGGTTCGTCGAGATCCTTGGAGTTGCCCTGCTAGCTACGGTCGCTTTCGAATTGACCAAATTCATCTTCATCTTGTTCCTCCGCAACTCAGGTGGGTTGCTGACCTCGATATACGGCAGCATCAGCACCGTAATGATGTTCTTTTTCTTCGTGTACATCGAATCAATCATCTTGCTAGCAGGTGCCATGCTGTCAGCAAAATGGTCCAACCATCTGCGGATCCAAGACCAACGTAGGCAAAACCAGCTGTTGATTGCCAATCTCCAACGGATCAACAGTTCTGACCGATTGACGTTTTTGCCTTCGTCGTGAGGCGTCGAAACAAGGCTCGAACATTCGCCATGCTCAGCCCTAGCGACCTTCAGAGTAGAAACGCGCGTCAACCCGCTAATTCATGCGCGAACGTGAAGAGCGCCGGCAACCCGCCGGTGTGCACAAAGATCAACGTCTCGTCGGCCGAAACGTTACCTTCTCGGATGTCATCCAACATCGCCGCCATCACCGTCCCTGTGTAATTCGGATCCAGCATTATCGCGTCGGTCTGTGCCGTCAGCCGAATAGCGTCCGCAACCTCGGCAGTCATCACTCCATATCCTTCGCCCACAAACTGATCGAGCACACGCATATCGTCTTGTGCAAACGTGATGGGCAGTCCTGTCAGTTCGCGAATGTCGTCGGTATGTTGGAATATGTATTCGTCTAGCGGCATGTCGTAGTTCACTGTGACACCGGTGAACTTCCAGTCGAGACCTAGGTTCTTGGCAGCGAGTACCAATCCACACAAAGATCGACCCGCAACACCGTAGATGTGGACATTCTCAAGACCTCGTTCCTCGATTTGATCGAGCATTTCGAGACCGCATCGGACGAAACCCACCATGCCCACGATCCGCGGAAAAAGGTGCTCCTGCAAGAAATAGACCTTGGCACCCTCAGACTCCATCTGCTGTTTCAAGTCTTCGGCAAATTCGACCGCGTTCTCTGATTGGAATTGGTCCAACAAATGAAGTTCAGCACCGAGCAATTTGTCGATAAGCAGATTGCCCTGAACTTTTCGATGAGCCGCATTCTTGAGAATCAGCACGTACCTCAGTCCTGCCTTGTTGGCCGCCGCAGCGGTCATTCGGGCGTTGTTCGAGTGGTAGTCCATGATGTTTATGAGCGTGTCATACCCAGCTTCAACGATGTGCGGCATCTCGAACTCATAATGGCGTGCTTTGTTTCCCCCATAAGCCAACCCCGTCAGATCCTCGCGTTTGATGTAAATCGCTGGAACCCCAATTCCCTCTTCCGCTAAACTTTCGCGCAGGCGCGTCATTTCCTCCAAAGGAGTCGGAGTGTGGGCGATCTCGACACGAGGAAACGCGTCGATCCGGGCAGCGAGTTGGTCACGTGTGAGCATAGTGCTCAACATGGTAATCGCTATGTTGGTTCGGCTGGCGTTCGACTCGCGTCGCCATAGTACCCTTCATTCCTCGCCCATCGATCTGAAACTTGGGCTGCGACAACCTCGCCCGTGCATGTGAGGGTACCGTCATCGCTCACCAACTCCGCTTCAAGACTCGTCCTACGACGATCAACATCCGTGACACGCGCTCTAACTGTGAACGGCATCGAAAGCGGCGTCGGCTTTAAGTAGTTGACGTGCAATGACGCGGTCGCGTACCACAGCAGCGGCCGTTTCCCATCGCCGGCGTACCGATCCAACCTTTTGTAGGCGTCAGCTATGGCAGTGCAGACGCTGTGACAATCAATGACCGCGGCGATGATGCCACCGTTGACAATGTCGTGCGGCATCGCGGCGTGATGCGACTGGGGTGTAAAGTGGCAGACCGACACATCGCCGTCCCAACTCGACTTTATGTTCAGACCTTGCTCGTTCCAAGCGCCGCATCCGAAGCAAGAATTACCGAACAAACCGTCTTGGACGTATCGCGGTGGCGGATGCAGGGTTACCGTGTTTTGATGAGAACCCGTCAATTGCTGCGACTCGCGGCTCTTCGTCTCCTGCGCCTGCGTCGCCTTGTGCCAGTTTTGGGCGGTTTGGTCGCGGAGCCGTTAAGACCATGCTCCGCCAAAATATCCGCTATCTTGATCTCTGCACCACCGTTTTCCGCAGAGTTCGAGTGTCGCCCGTTATCGCTCGCCTTGATCGCGCAGTCACCCTCCGCGTCTGGGTCAGGCACGATGCCCGTTACGTCGCGCAGGTAGCTGCCGGTAAAGGAATCATCTACCGAGGCAATGAATTCGGGCGTTCCAACCGCGACCAGCTCCCCTCCTTCGTCTCCGGCATGTGGACCCAAATCTATGATCCAATCCGCATTCTTGATCAGATCCAGATGATGTTCGATCAACAACACCGTGTTCCCGTTGTCCACGAGCCGATGCAGAACTGTGAGCAACTTCGCGGCGTCGTCGAAAGAAAGGCCGGTCGTCGGCTCATCGAGAATGTACAGCGTTTGACCAGTGCTGCGTTTCGATAACTCGGATGCCAGTTTGATACGTTGCGCCTCACCGCCGGACAGCGTGGTCGCTGGTTGTCCCAATCTGATGTAGCCGAGGCCTACGTCCATCAGCGTCACGAGTTTGGACGAGATCTTCGGGATATTTTCGAAGAGCGCGTGCGCCTCGGTAACCGTCATGTTTAGAACATCGGAGATCGAAGCGCCCTTAAAAAGGATTTCGAGAGCTTCCCGGTTGTACCGCGCACCTTCGCACACTTCGCAAGGTACGGTGACATCCGGCAAAAACTGCATCTCGATCTGCGTATAGCCAGCGCCGGAACAGGTTTCGCAACGGCCGCCGCGCACGTTGAACGAGAATCGACCCGGCGTGTAACCCCGAGCCCTCGCCTCTGGCACCGTGGCGTACAGCTCGCGAATTGGCGTAAACACTCCTGTGTAAGTGGCCGGGTTGGAACGTGGGGTCCTCCCGATAGGCGATTGATCGATGTTGATCACTTTGTCGACGTGCTCCAAACCCGTAACGTCGTCGTGTGGACCCGGTCGATCTTTGGCGCGGTAGAAATGCTGTGCCAACCGTTTGAGGATGATCTCGTTGACCAGCGTGCTCTTGCCGGACCCCGAAACCCCGGTCACGCAAACGAAGACACCCAGCGGAATATCAATATCGACATTCTTCAAGTTGTTGGCCCGCGCCCCGGCGACGGCAATAGAATCCTCGCCAACCGCCCGGCGCTCCTTGGGCGTCGCGATCTCTTTGCGTCCTCCCAAGTAGTCTCCCGTGATCGAATCTTCCGCCGCGATTATCGTCTCGATATCACCTTGGGCGACGACCTCACCACCATGTTCGCCTGCACCGGGTCCGAGATCTACGATGTGATCGGCGGCACGCATCACCGCCTCGTCGTGCTCCACGATCAACACCGTGTTACCGACATCGCGCAGGCTCTTCAAAGTTGCAATGAGGCGATCTCCGTCGTGTGGATGCAGTCCGACGGACGGCTCGTCGCAGACGTACAGCACACCCATCAATCCGGAACCAATCTGGGTCGCCAATCGGATCCTCTGCCCTTCACCACCGGATAATGTTCCCGCAGAGCGGTCCAGCGTAAGATAGTTCAGTCCGACTCGAGATAGGAAACCGAGGCGCGATTCGATCTCTTTGAGGATCTGGTCGGCGATGGAGGACTCGCGTTGTGTCAAGGGTTCGCTGACCGCACGCGCTTTATCTGGCCACGCACCGTCTCGGCACGCCTCTACCCAATCGAGCGCGTTCTCCACCGATTGACGCGTCACCTCCATAATGTTCATGCCCAGCACGGTGACCGCCAAGGCGTCTGGTTTGAGCCGATCGCCGTTGCACGAGTTGCATGTCCTTTGCGACATGTAACGTTCGATGTCGTTGCGCACGTTGTCCGATTCAGTATTCGCGTGCCGACGCTCCAAGTTCGGAATTACCCCCTCGATCCTCCCGTTCCATGCGTAGACCGCACCAGACGAAGTTTCATGCCTCAGTCGGACCTTCTTTCTGCCCGATCCGTACAGCACGAGTTTCAGGTGCTCCGGTTCGAGTCCAGATACCGGCATGTCTAGCGGTACGTCGAAGTGCTCGTTCAACGCACGCAACGGCCCCCAAGCCCACTGCGAATTCTTCCCATCGCGGCTCCACGGTGCAACCGCGCCCTCGCCGAGCGAAACCGCCTTATTCGGCAACACCAGGTCCGGGTCGATCTCCAACCTGTAACCGATGCCCGAACAGTCCGAGCAAGCCCCGAACGGCGTGTTGAACGAAAAGTTCCGTGGTTCTAACTCCGACATCGAGATATCGCAATCCGGGCAGGAAAACTGCTCGGAGTACGACAGGTCTTGAGCATCTGAACCACTCTTCTTTCGCCGCCTCTGCTTGTTAATCGTTCCTGCAGCAACTGTGCTGCGCGCGCCCGAAGTCAGTTCCTCGACGAGCCGTTCGCTAGGATTCAACACCGAAACCGTTAGCGCGCCATCAGACGCTTTGAGCGCTGTTTCAACCGATTGCGTCAGTCGCTCTCTCTCTGTGTCTTTCCGAATGATGATGCGGTCGACAACGATTTCGATGTTGTGCCATTGGTTCTTGTTGAGCGATATATCCTCGCTGAGTTCCATCACCTCGCCGTCCACACGCACTCTCACAAACCCCGCGCGCCATGCTTCTCCGAAAATGGCGGTGTGCTCGCCTTTTTTGTGCTTGATTACTGGCGCCAGCAGCAACAATCTCGAGCCGTCGTCGAGCCTGAGAATCGAGTCGACTATTTGCTGGACGGTCTGCCTCTGGACGGGCTTTCCGCAGTTGCGACAATGCGGCCGCCCCGCGCGCGCGAACAATAGGCGCAAGTAGTCGTAGATCTCGGTCACCGTACCGACGGTAGACCGCGGGTTTCGGGAAACACCCTTTTGATCGATAGAAATCGACGGGCTCAGTCCCTCGATGTGATCGACCTCAGGTTTCTCCATCCGGCCCAAGAACTGACGCGCGTACGCCGACAAGCTCTCCACGTAACGACGTTGACCTTCGGCGTAGATGGTGTCGAACGCCAAGCTGCTTTTGCCTGAACCTGATACACCGGTGACGACAACTAACTTGTCACGCGGAATGCGGACATCAATATCTTTGAGGTTGTGCTCGCGTGCGCCTCTTACGATGATTTCGTTTTCGGTCATCAGATGCTATTGAAATCGGAAGTGAACCCGGCGATCCCCGACGAACCGTCGCGTGTCCATCCCGAAGGTATGTATCGAATCGATTCTAGAGTAAGATCGCTCGACGCTGAAGCAAGTGCAGTGCGTTAGCGAAGAATCTCAATAGTGAATCGCGGTTCCCACGCCACCGCCAGCCGCAACCGCATCGCCCGAAATTGCAACCGCTTTCGGCGACGCGATGAATGCCGCGACGTACGCGATTTCTCGTGCATCGATGAGTTTGCGAACCGAGTTCGCACTCGCCATCTCTTCCAACACCTCGTCGACCGAAACGCCGGCCGATTCCGCACGCGCGGCGGCGACGCGAGGAGTCGCCTCGGTCCGAGTCGCGCCCGGATGGATTACAACCGCGTTGATACCGAACGGACCCAACTCATCCGCAAGGTTTTTCGTTAGCGCCGATACGGACACGTTGCGTATCGATCCGACGGCGGAACCACTTGAGCGCGACGCCAATCCGCTGATGTTGATGATGCGACGCCAACCTCGCTCTTTCATGATCGGAGCGACCGCTCGAGCACAGCGGAGATAACCGAGAACCTTGGTGTTGATGTCTTCGTTGAAAGCATCGTCCGTGACACCTTCGATGCCCGGAACCGGCGCCTGACCGAGCGGCCGCGCCGCGTTGTTGACAAGAATGTCGATACCGCCCAATTGGAAATTCGCTCGCGCGACCATGCTGTTCACTGAATCGGTATCGGTCGTGTTGCACTCTATGGCATAAATGTCGCGACCAGTGTCACCCGCGATCTCGTCCGCCGTCGCCTGCAACGGATCGGCATTTCGAGCACAGATCGCAACATCGCACCCTTCACGTGCTAACTCCCAAGCAATCGCTTTCCCAATGCCTCTACTGCCACCAGTCACGATCGCAAGTTTGCCTTCTAGTTCTAGATCCATCTCGACGTCCTCAAAGCGTCCAAGTGCGTACTTCAACTGCTCAATTTAGCAATCCGTCGCGGCCCGCGCTACAAACCGACACAGATCCACAACAACTCCACCATATCCCGAAAAACTTTGCGCCGATGGATCAGCGATTCGATGATCCCGCCGTTTGGTCCATTGAACGCGGGTCGACGCGCCTTAGGCGAGAATGCCCAAAGCATGGTTAACATTCTTGTCCACGACGGGATCGAGAAAGTGGACGATATGAAGACCAACCGCATGAAGCGTAAATTGCTAGCCGGCCAACCCGCGTTCGGCGTATCCGTGATGATCCCTTCGCCGCACATCGTCGAAATCGTTGGAAAGCTCGGATTCGACTGGGTCCTCATTGATTGCGAACACGGTTCGATATCCATCGAAAGCGCCGAACTGATGGCGATGGCGGCTGAAGCCTCCGGCATAACCCCGATAGCAAGGCCACAGTCAAACTCCTTCGAAGCCATAGGCCAGTTGATGGATCGAGGCATGGCAGGCGTCCAAGTCCCTCACGTGAACACGGCTGAAGACGCACGACGTGCGGTTGAAGCGGTTAAGTACCACCCCGTTGGAAACCGAAGTTTGGCGGCGGGTGTCAGATCGTCATCGTACGGGCAAGGGATGTCGATGTCTGAGTACGCCGAGATCTCAAACGCGGAAACACTTGTATGCGTGCAAATCGAAGACGCCGAAGCCGTCGACAACGTGGATGAGATAGTCGACGTCGAGGGAGTGGACGTTTTCTTTGTCGGCCCGTCAGACCTGTCTCAGTCGCTCGGATTTCCGGGTCGGCCGGAAGCCCAACCTGTGCGAAACGCTATGGACCACGTCTTCGCTGTGGTTTCCGAGACTGGGAAAGTGTCAGGATCTGCTGGGAATGCTGATGCGACTCGAAGGTATTTGGACAAAGGGGTGACGTATCTATACACCCATCTGACAACGCTGCTTGCTTCCGGATCAACCAGTTTTCTGAAGAGCATCACCGCCTGAAAGCAATCCGGAAGACCCAAAGGCTAAACAATCGCAGGCCGAGTTCGCCAATGTTGCGTTGCCTGTTCAACGGCGTGTGCAAGTTGAAGCACTTGGAAATCCGCACGTTGGCGTCCGACGATCTGCAACCCAGCAGGTAACCCTTCGGGATCGAATCCCGCAGGTACTGAAATCGCAGGCAAACCTGTGACGGTGATTGACGAGCATGGAGCCATCCACTCCAAGTAGTTCGTCAAAGGTTTGCCAGCCACTTCTCGCGGGTACTCTTCATCCGCCGAGAACGGTGGCACCGAAGTTACAGGTAGAGCCAAGAAATCGTATCGGCTCATGAAGTCAGCCATTCTGACGTAAAGATTGGTCCTGGCCTCTTCCGCCTTCTTAACCTCAAGCGCCGTTAACCGCATCCCTTGCTCGGCGTTCCAGATGATGGTCTCTTTCACTAAATCTCGATGGTCTCGTATGTTCGCCTCGTGCTGATGGGCGAAAATCGCAGCGCGCAGCGTGTGAAAAATCTCCCCGGCATCTTCCAAAGGGGGTTCAGCATCCTCGACTATGCAACCTAGATCCTCGAAGATGCGCCGTTGCGAATCCAATGTTTCAGTAATCACCGGATCGATCGGTGCACCGCCGACGTTTCGACTCCACGCGATTCTTGTGCCCGCGAAGTCTCGATCCAGAGGTTGGGCGAAAACGGATGCGGGTTGCATCAATGCACTCGGAACCCGCGGATCCGGGCCAGCGAGAGCAACCAATTGCAACGCCACATCGGCAACCGTACGCGCCATACTGCCCGTCACCGATTCGGACGTGTATCCGAGAGGCGCTGGGTGAACCGGAACCGTCCCGATACTGTTACGCATCCCAACGACGTTCGACCAAGCAGCCGGATTCCGTAGAGACCCGCCGAAATCCGAACCTTGCGCAATCGGCATCATCCCGCAAGCGAGCGCAACCGATGCCCCGCCACTACTCCCACCACAAGTCTTCGTCAGATCGTACGGGTTTAGCGTAGTGCCGAAAACCTCGTTAAATGTCTGCGAACCCGCTCCGAATTCTGGAGTATTGGTCTTACCGATGACAATCGCGCCAGCATCTTTGTATCTCTGAACGGTCAGCGAGTCCTTATTTGGCACGAAATCTAGGAAGATCCGCGAACCGTAAGTCGTTCTAATGCCAGCGGTAGGCTGAAGGTCCTTTATCCCAACCGGTAAACCATGCAAAGGACCGACTGCGTCTGGACCTGCTTTTGCCCAAAAATCGTCTGATTCGGATGCTTTGTCCAACAGTTCGTCACCGTCGAGCAACGTGACGATGGCGTTGACCTTCGGATTGACGCGTTCGATCTGCGCCAAATGAGCGGACATCACATCTCGCGCCGAAATTTCGCCGCTGCGAACCCAGCACGCGATATCACTCGCCGTCGCGAAACAGAGTTCAGTCGCGTCCGTTGGGACGGTGGTCACCACCACGTCTGCCCTTCCACCTCGTTCTGGATATCGCTCCAGTCACGCGTATAGATGCCGGTTGAGAGATACTTCCAACCGCCATCCGCAAAGAGCATCACGATCGTTCCTCTTTCCAGCCGTTTCGCCGCCCGAATGGAACTCGCCAAAACCGCTCCCGACGAAACACCTACGAACACCCCGGCGTCTGTCAACAGCTTCTTTGTCCAATAAAACGACTCTTCGGCCTCGACCATGATCCGAGCGTCGAGCGCGTCTAGGTCGAGCACGGGTGGGATGAATCCATGCTCGATGGATCGCAACCCGTGCACCTTGTCATCTGGATGCGGCGCTGCGGCAACGATCTTGATATCCGAGTTATGTTCGCGCAAAGCCCTCCCAACGCCCATCAGCGTACCGCCTGTCCCGAGACCCGCCACGAACATATCAACATCGGGTACATCGCGAGCTATCTCAGGCCCTGTGGAGTTGTAGTGTGCATCTGGATTGGCGCGATTCCCGTACTGATAAGGCATGAACCACGATGGGTTCTCGTGAGCCAGTTCCTTGGCAACATTGATCGATTCGTTAGTGCCCTTTTCAGCGGCGGAAAAAATGATTTCTGCCCCAAATCCTTCGAGAAGCTGTACCCGCTCGGCACTGACACTCTCCGGCATTACCACCTTGACCTCGTAGCCGCGGAGCCGGCCGATCAAAGCCAAACCAATGCCAGTGTTGCCGCTCGTCGGTTCGAGGATTACGCCTCCGCTGCCCCGTGACAGCAACCCGTCTCGCTCCGCCTGATCGATCAGCGATACCGCGACGCGGTCTTTTACGCTTCCCGTCGGGTTGTGAGATTCCAACTTCGCCAATAGGCGAACTTGGCCGTTCGGGCTGAATTGAGATACGTCCACTACCGGCGTGTTGCCGATCTCCTCGGATACGTCTGGAGCGACAGCGACGCGGTCCGCGGTCTGCATGGCGTATTGGCCTTCCCTCACCGGCCGAAACTACCGCGGATCAGGCGACGGCCTGCGGCGGTGCGATGCCGCAGAAAATCTCGTAGTCGATCAATTCGGTGACTTCGGGCTCGTCGCCGCAAAGTTTGCAATCCGGGTTGCGTCGAACCTTGATCTCTCGGAACTCCATCGTCAACGCGTCGATGATCAGCATCCTGCCCGAAAGCGTCTCGCCGATCCCCATCGCGATCTTGATCGTCTCAAGCGCCTGGATCGATCCAACTAGACCGGGCAGCGCCCCGATGACTCCAGCCTCCGCACAGTTTGGCACCTCGCCAGGTGGCGGCGGATCCGGGAACAGGCAGCGATAGCAACCTTGACCCGGCAGATAAGTCGCAGCTTGACCGTCGAACACCAAAATCGCGCCATCGACGAGCGGCTTACCCGCTAGATACGCTGCATCGTTGACCAAATATCGGGTTGCGAAGTTATCAGCACCGTTGACCACGATGTCGTAACCCGGAATGATGTCCATCGCGTTATCGGCGTTGATCGGCTCCTCGTGGATGATCACGTTCACTTCAGGATTGTGCGCCTCGAGCGTCTCTTTAGCCGAGATCACCTTTCGCCGTCCGACATCCGCGTCGGAATGCAGAATCTGGCGTTGGAGGTTGCTGACATCGACGGTGTCAAAATCGACGATGCCGATGGTTCCCACGCCTGCTAATGCCAAATAGAGCGAAACCGGTGAACCCAATCCGCCGGCACCCACTACCAACACCTTCGCACCAACCAGCTTTCGTTGGCCCGCGCTACCCACGTTTGGCATGATCAAGTGGCGGCTGTATCGTTGAACCTGCGCTGGAGTGAGTGGTGGGGCAGCCACCGCGCTGCCGTTGACTGAACCGTTTGTGCTTTGCATTTGATTGACCTTCGATTGCGTGGACACCGCAATTCTTCGCAAGCTGGAGTTCTTTAGGAGATGCGATTCCTAGCTACAGATATGCGTGATTCTATCCCAATGATTCACTAACGACGTACGAGCACCAGCGGCCACCGCATCGCGCCGAAAACTATCAAGATTTCGGGATCCTAGAACCTGTTCAGTTCGTACTGCCAATCGCAAGATTGAGCTCTTGGGCACCTTCCAACTCTTGCTGCTTCCTGGCCAAATCGTCGATTTTAATCTCGAACAGGTAATCGAGCAGCATCTGTTCAACTTCGCCCCAAAGCTCCCGTTGCGAACAAGCGCCTGAAATCAGGCATGCATCAGGTTCGGATAGACAGTCTATTGCGGCCAAAGTATGGTCGACGCAGTCAACAACCTTGCCGACCGTGATCTCGTCGGGCGGAACCGCCAGTTTGATCCCGCCACCCGGACCGCGCCTCGATTCGATCAATCCTGACCGGGCCAAATCAGCAGATATTCGCAACAAGAACGGTTCCGGAATGTGTTGTTGCTTGGCGATAACCGATGTCGTCGTGTACTCGCTGTCCGATTGCATCGCGAGAAACACGAGCATACGGACCGCGTAGTCCACTCTCATCGGTATCAACATTGCGCGAGACCATTCACTGCATCGGAAATGGTTCAATTCGGATCGGCGGAAACCTAAATGAGAAAAAGTGCGACGAGCCGAGTTTTCCGATGCTGAAAGTATACAAGTCGGAGATTGCAACTCAACTCGATCCCGCGCCGAGTTGGAAAGTTATAGCACCAAAGATAGAATCGAGGTTTGGCGCCCCTTTTTGGATCCTAGCTCGGCCTCCCGGACGATTAATTGGAACAGCACGATCCGAAAAGAAAAACCAGAATTGGAAGCAAGTGAAAAATGGACGAACTGGTGCTAGAAGCTGCCCCTCGAACGGCAATGGGCAAGAAGAATCGTGCTCTACGGGCTAAGGGCATCATCCCGATCCACGTTTACGGATTAAGCGATGCACCGCTCGCATTGCAATCTGACATCCGCCATTTGACTAACATTGTCCGGTCCGCCGGACGCACTTCACCGGTTACCGTGAAATCAGCGGCCGGCGATTCAGATGTGACATTGGTGCGTGAAGTCGCCACCCACCCGGTCTCAGGCGATCTGCTACACGTCGATTTTCTGCGCGTTGATCCCAATCAAACTGTTGAAGCGCCGGTTCCTGTTTTATTGACCAATCAAGACGCAGCGCCCGGAACTCGAGGGGGCGCAGGGTTCGTCACCCAAGGCGTGTACGAAGTTGTCCTAGCCGCCCGACCGGGAGAGATACCCCAAAGCCTCGAAGCCGACTGCATAGTTTTGGAGTCTTTGGACGACGCAATCTTGGCGTCTGAACTGAATTTGCCAGACGGCGCCACCTTAGCTGGCGACCCAGATGAGCGGATCGCATGGATCCAGCCGCCACGTGTAATTGCCGAGGACATCGTCGAGGGAGATGAAGAAGAGATGGTCGAAGGCGAAGGCGAAGGTGAAGGCGAAGAAGAATCTGAGGAAGAAGAATAGCGAGATCAGCTCGCAATTCACACCTAGATTTTCGGCTTAGAGGCGGTCAGTGCGCTATTGGAGCGCGTTGAAGATGGTCTCAAACTAACCGCACTCACGAGGTGCGTGTTGCGAATGTCGCCAATTATTGCTTAAGATTTAACGATACGGAACATTGTGGACCGCGTTGGGCTGAGAGGCCTGACTTGGGCGTTTTGCTCGATTCTGGTGCGGCATTTGGTGATATCCGGATGACCGCGAAGCCGGAACACAGATGAATTCGTCAACTCAACGTCCAAGCAATCCCTTCTCAACGCGTTCCTTACGCAGGTAACTGCGGCTACAACAAGGAGTCAATCCATGAATCCTGCCTTAGTAGCCGGCCTGGCAAGCGTGTCTGCGCTGGTGTTTTTGATTGTGGGCGTGGCGCTGGGGTATTGGGGCAATTCACGTCTCAATTCCAGAGCCATCAAAGCGACCGAAGACGCACTGACGCAGCAAATTGAACAGGCGCGGACTAGAAGCAACGAAATTCTCAAAGAATCGCAAAACAGAGCGGAAGAATATCGAAACGAAATCGAATCGGAAAGAACCAAATCGGCCAGGCAGACGAGGCGCGAGCGTCGTGATCTGCAACGCATCCAACGGAGGATAGACAAATCCGCCGAGGAGCTGCGAGAGCAGCAAACAGACCTTCAGTCTCGAGAGAAGGAACTCAAAGCGGCCGACGCAGATCTGCGAGAGCGCACCGCGACAGAACTGGAGCGCGTCTCCGGTATGTCACGTGATTCGGCCCGAGATATCTTGTTCCAACGCGCTGAAGACGACAACGAGTACGAATTCAAACGCCGATTCCGAGAAGCGGAACTCCGTTATCAAGATGAGGCCGACGAACGCGCCCGAGATATTCTCGCGGCATCGTTGCAACGGCTCGCCTCTGATGTGGTCGGTGAGGCGTCTGTAACTAGCATCCCAATACCGTCCGAAGATGTCAAAGGCCGACTAATCGGTCGGGAAGGCCGGAACATTCGCGCGATCGAAGCCAACACTGGCGTCGATCTCCTTGTCGATGACACGCCTGACACGGTCGCAATATCGTGTTTCGACCCCATTAGGCGCGAAGTCGCCCGTGTAGCGTTGGTACGCCTCATCAAAGACGGCAGGATCCAACCAGCGCGCATCGAAGACGCCGTGCGTAAGTCACGCCGCGAAGTCGATTCGGCGGTTCGGAAAGCTGGCGAGGACGCCGTCTTAGACGTCGGGGTTCGTGGTCTTCACCCGGAGCTCACCAAGTTGATGGGACGGTTGAAATACCGCTACTCGTACGGTGAAAACGTGTTGCAGCACTGCGTCGAAGTCGGTCACGTCGCGGGCATGTTGGCGTCCCAGATAGGAGCGAACGCGCAGGTCGCAAAGACCGCAGGTTTTCTACACGACATCGGTAAAGCGCTGACGCACGAGGTGGAAGGACCGCATGCCGAGATCGGTGCCGACGTCGCAGCACAATACGGTGTTCGCGACAACATTGTGATCCCAATACGCGAACATCACGATCGCGAGATGACGACGCCGGTCTCTTTCTTGGTGGCAGCCGCCGACGCGATCAGCGCCGCGCGACCAGGGGCACGTAGCGACACGCGAGAGAACTACCTCCAACGACTCAACGAGCTCGAGAATGTGGCCCGAGGATTCGATGGGGTCAGACGCGTTTTCGCGATCCAAGCTGGACGGGAAGTCCGTGTCCTAGTGGATCCGGAAAAAGTTAACGACGCAGATGCGAGTGTGCTGTCGAACGACATCGCAAAAGCGATCGAACAACGGCTGCAGTACCCCGGGCTCATCAAGGTCATCGTGATACGTGAATCTAGGGCCGAGGCGATTGCGAGTTGAGATCCCTCGCCATCGATCTTCTGACGGGTTGACACCAACCTTCGATTAAGGTGTAGTGCGCTAATGTCGGATTCTGATTCCGGTGCTCGGCACGACCCGCGGTCTTATCTGATCGCACCGCCCCCTTGGCCTGTTCAAGAAGACCTGCACCTTCACACGACTGCTTCCGATGGCGTCAAATCCCCGTCGGAAATCGTTGACCACGTCAGCCAAACCTCGTTGCTCCATTTCGCGATCACAGACCATGACACAACGTCTGGATTGGATGAAGCAGAGAAAGCGGCCGCCGCACATTCGCATATCACTTTCATACCCGGGATCGAGTTGAGTGCCCAAGTCGAAGATACGGAAATCCACCTCACATGTCACTTCATCGATCGTGGGAAGGTTGCGCTTCAGCGCGAACTGTCCGCTCTGGTGGAAGATCGCGAAACTAAAGCCGAACAGATCGTTGAACGTCTCGGCGAAATGGGATTGCCTGTTGGTTGGGATGAAATAACCGCCAACGCTGAAGGTGCGATCGGCAGGCCCCACATCGCTCGTGCAATGCTCGCCGCAGGATACGTAGATTCTGTGGCCGACGCTTTCAGGCTCTATCTTTCTCCCGGTCGCCCAGCGTATGTGTCGCGACGTAAACTTGACGGCGTACATGCTCTGGAGCTAGTAAACGACGCAGGAGGAGTGGCCACCGTTGCCCACCCTCGTACTGTCAGCAACATCGAACATGTCCTAGCGATTCTCGCACCTGAAGGATTAGCCGGGATAGAGGTATACGCCGAGAAATACGGTTACGACATGATCGATCGGTATTCAAACCTCGCCGATCGTTACGGACTGGTCAAATCTGGCGGTTCCGATTACCACGCGAACGACACACAGAACGAGGTCTTGCCGGGCATGAATGGACCGCCACCGGGCACGGTGCGCGAGCTCTACGAACGAGCGCTAGATGCACACGGCGGAGACATTGGTCACCGCATCGACGAACGAAGGCTGTAGCGGTTAACAGATGTCAGAGGTTTTGATCGCCATCGCTCTGGTCCTTGGGGCCTACCTTGTTGGTTCCGTTCCATCCGCGTACCTCGTCGCAAAACTGGTCGCGGGAATCGATATTCGAAACTACGGTAGCGGCAACGTCGGCGCTTCAAACGTCTCTCACCACGTCGGCAAAAAATGGGTCGCCCCGATCGCGTTGTTCGATGTCTTCGGCAAGGGATTGTTGCCCGTCATCGTTGGTGGGCCGATGGTGCTTGACCTCAATCCAATAGCAATCGCCTGCGCGGCGTTGGCCGCCATGTGCGGCCACAACTGGCCGATTTTCCTGAAATTCTCCGGAGGCCGGGGTATCTCCGTAGGAATTGGTTCGATCGTGGGTTACGGTGTCCCGCTTTTTGTGCTTTGGGCGACGATCCCGGGAATTCTCTTCAGCCTGACACCTTGGAAGGACTCAGCGGTATCGTGGCTGATTGCGACCGCTTTGCTACCCATCTGGGCGTTGTGGGCCGGATATGACTCGTGGGTTGCAGTGTACGGAATCGGTTTTGCGCTGATAACGATAGCGAGGCGCATTACATCCGGCGGATTCCAAAAACCGTTGTTAACTTATGAGGAGTTGACGCGGACCCGGCTGATCTGGAACCGAATGGTCTATGACCGCGACATCGCGTCGAGAGAGACCTGGGTAAGCAGCCAGCCGCGCGAGACACGTTAACCTGAAACATGGAAGATGAGTGAGAACGCTACCGATATAGAACTCCACATGACGGAGTGTCCACGCGATTCGGGTGTCGAGACCAACCTTCACTGCGCGCGTTGCGGTGATCCGATCTGCCCTCGTTGCATGGTTTACGCGCCTGTCGGCTCCAAATGTCCAGACTGCGCATCCATCGGCGGACCCGAGATTTTCAAAGTCACCCAGAGCGACTTGGTGAGAATCGGAGTCCTTGGTGGTGCGGCGGCGATTGGACTCGGTCTTGTCGCCGCGGTTGTTCTCACAACTCTTTGGTCGCTGGACATCTTGCAAGGGACCACCTACACGGTTTGGCTCATCGTCGTTGGTGTTGCCCAATTTGCAGGAGCCTTGGGCGTTTCACAAGCAATGTTCTTGATAGGCGGCAGAAAATACTCGACGAGCCTGCGAATCATGGCGGCCGTTTTAGGGTTGGTCTTTTACGTCGCAGAGGTGATGTTTGTCCAGTTCATTGGCCAACTGTTCCCAACCCTGCTCCTAAGCAGCAACATCGTGGTGCATCTACCGGGTCTGATCGGATTCGCGTTCGGTATCTATTACGCGATGCAACGATTCAGAACGTTGTAGGGATTATCGATCCCGCACCGGTGCGCTGATGTGCGACCGCTTCATCGATCATGTCGCGCAACGACAAGGGCGGATCGTAGCCGAAATCCCGCATCGACGCCGAAAGGTCGTACTCGTAGTAGGTTGGAGTGATCGGCAGGTTCACACGCGTGTACGGTGAGCCGAGTTTGTCTGCGATGTACGGGATCATTTCGTCCCAAACAAACGGCTCACGAGACGCGATCTGGTAGGTGTTGCCGAATGTTGACGGGTTGGAGAGTGCCTTCTCGTAGGCGTGGATGATGTCTCGGACTTCGACGAAGTGTTTTTTCCAAGTTCGGCCATTTCGGTCGGCGGCGATGATGAGATGCGGATCGCCGTCATATGCAACGGACATCGTCTCGTATGCGGCGCGTCCCGCAGGATCATCACTTCCCTCGAGCTGATCCATGAAAGTTCTCATATGGAACTGGCCAAAGTCCAGCGCTTCACCTGCGCCCCACGCGTTCGCAAATCGAAACACCGTCGCCGGGAGCGATTCCGCACGAACGTAACGATCGACAAGATGCTCGGTTAGGACCTTGGTGTAGCCATACCACCCTGTAGTTGCCAACGGCAGCGTGTCTTCGCGTATCGGCTTTTCGATCCCATCGGGCGGGTACTTTTCCATCGTCGCGTCAGTGCTGGTGTGGATTACGTGTTGAATGCGATCTGATGCCAATGCAGCTTCAAGGATGTTGAATGTGCCTTTGACGTTGATGTCAAAGTATTGCTCCGGAGTAAATGGGCCGCCAGCCTGGAAAGCAGCGCCCAGATGGAAGATGGCTTCTACTCCCTCGACAGCAGATCTGACGTCGGTTTGAGAAGTAAGGTCTCCTTCGACAATATGAGCGCCAGCTTGGGCTACTTTATCGATTTGCGGATCTCCGGGTACGACGAAACCTGTCACATCGTGTCCAATGTCGACGAATCGTTTTGCAACGTTGGCACCTACGCGACCCGTGATGCCCGTTATCAGTATTTGCATTGACGAACCCTCGGATTGTTCGGTCTTCGGAGAAAGAATAGACGGGTTTCGGGTAAACTGCAATCGCTGAGACGGCTCAGAGCCGTTACCCACGCTGACACCACGGACAGGTAACAACGATGACCAGAATCGAAAAAGTCGAAACATTCCTCTGGAGCCGATGGCTATTGATAAAAATCCACTCCGAGGATGGCTATGTTGGCGTAGGCGAAGGTGGCGTGCACGGTTGGCAGCGCCCGACCAACACCATGATCGAGGTCATGAGCGACTACCTAGTCGGAAAAGACCCTAATCTCATAGAGCATCACTACCAGTACCTGTATCGCTCGTCCCACTTCATGGGCTCCGTTGTCCAAGGTGCTTTGAGCGCGATCGACATCGCATTGTGGGACATGAAGGGCAAAAGGTTGGGCGTCCCGATCTACGACTTGATGGGCGGCAAAACGCGCGACCGGGTTCGTTGCTACATGCATGTCGGTGGTGACACAGGTGAGGAACTGGCAGAGGACGCGCTGCGCGCCAAACAGCAAGGGTTCACCGCCGTACGGTTCACGCCATTTCCAAACGACTACTACCTACACAAGTCGTACACCGAGTGGGCCGATGAAGCGGTCCGGCGTGTAGGAATGGTCAAAGACGCGGTCGGCAGCGATGTCGACATCTGCGTCGAGATACACCGGCAGATGAACCCAGCCGAGTCGATCTGGCTAGGCAGACGACTCGAACAGTTCAATCCGTTCTTCTACGAAGATCCCATGCTGCCCGACAGTCCCGCTCGCATGGCCGAAGTGCAAGCCCAGTGCAACATCCCAATCGCAACAGGCGAGCGGTTCACTACGATCTTTGAGTACCAGCAACTGCTAGAGAATGGAGCATGTGCGTACGTGCGCCCAGATCTATGTCTTTGCGGCGGCCTGACCGGCTGCAAAAAGGTCTCGGCGATGGCCGAAGCGCAGCACGTAAAAGTGATACCGCACAACCCGCTGTCTCCCGTATCCACCGCCGCTTGTGTTCAACTCGACGCCTGTATACCCAACTTCGCTTTGCAAGAGTACACAGGAGAATCCGAACCTCCCAAGTCGGAATTGCTCGTTGAACCCTTGGAACTCATCGACGGGTATCTGACAGTTCCAGAAGGACCGGGTCTAGGGATCGAACTAAACGAAGACGCCCTAGCGACCATCTCTGAAGAGCCTAAGGTCCTGGATACACCGATCGGATTCGATGGATCGGTGCAGGATCGGTAGCAATGCGAAAGAGCGAGTAGATGGAGCGGGAGACGGGATTCGAACCCGCGACCTTCTGCTTGGGAAGCAGATACTCTACCACTGAGTTACTCCCGCTCAGCTTCGCCGTGATGCAATTATAGCGGGCCAATCCGAGCAGTCGATGGCGACCGTTCGGTGTAACTAAACTCCCCACTCCTCCAAATCCCAAGCCATCTGCCAGAATTCGCGTTCGTAGCGCGTGCACGTGATGTACGCCTCTCGCATCGCTTCGAGTTCATTGCTGCCAGCTGTCGCCGCGACCCGATCACAGATCGCGCGCGCCTCCAGTGCGATGGTCCGCGATTCCTCGCCTGCGTACATGCGGATCCATTCGGCGTATTGCGGGGCGTGGGCAGGTTCTCCCTGATTGGCGAGCATCTCGCCGACCTGCCAGTAACCCCAGATGCACGGCACAAGAGCGGCTATCAGTTCTCCGAAGCTGCCGATCTGCGCGACGCGCAACAGATAACTCGTATAGGAATACGTCGTCGGTGCGTGGCGCGTAGATTCCAACTCGCCCGCAGAGATCCCGATTTCAGCGCAGTATGAGGTGTGAAGCTCCATTTCGGTGTTGAGGATGTGGTCAACGGCACCGGCGAACCAGCTCATCGTATCCAGATCGGGCGCTTTGACCGCACCCATCGCCAAGCATCTCGCATAGTCGATCAGATACACGTAATCCTGAGTCATGAAGTGTCGGAAACGGTCATCCGACAACGTTCCATCCCCGATGCCCAGCACAAATGGATGTCGCATCATCGCTTCGCGCTGCGCCTTCGATGCAGCTTCGATGTCATCGCAAAAGGTCACGATCACCTCCTCGTTGCGCCTCACTCATTAATTTCAAACCCGGTACCGCAGATTTTCGCACATTCATTTGACCCGACACGAACTCGGCGACCTGCCTTTGGGATTCCTGCGCACTGGTATCCTCATCTTGAGATGCCAACCAACAAAAAAGGCAAAGGTCGCATGGTTTGGCTCGATCTCGAGATGACCGGACTCGAGGAGCAACACGTAATCATCGAGATCGCCACCGTCGTCACAGACGCGAATCTTGAGGTCCTCGCCGAAGGACCCGACATCGCCATCAACCGTTCAGTCGACGATCTCAACAACATCGATGACTGGTCGGCCAAGCAACACACCGATTCAGGGTTGATGGACAAAGTCAGGGCCTCGAAGATCGGCATCAACGAAGCCGAGAAAAGAACCTTAGACTTCGTCAAGAGTTGGGTTGGTAAGTGGGAGGCGCCTCTGTGCGGCAATTCCATCTGGGTCGACCGACTTTTCTTGAAGCGCGAGATGCCGCAACTCGAAGCATACCTCCACTACCGGATCGTAGACGTCAGCTCCATCAAGGAACTGATCTCCCGATGGCATCCAGACGCTAAGGACCCGCCATCGAAAACCAAATCACACCGCGCATTGGACGATGTCCTCGAGAGCATCGCGGAGTTGCGTTGGTACCGCGACCGCTACTTCAAAACCGTCGGCTCCGAGTAGATCATTACCCGATACCGGCAGTTATCTCAGCAACCGCTCGATACGCCGTTCCGCTTCTTGCGATTGCGGATCGCTTTTCCGGCGCTCCGAGTAACGCGTCAACGCCGCCAAGACTGTGGAATGCGGCCTTCCGCCCATCAACGTCCCCGTCTCAGAGCTCGTCAGACCGCAATTGTCGCGCAACAGATACATCGCCACGTCCCGCGCCGTTGTCAGCGACCTGTTTCCACGTCCACGACGTCTCAGCTGGTCCGGCGTCACATTGAAGACCTGCGCAACCGCATCAAACACCGCCTCAGGCGGCAAAAGACTGGCATCCGGCGCGCTCACCCGGTCTCTCCACGCGTCTTCGAATACCGCCCGCGTGATCGTCGCCGTACCTGACGACTCTGCGGCGTAACCCAATCTCGTATGTGCTCCGACGCGAGCTATACCGCCGATGATCTCTCGGACATTGCGGACGGTGACGTCGCGCAGATAGTCAAGAGCGTCGGTCGCTATCGGGTTCAATCGCCGCTCTCGGGCGTATCGCATGATCACCGCGCGCATGAGATCAACATCCGGTTCACCGATACGCACCTCGAGTCCACCTGCGAGGCGCGAAGTGATCTCGTCGGCTAGGTCGTTCATGTCGTGGGACGTATTGAAAGCGACCGCCACCTGCTTCCGATTCGATAGCAGATGTTCGAGTACTCCCAAAAAGAAGGTCTGGGTTTTAGCTTTGCCGATGAACTGCTCGATCCCGTCGACCAACAGCGCGTCCGCGCCGCGGTATCGATCGCGGATCGAAGCCAACCCGCCGATCTGGGACGCTTTGACAAAGCTGTCCACGAACTCTTCACCGGTAAGGCAAATCACATTCAACTCTTTGCCACGCAGTTCGAGCGCGATCGCGTTCAGCAAATGGGTCTTGCCCTGCCCGGTTTCAGATGCGATAGTCAACGGGTTGAACTCGGTCCCTGGAGCGCTCGCGACGCCCCGCGCCGCGTTCAACGCGCGCTCGTTGCAGACGGAGGGCTCGAAACGCTCAAATGTGGCGTGCGGGTCGATAGGAAATGCTCGCGCGTTGTCCCGCGCCATCGAAGCTCGATGCTGGTTCCACCGCGCGTTTGCCCACTCCGCGTGGTCTCCCGCAAGGCCTTCTCGAATCAACACATCGCTCGAGGTATACGCCATGGTGTCGAGTTCGATCTTCAGCTCCTGCCCGAAGACGATCGCGGCGTACCGCCGAATCCCCGCCATCACACGCTGACGAATCCACGCCGCGACGAAGCCGTTTCTAACCGTGACGCGCAACACCCCTTCCTCGAGAGATGTCGCGGTGGCGTCCGCTAGGTATGCGTTGAAATCCGCTTGGTTGTCGATCTGAACCTCGACCATGCCGATGACGGCATTCCACTTCTTCTGCAACTCGCTTTCGCTGCGGTCTGACACGGCATCAGGCACAGATCATCCTTTCGTGAACGAATAGAATTTTGCGCACGCAAAGACACCAGCTGGCGCTTAGCACACGGATATCGGCTCTGTGATCCTCGGACTGCCTCCTCAGAGCCCGAGAACATCATCAACTAGATTTAACATATCCGCACTTACAGATGTCTGCAACGGGAAAACGCCTTGATTCTGAAGATTTTGAGCGAAATTTCTGGGCTTGAACAGACGTGCAAAATCCCAGATTCGACGCGAACTCGAACGCTCGATTGGCGCGAAAATTCACATGTAGCCCACCGCTGGCGCGCCAATTGCGATTTCCAACGCTAGCCCGAATCGCGATAACCCCGATCTCGCTTTGAGATCTCCAAAAACAGCCAAAATGAAAGCGGTATTTTTCGGCACTCCAAACTACGCGACGCCCTCGATTCGCGCCTTGTTGGACGCCGACATCGACGTGCCCCTGATCTGCACTCGACCCGCGCGACAATCTGGCCGCGGACGAATGAAAACACCAACGCCCGTCGCGATCTTCGCCGAGGAACTTAGTATCCCGGTGATCACCCCTGATCGCTTAGACGCCGACGCTGTATCCGCGATTTCGTGCGCGGAGGCCGACGCGTACGTGGTGGTCGCATACGGCAGATTCATTCCGCCGGAGCTTTTGGCGCAACCTCGGCTAGGTGTTGTGAACCTCCATCCATCGTTGCTCCCTAAGCATCGCGGCCCTAGCCCCGTCATGACTGCAATCTTGGAGGGTGACCAACAGACGGGGGTAACGGTCATGCTCCTCGATGAGGGAATGGACACGGGACCGATCGTGACGCAGTCGGCACCAATCGCGATTTCCGACTCCGTGCGTTGCGACGAGTTGACGGAACGGCTTTTCGATATCGGCTCGCAGTTGTTGCCGGTGGCGTTGTGGGGATTGGAATCCGGGGCGTTGAAACCGGTAGCTCAGGACGATGACTTGGCTTCTGTGACGAAGTTGATAAACAAAGAGGACGGGGAGATTGATTGGCACGTGTCGGCCGAAACGATCGCCAGGATGAACCGGGCGTTTCAACCATGGCCCGGCACCAATACGCTGTTGTCGGGGCAACCTTTCAAAATCGTAGATGCCGAGATTGGCGGACCGATTGGTGATGTGTTGCCGGGGACGGTTTTGCGCGGTGATGATGGTGCGATTTCGGTTGCTGCCGGCGCAGGAACTTCGTTGAGATTGGACACGGTTCAGGCGGCCGGACGCCGGGCGATGTCGGTGGAGGATTTCGCTCTGGGTAGGCCGGATTTCATCGGTTGTCGGCTTGGTGCATAATCGGCTGGAGATTAGTTGGTTTGTCGCTAGGAGCGGTTAAATGATCATCGATTGCCATGTCCATGTTTGGGAGTTGCCGCCTATCGCGCCGGTGGGTCCGACTGCGCCGACTTGGACGGCTGTTACTGAGGAGGCTGGGCCTACGGAGTTGCTGATTGAGGATATGGATGCGAACGGTGTCGATGCGGCGGTGCTGGTGCAGTCAAGCGGTTCGACTTGGGACAACACGTATGTTGCGGAATCGGCGAATCGGGATCGGGACAGGTTCAGATCGATCGGTTTGGTGGATCCGATGGACCCGGAAAATGCGAAGATCGCAGCTCGGTGGATGGATGATTTCGGGGTGTCAGGCTTTCGATTTCATCCTGATTATTACCCTGATGATGTGGTCTTGGATGTTGAGCGGAATGGGGCGATGTTGCGCGCGATTGAGGAGCGTGGGGGTATTGTGAAGGTGCACAATCGGGTGGGTAATGAGGTGCAGATGGCGGGGGTTGTGGGTGAATTTCCGGGGATTACTTGGATCGTCGACCACATGATGTACCCGGAGCCTTGGATGGCGGGTGATGGTTGGACGGCATATCTGCCGGTTTTGGATCTGGCGCGGTTTCCGAATGTCGTGATGACGATTTCGGATGTTCACAGCCGCTCAGGGCAGGATTTTCCGTACCGGGATATGCATGGTGTGGTGGGTATGGCGCTCGACGCTTTTGGGGTTGATCGATGTACCTGGGGTACGGGATATCCGGGTTATCTGCGAGAGAAGAATGGTTGGATATCTTTGGCCGACGAGTTGCGACTGGTGCGGGAAGGGTTCGACTGGCTCACCGACGACGAACAATCGAAATTGCTGGGCAAAAACGCTCGTAAAATCTACGGATTTTGACTTCAAATTAATTTATGACAATCGTGGCAATTAACTGATTTCGCGACGCGTTTTCACCAACAATTAGACGACAACTCAATGTAGCTTCCGCAGCTCTGATTTCCGGTCTTTTTTGGCGATTTTGCGTTGTCGGTTGTAGGTTTTTTCGAGGTTTTCGTCGGAGAAATGAATGGGGTGTGTGATGTTTAGGCGCGAGCGATTTTGCCGGGCGCGGTTGCTGTCCGATGCTGGCGGTGGGTTGTCTTGGGTGGGTGACACGCTGTGAAGTTTTGGAACGTTTGAGAGATGGTTACGTTGTATCACGGACTGCAGCCGGACTAATCATCGCCCTCGTCATCATCATCTGGACTCCAGGCTGGCACTAGTTGGAAGCGTTTGAATCCTTCGGCGAAGGGGGCTTCGATGTTCTTGCCGTTTTCGGAGCGCCATCGTCGCATCCAGCCGTCGACTTGGTCGGGCCGGTCGAGTTGGCTGACGTGGCATTTGATTGCGCCGATGGCTTTTTCAACGTCTTCCTCTTCGAGCGGGTTCCAGTGGTCTCCGGCTTCGCCGAACATCATGACCCAGACTTCGTGGACTTTCCAGGGTTCGAGGCCCTGTTCGAGGAGTCCGGTGTCCCATAGGTGGTCGCGGGCGGAGGGGAATACGGCGGAGAGTGCGGCTTCGCCGGCGGCGTAGTGGTCGGGGTGTCCGATGTATCCGTTGGACATGAGGTCGCGTTTGGGGTTGGTGGTGATGAGGATGTGGGGGCGGTGCTTGCGGATGACGCGGACGATCTCGCGGCGGAGCGGGATCGTGGGTTCGAGGTATCCGTCTGGGAAGTCGAGGAATTCTATGGATTTGAGTCCGAGAACGCGTCCGGCGTCGACTTGCTCTTGCTTGCGGATGCGGCTGAGTTCGGTGGCTGAGAGCGACCGGTCTTCGGTGCCTTTCGAGCCGTCGGTGCACATGACGTAGACCACTTCCCATCCGAGCCGGGCCCATTTTGCGACGGTTCCGGAGCATCCCCAGTCGGCGTCGTCGGGGTGGGCGAAGACGACCATTGCACGGGAGTGCTCTTCTTGTTCGGGTGGGATGGGATCGGAATCGGTGGACATGAGGTTAATGGGAGGTGGTGGTTGAGGTGTAAGTGTTGCGAGATTCAATGGTATTTTGGGGCGGGTTGTTGTCTGAACCAGGATGGGCAGGATTTAGGGATGAGGTAGGATTTTGGGGCGTGTCTGTTTGGCCTGCGGGGTTGGGGCAGGTTTTGGTTGTTTGGTCTGTAGGGGCGTTTCGCGAAACGCCCCTACAGTGATTGATTTATCGCCGCGGTGCGGGTTTGGACGTGGTTGGATCCGTCCTTTGTTTCAGCATTGCCCTCGTTGCCAGACCGTGGGCCCGGAGGTTGGCTGTTGGTGGGTTGCCGTCCTCCATCGATCGGTTTACTTCGATCTTGTGCTGTAGCCGCGCCCTCGTGGCGGGTGAGGGCCGACGTCTGCCGGATTCACGAACGTTCGTCCAGCCCTTGGGCGGGCATCCCCTGCGTGTTCGCTTCGCTCCCACGCGTCCCCTTGCGCTTTGCGAAGGGGAGGTTTGTTCTTGCTCTAGCTAAGGGGAGGGTTTAAGGTGTTCTGTGTTGTCTTTGGGGTGGTTGGTTTGATTGTTGTCGGTCTTGTTCGATGAGGGTTTGGTCGACGGTTTGGAGGACGGATTGGGTGTTGTGGGTGACTTCGTTGTTCCAGAATCGTAGGACGTGGTAGCCGGCGCGGTTCAGGCGTTGGGTCCGGTAGGCGTCGGCTTGGCTTCTCTGGTCGTGTTGGCCGCCGTCGACTTCGATGAC